>JAUNDF010000047.1 GCA_030526225.1 Clostridia bacterium
AGGGGCTTCCGTTACCACAGGAGCTTCCGTCACGGGCACCTCGGTGGGTGCTTCGGTGGGTTCCGGGGTCGGAGCCTTGGTGGGTTCAGGCGTGGGCGCCGCAGTCTCCACCACCGGCTCTGCCTGAGGAACGGCTTCCTCGGCGAATACACCCAGCGGGAGGGTGGTCATCACCATGGCCACTGCCATCAGCAGAGACAGGAATCGACGGAATTTGCTTGTCATCGCAGGCACTCCTTTTCATGAAAGAATGGTCGCTTTGTTTATTTCCGAAGCATGCCAAAGGCATGGTTGTTCGCGGGGTAGCACTGCACCGTTTGTGCATAGCGGGTTGTCGAGCCTTTTTCCTCTTCCGATTGATTAATCTGATTAATCACTCTGCTGACATTGCTTTGGGCGTAAACATACAGCTCCTGGGTGGTCAGCACCCCATCGCCGTTTTTGTCGCCCGACAGCGCGCCGGTATAGCTGCCTTTGACTTCATCATATCCGGCTGCGCGGCACAGCCATCGGGTAAACAGGCCGTAGGCAACGCCGTCTGCCTGCAGCAGGCTCAGGCTCTTCTATGCGGAGGAAGAGGACACAATCATATAGTAGGGATTTGCCGTACCGCTTCTTCTTGTTGAGAAGGTGCTGCTGCCGGCAAAGGCGGCAATCATGCTGTCGCAGAAGCTGTCGGCGGACGGCTCTGCATTTGTGCGAAGGGCGTAGCTTCCGGCCATCTGGTCGGTATGCGTGCCGCTGTAGCAGGCATCAATCAGCACAATTTTGCGCCCGGGGATGGCATCCAGTGCCGCGCGCAGCTGTGCCGGATGCAGTAAGCCGTTGTCGGTGCCCACCAGCGCGCCGGTGTTGTAGCCGCCATGTCCCGAATAATAGAACAGGGACACATCCGAGCTTTTTGCACCGGCAAAGGTGGCGGAAATCGCCGACAGCATCTGCGCTCTGGTCAGGTTGTAGCGGACGGTGGTGCGGAAGGGCGTTGAGCCGAAGCCCTTCAGCATACTGGCCACGGATTGGGCATCCCGGTCAGGTCCCTGCAGCGAGTTTGAACTGTTGGGGTAGGTATTGCCGATGACCAGCGCCCGATATACCGTGCCCGGTGTTTTGAAATCGATGCCGCTTGCCAGCGCAAACGCTGCACCGGGGGATTCCTCGCCGGTGACCAGCAAGATGGGATTGCCGTTGTCCCAGGGGATGGAAAGCGCTTCGATGCCGGAGATGTTGCCCGGGTCATTGACCAGCCGCAGTCCCGTCAGCCCGGCAAAGGCATCATTCTCGTCCGTCAGCTCCACCTTCGGCAGTGTCAGCTCTGTCACACCGGTCAGGTCGGTGCCCGCAAAGGCATCCGCCTCAATGACAGACAGCGCAGAAGGCAGCTTTAATCCGGCAGACAGCGCCGGCGTCACCGCCAGCGTACAGGCCAGCCCCAGCGCCAGCATGCGCCCTCGCCGGACCCATTGTCGTTTCAATCCCCATCACCTCACCTTCCGGGTGAATTGCACAGCAAACAAATTGATATGGATATCTGATTTTATTATAAGGGCAAATCATCGTTAATTCAATCATATTTATATTATTTAATATTATTTTCTTCGCACAAACAGAAAGAAAACAGTCTCCGTGCCCGCCTTTTCTTGCGCCCTGCACCGGAACATGCTACAATAGTGCTTTCAAAAACAAGAAAAGGGGTGCTATATAATATGAAAAAACCCGTTATTGCCGTTGCTCCCCTGTGGGATGAAGAAAAGCAGAGCCTGTGGATGCTCCCCCATTATTTTGACGGTGTCACCAACGCCGGCGGCATCCCGGTGATGCTCCCCCTCACGGATGATGAGCCCGCCCTGCATCAGCTGCTTGATCAGGCGGATGGTCTGCTGCTCACCGGCGGACAGGATGTGGACCCGGCGCTGTATCATCAGCCGCCCCACGAAAAGCTGGGCCAGCTCTGTCCCCTGCGGGACAGGATGGAGACCATCCTCCTGCGCCTTGCACTGGAAAGGGACATGCCTGTGCTGGGCATCTGCCGCGGACTGCAGTTCATCAACGCCGCACTGGGCGGCACCCTGTATCAGGACCTGCCCAGCCAGCACCCGTCACCCGCCTGCCATCGCCAGCAGGCGCCGTACCATCATCCTGCACACAGCGTTGCCCTGACGGCAGGCTCGCCCCTGCAGCAGCTGCTTAAAAAGAACACGCTGCCTGTGAACTCCCTGCACCATCAGGCCGTATGCGATTTGGCCCCCTGCCTTGCGGAGATGGCCCGGGCCGATGACGGGCTGGTTGAAGCCGCCTTCTTCCCCGGCAAGCGGTTTGTGTGGGGCGTGCAGTGGCATCCGGAATTCTACGCCGGTCATAGCGAGGACATGAACAAAATCTTCGCCGCCTTTACCGCGGCCTGCGCGGCTGATTAATCCGCCCGACACCTGATTTTCCGGAAAGGAGGACCGCCATGGAGCGCACCTACATCGCCATCGACCTGAAATCCTTCTACGCCTCGGTGGAATGCCGCGAACGGGGTCTTGACCCCATGGGCACCAATCTGGTGGTGGCCGATGTGCGCCGCACGGAGAAGACCATCTGTCTGGCGGTCTCCCCTTCCCTGAAGGCCTACGGCATCCCCGGCCGTCCCCGGCTGTTTCAGGTGGTGGAGCGGGTGAAGGCCATCAACGAGGAGCGCCGCAAGCGCGCCCCCGGCGGCCGTCTGACCGGTGAATCCTGCGATGCCCGGGAATTGGCGGAGAACCCGTCGCTGGCCCTTTCCTACATCGCCGCGCCGCCCCAGATGGCTGCCTACATGAAGCACTCCACCGACATCTACCAAATCTATCTGCGCTATGTGGCCCCGGAGGACATCCACGTCTATTCCATCGACGAGGTCTTCATGGATGTGACCGCCTACCTGCCCACCTACAAGACCACCGCCCGGGAGCTGGCCCGACGCATCATGGCAGATGTGCTGCAGGAAACGGGCATCACCGCCACTGCAGGCATCGCGCCCAACCTGTTTTTGTGCAAGGCCGCCATGGATATCATGGCCAAGCGGATTCCGGCGGATGAAAACGGCGCCCGCATCGCATAGCTGACGGAGGAATCCTACCGGGAGCTGCTGTGGAGCCATCGCCCGCTGACGGATTTCTGGCGGGTCGGTCCCGGCACCCGCAAAAAGCTGGAGGCCCACGGCATGTTCACCATGGGGGATGTGGCCATGATGTCCCACACCAACGAAGAGGTGCTGTACCGGCTTTTCGGCATCAACGCCCAGCTGCTTATCGACCACGCTTGGGGCTGGGAGCCCTGCACCATTGCCGATATCAAGGGCTACAAGCCGGAGAACAACAGTCTGTGTCTGGGGCAGGTGCTGTCCGGCCCTACTCCCTGCGACACCGCACGGCTGATTGTGTGGGAGATGGCCGACCAGATGGCGCTGGAGCTGGTGGACAAGGGCTGCGTGACCAACCACATCAGCCTGATGATCGGCTACGATTCCGACAGCCTGTCTGACCCAACGGAGGATATCGCCGAGGAAACCGACCGCTACGGCCGCCGGGTGCCGAAGCATGCCAACGGCTCCGCAAGGCTGGAAAAGCACACCGCCTCCTCCCGCCAGCTGACCAGTGAGGCCACGGTGCTGTTTGACCGCATCGTCAACCATAAGCTGCTGTGCCGCTACATCAGCCTGACGGTATGCGAGGTCATCCCCGAGGGCGAAATCCCTGCCGCCGCGCCTGTTCAGCTGGACCTGTTTGCGGATGTATCCGCCCGGGATGAGGCGGAAAAACAGCAGGAGGAAGCCCTGGCCCGGGAGAAAAAGCTGCAGCAGGCCATGCTGGGGCTGAAGAAAAAATTCGGCAAAAATTCCGTGCTCATGGGCACCAACCTGGAGGACGGCGCCACTGCCCGGGAGCGAAACAGCATGATCGGAGGCCACAAGGCATGACAGACCCCTACGCATCCATCCGCCATCTGCCCCACCACGAGTCGCGCACGCATCCGCCCATGAGCATGCACGACCGCGCCGCCCAGTTTTCCCCCTTTGCCGCCCTCACCGGCTATGATGACGAGGTCCGCGAGGCCGGCCGCCTGACCCTATCCCGCGCACAGGAGGATGACGAGGCCCTGCTCACCATCGACCGCCGCCTGCGGACGATTGCCGCACAGCTGGAATCACAGGGCGAAACGCCGCCCGTCACCGTATCGTATTTCGTCCCCGATGAGAAAAAGGACGGCGGACGGATTGAACAGGTCACAGCGCCGGTGAAAAAGCTGCGCCTGTATGAGCGCCAAATGGTGCTGTGCTCCGGTCAGGCCATTCCCATGGATGATATTGTGCTGCTGGAGGGCGTTTTCTTTCCGGAATGACCCCTGCTCTGCATCGGTTTTGATGCCAAAAAGAAGAAAATTTGCAAAAATTTCAAAAAATATCAATTTCCCTCTTTCAAAACGGGAAAAGTTGTGCTATAATATTTCCCGTTGATGGGGCATTAGCGCAGCTGGTAGCGCACAACACTGGCAGTGTTGGGGTCAGCGGTTCGAGTCCGCTATGCTCCACTCCCTGAAACCCTTGTGATACAAGGGTTTCTTCTTTTTTTGCCATTCTTGATAAATCTGCGAAAAACTGATTTGTCTACCATTTGTCTACCGAAAACAAAAAAAATTTGAAAACACTCCCAAACTATCTGTAAATCAGAGCGTCTGGGAGTGTTTCTTTGCTTATCTTGTTTTCTCCGGTGAAATCCTGTTTTCTTTGCCGGAGTCGTGGTCGAAAAAGGTTCGGAGAATTTCTCCTTGTGTGAAAAGACCGCCCATCTCTGGCTCGCATGGGTAAATTGACCTATCCAGCTATTGGGGGTATCCCCCTTTCGTCTGGTGAAGTGCGTGCATTTATACAAAGTGCCATCCGCTGGCTTGTGACCTTCCGCGAGTAAAAGCTGGAGTGGGGGGGGAGAAACCAAAAAGAAACTTTTGGAGCTTGTCCAGTCTTTTTTCCCTTCCCCTTGCAGGGCTGTACCCCCCTTCCTTTTTGATGGGCATAGGGGGGAGCGGTGCGCTTGAGTACATCACTTCACCAGCACCAGCGGAACGGTCAGAGCGCGCACTGCTGTGCAAACTGTGTAATTCTGTCGTAAACTTTCCTATATGCGCTCCGGAAAAGTTTACTTTGAAAATGCACAATTTGCACAGGCGGTGCTGGTCAAGTGCTGTAATAAGTCGGCGGAGTCGCTGCCGGGTCAATCTGATAGTCCTTCACGACATTGCGCTGCGTCCTGCCGGAGACCGTGCCTGAGTCGGAAAGAATGCCCTTGCTGCGGAGTTCATCAAAGAAGTTCGTCTTGTTCTCTGTGCCGTATCCGTTGTCTTTGCACCAGAAGGAGAACGCTTCATATACTTCTTTGCCGGAGACGCACGCACCCTGCGTGGGTATCAAGCAATCGCGCATAAACTGCTTGATTTTGTCGCTTTGCTCACGGTACGCTGCTGTCGCTTGCTTTACGCTCTCTGGTGCGAGAATACGCTTTCCTGCTTGCTGATAGACCTTCAATCCATCAAGTAACCAATTGAAGATACCAGAGATATTCTCGGATGATTTCAATCGTCCCTTTAGTTCCCGGTCTTGCTCTTCCGGCGTGAAATGCCGATTGAAAGTAATGACCTTTACGCGTTCGGAAGAAAACAGCGTATCATCCGTCACAACTGGAAGATAATTCGTATTCACGACCAGCTTGAACACCGGAACGAATTCAAACTCTCTTTCGTACAGATGGCGCGCTGTGATTTTGTCTCTGCCCAGCAGCGTCTTGAGCAATGCCACATCGAATTTCATTCTTTTGGGCGGTTCGCTCATGTGAAGCAAGCGCACGCCATCAAGCCGGGCAATATCGCCGGAAGCAGAGCGGGAGTTCCTGTCCTTCTGCTGGGCAAGCGTCTCCGGCTGAATATGGGAAGCGTAGTCGCCGAACAGATACTCCATCGTATCCAGCAGCGTACTCTTGCCGTTTCTGGTCGTCGCGCCGTAAAACATATAGCACTATTCCTGCGTATTGCTTCCGGTGAGCGCGTATCCCAGTACACTCTGGATGTAACGAATTTTCTCCCGGTCGGAGTACATCACTTGATTCATAAAGTTGACAAACTCCGGACTTTCCGCGCTGGGGTCATAGATGACATTTGCGCACTTTGACAGCAGCATATCCGGGTCATGCTCCAGCGTCTCCAGCGTATCAAGATTGATAACGCAGTTTTGGCAGTTGAAGAGTTCCGGGTGCTGGTCTAAATCTGCATTGCACAGATGACGATAGCTCCGGGCATCGTCAAGCATCACCATGCGCTTGCTGCGGTCGCCGTACTTGACGACAAATTGACTGTACCCGTTGTCGGATACATCCGCCGAATATATCAGAAGTGCTGTAGCGAATCGCTTTGCGTAGTCCTCCACAACCATTGAGCCCAAATCGGATTTCCATTTGATACCGTCATACACAAACCAGCTTTTTGCAGTGGTATTATATCGGGCAATCCCGCCGAATATATCGGAAAACAATCTGGCTACGGTCATTTCGTCGCGTCTGCAGTATTTCCTGTTATGGAAGGGGTCAAGCGCGCGGATACGCTCAAGTATTTTTTGATTGTCAATCCTTCCACTGGTTAACAAAGAGTCTTTCAATTTCTTTCGCTTCCTCCCTTCTTTTCCGCCGTGTAAATTCCGTCACGGTCTACTCACAACATCGGCAAGCGTTCTCAATTGTCCTGCGTCTGTAGTCGTCGCGCTCCCATTTTTCACGATAAAGCCCTGATGATCTAAAAAGTCTGTCCATCCGTTCCGTATCTCCATCAGCCCAGAAGCAAAGTTGAATACACAGTGCAAAGTCTGCTTCAGACCGCGATTCATACCCGCACCCGGCATAGTTGCCGGAGTAGAGTTCTGCAAATTTGCCGTGCTTGCTGGCGCGGTCTATCAATTGATGGTCGTCCCCCACAAGGGGCACAACAGGCACGCTGTGAGCGGTCGCTTTTCTGTCTGCTGTCTTGTATCGGTGATACAGATAGGCAAGCCCAGAAGGCTCATTTTGGGGCTAATTTGGGGCAATGCTCTGCCCAGTGAACGCGCAAAATCTCTTTTCGGAATATACCTCCACCCCGTTGACAGAGTTCTTGAAACTGCGCTCAATCTCTCCCAGCGTCAAAACATGGAGTCCACTTCCGCTCTGGCTGATTTCTGCATAGCTCTGGGGAAGAGCGTCGAGCACATCGCGTGCCCGACTGTCTAACTCCCCATCAATAATGCAATGGTCTACATCAACAAAAATGAGCTTGTATTCCTTTGCAATCATCACGCCAAGACCGTTGTAAAAGCCGGGAGACTGTCGGAGCTTTGCAACGGCGTGGGCGTAAGTATCCCAAGTGCTGCAGTCGGTGGAGGACGCTCTCCCGGTGTATCTTGCCGAATATGGCACTTTCGTATTTCTGCCGTGCTTCTCTTCAATTCGCCACAAGCACCACACCGGGAGCACCTTCAAGGACTCCGGCACAAACCGGGCTATCACTGCAGCACTTCCTTCTGCCGGGCTTGCCGTTTGACTCGGAGGGGCTTGCGCGCTGCGCTCTGCTTTTCCTTCCCGGCAGTGCTGGGAGCGTCGGCACGCTTGCCCAGATACTTTTTCAACGGAAGCAGTGCGCGGTAAGATGTTTTCAGTCGTGCATGATGTCTGCGGTAGTAACGGATTAAATCGGCATCATCCGCCGGAAGGAAATATCCGGCATCGCCGGAGCAGATAAACAAACCATCTGCGCGCGCTTTCTCCACATACTGGCGGACTTTGCGTTCTTCTGTCTGCAGAGCACGGGCAAGGTCGCGCATGGATACGGCGTTTTCTTCCCCTTCTGGAATCAGATTGACGATAAAAGCGTAACGCTCCATCATCTTGCTATCGAAAGTGTATTTCATTATATCTGATAACCTCCGTTCAAAAAGTCAATCAATCGCTCAAGATTGATAAGAAATTTACTTCCAGCGCGGATATGAACTATCTTTCCGGTAAGACAGAGCTTGCGCAAATGGTCGTAAGACAGTCCGGTGCGCTGCGCTGCTTCCCGCAGGGTAAGCATAGTCGGGATATGGATTTCACTCACAGGAAATCCGCCTCCTCCAGCACCATCTTGCTCCAGCGTCCTTCAATGTAAGCGCAGACCGCTTCAAAGCTGTGGAAATAGTGCCCGTTTCCGCGATACTGAATACACCACTGGAAAAAGTCTCCGGTCAAGTGCTGTACTCTTACCTTGCGACTGGGTGATACCCGGAGTTCGGTCTCCTTTGAAATGGTCATGCGTTTTCCTCCTTTTCCTGCGCGTGAATCAAGGCAATAATCCGCGCTTGCTCTTCTGCGGGTAGCTCTTCACGCAGTTTGCGCGACAGAGTGGTATCTGCAATGCCGATGAGCTTTGCAACCTCCCAGTATCGCTTCCCGGACGCGTTGATTGCGTCTCTGATTTTCTTATTTTTCAAATAGATACTTCCTTTCTGTCAACCGTTATTGTTTTTGTTGACAATTGAAGTATATTGCATTATTCTTATTATCGAAAGGTTGATTATTTCAATAAATCATTATACTGCAACTTTTTTCAAAGGAGGGTACTCAATGCCGGGAACAAAAAGCAACAAGAGGGACTTTGTAATCAGTCGTTTTCAAGCGTTGTACAAGGAGCACTGGGAAAACAAAGGGAAGTCCGGTCGACAGTTTGCGCAGGAAATAAAGAAGATACTTCCGGAGACATCGGTCGACACTACCTATGTGTCCAAGTGGAAGAGCGGGAAAATGTCCCCCCGTTCCTATCTCCCCGCGATTGCTCAAGTGCTGGGCGTAAGCATCGACGAATTCCGCCCCCAGACGCACGACGATAAATATCTGTATGACAGAGAGTTTGCCGATGAAATAGAAGCAAAGCTGGAAGCAAAAGCGGAAGACGAATACGGCATTGATTTGACCTTGCTCAAGGGATTGAGAAACATCGTTGACTTTGACGGTCTCTTCCCAATTTTCTCAAAGCTCCAGCCCATCAAGGAAAGCTGGAACTCTGATGATGACGATTGCTTCTGTATCAATTATGAATATAAACGGCAAGATTTTGCTGATAAAGCAAAAACGACCGGAAAAGGATTGCTTCAGATACAGAGGGACGGTCAAATGCTCGGACTTTCGGAGTATGATATGAAAACCCTTTTGGAGCTTCAATTCAGAATTCGCGAGTATGTCGAGCGGTTCTTTAAATACAAGCAACTGGAAATGAAAAAAGGTGAAGCAGCAGTCATACTATAGGGCACTGACTGTCTGTACCTTGAAGGAATTCCGGCAAAGAAAATGCAAGAGCTTGACCCGGTAGGTATGTACACAAATGAAGAGGTCGAGCGGGTAAAGAAAAACGGGAAAAAGATGAAAGCAATTAAAAAGAAGATACAATCAAAGTAAAGCAGTACAACACTTGATACCCGGCAAAGGAGGTCAACCAGATGGCAAGTATTAAAAACCGGAACGGCTCGTATCTTATTACGGTTTCACTGGGGCGCGATACAGAAGGAAAGAAACTCTTTCAGACAACTACTTACAAGCCCACTGCCACAACGCCCAAAGCGATTGAAAAAGAAGTGCAGCGGTTCGCGCAGGAATTTGAATCGCGGGTCAAGGCGGGTAAGTATCTCTCTGGCGACAAAGTATCTTTCGCGGACTTTGTTTCTATATGGGATACAGACTGGGCAAGCACACACTTAACCATTGCCGTGCGGGAAAACTACAATGCAAATATTCGCCGTCATGCTCTGCCGGAGCTGGGCAATATGAAGATTGCGAAAATTCATCCTGTGCAAGTACAGTCCTACATTAACAAGCTGTATCAGTCCGGACTCTCTCCGGCAACGGTAAAGTATTCTTACGCTTGTCTGAATTCAGTTTTTGGCTATGCGTACAGAATGAAAGTAATTGACGAAAACCCCTGCGAACGGGTAGAGCTCCCCAAGCAAAAGAAGTCGGACGCGCTGCACTTCTTTGATGACAGACAAGCCCGAATTTTTCTCAATGCGCTGGAGAGTTCCTTCCCCATCATCCACAAATCACATACCCGGACGCTCACTTCTTCCGGCGAAAAGTATCTTGTGATGGACTATGTGGAGAACAGGCGTATTTCTACCCAGTTTCAATGCTTCTTCAATCTGGCGGTATATGGCGGTTTCCGGCGGGAAGAAATCCTTGCGCTCACATGGGCGGACATTGATTTTACAAATCAAACCGTATCTATCACGAAAGCTTGCTCCATGACGAAAACCGCCGGACTTATCATCAAGGAAACAAAAACGCAGTCCGGCGTGAGAACAATCCGTCTGCCGGAGCGGTGCTTTGCCAAGCTTGCCCAGTGGAAAAAGGAAGAGCTCCAGCTTGCCCTTGCTCTGGGCACAAAGTGGGAAGGACAGCGCGGAAGCAATTTTGAAAAGCAATTTATTTTCATCCAGACTGACTCCGGCAAGATGATGAACATTTCTACCCCCGCTCACAAGTTCCATTAGATTTGTGATTTGTACAACACTTGCTGCGCGAACGAGTCCGACAAGCTCCCCCGTATCCGTCTCCATGACCTCCGGCACACTTCCGCAACGCTCCTTCTGGCGGAGGGAATTGATATTGAGACGGTCTCCCGCCGACTGGGACACAGTCGCGCATCAGTGACGCTGGATGTCTACGGGCACGCGCTGGAGAAAATGGATAAATCCGCAGCGGATAAACTTGCGTCCCTGCTGGGCTGATTTGTCTACCAGAAGTGCATAATTTGTCTACCGGGTACAGACAGAGCTCCGCCCACTGTCTGCCCGGTTTTTATCTGTCAATCATCAAACGGAAAGTGCAAAAACAGAGTGATTTCGTCTACCCGAAAACTTGTTTGTCTACCATCTGTCTACCAAATTTATGCACAGATACGCAACAACACACAAAGAAAAGAAGAGCAATCCCGGTATAATCGGCACATTGCAGAACTTTGAGAAATGATAGCAGAAAACATCAAAAGCAGAAAAACACACTGGCAGTGTTGGGGTCAGCGGTTCGAGTCCGCTATGCTCCACTCCCTGAAACCCTTGTGATACAAGGGTTTCTTTTTTTGTGTTTTTCAATCAAACATTTTTTCTGTTTCACCCCTTGACATCTCCCCCGCATCGTGCTATACTATCCCTCGTTGACGGGGCATTAGCGCAGCTGGTAGCGCACAACACTGGCAGTGTTGGGGTCAGCGGTTCGAGTCCGCTATGCTCCACTGACAACCCAAGCCTGAGGGCTTGGGTTTTTTGTTATGTTCCGGGAAATGGAGGCAGAGTCTTCGCTTATCCCCTGCAAAAGCGAAATTATATCCCCCGGAGCAGGCCCTTTCTTCATTGACACACCTTCCCCCGCGGGGCTATAATCAACCTGTTGTCAATTTGATTGAATTTCAGGGAGGAAGCAGTATGTTCAGCAAAGTAACGGATTCCATCCTTTATGTCGGCGTGGATGACCGCGCTATCGACTTGTTTGAAAGCCAGTACAAGGTGCCCAACGGCGTTTCCTATAACAGCTATATCATCATGGACGAAATGATTGCCGTGATGGATACGGTGGATGCCCGGGCCAGCGAAGCATGGATGGCCAATGTGGAGGAAGCTCTGGCCGGCAAGGCACCCGATTATCTGGTGGTGCAGCACATGGAGCCCGACCATTCCGCCAACCTGAAGGCTCTGGCTGACAAGTACCCCGCCATGCAGATTGTGGCCAACGCCAAGACCTTCCCCATGATGAAGCAGTTCTTCGGCGAGGATTACGCCGATCGCCGCGTGGTGGTCAAAGAGGGCGACACCCTGTGCCTCGGCAGCCACACCCTCACCTTTGTGATGGCCCCCATGGTGCACTGGCCCGAGGTGATGGTCAGCTATGAATCCAGCGAAAAGGTGCTGTTCTCCGCCGACGGCTTCGGCAAGTTCGGCGCACTGGATGCGGATGAAGCATGGGATGACGAAGCCCGCCGCTACTACATCAACATCGTGGGCAAGTACGGCGCACAGGTGCAGGCCCTGCTGAAGAAGGCCGCCGCGCTGGATATCGCCGTGGTGGCACCCCTGCACGGCCCGGTGCTGAAGGGCGATGCCATCGCCCATGCCGTCAGCCTGTACGATACCTGGAGCAGCTACCGCCCCGAGGAGCATGCCGTGCTGGTGGCTGTGGCTTCCATCCACGGCAACACCAGGGCTGCCGCCAAGGTGCTGGCCGAAAAGCTGGAGGCAAAGGGCGAGAAGGTCATTTTCTGCGACCTGACCCGCGACGATTCCGCCAAGGCTGTGGCTGATGCCTTCCGCTGCGACCGCATGGTGCTGGCCTGCGCCACCTATGACGGCGGCCTGTTCACCGCCGGTGAGGAGTTCCTGATGCACCTGAAGGCCAAGGGCTTCCAGTCCCGCAAGGTGGGCCTGATGGAAAACGGCACCTGGGCCCCCATGGCCGCCAAGCTGATGAAGGCCGCCTTCGAGCCCATGAAGAACATCACCGTGCTGGACACCGTGGTCACCATGAAGTCCGCCATGAATGATGCCACCCTCACCCAGATGGATGCGCTGGTGGATGCACTGATGGCAGAATAATTTTCAATATCGCAAAAGCCCTGCCGGATTTGGCAGGGCTTTTATTGTGCGCGAGCTGCGTTTTATTTGAAATATGCCTGACATTTTTGCTCAAGCAGCAAAAAATCATTGCATCTTTTCCCCAAAGCAGTAGATGTGCCTTTTTCTTTTCTATGCTTGTACAGCTCCTGTGCATTCTTTTTGATTTTATCCTGAAGCTTTTTCAGAATGCGGTATTCTGTCATCAGCAGCTGTCTGTATTTTATATCCTTTACCTTTGCAATGTCGACATATGTATATTCACCCGGCGGCACCGGAAACATATTGTTGATGTTGACCACCGCATAGGTGCCTACCTTTACAAAATCAAGTCCCTCTTTCATGTTGACGTGTTTTGGTTTGAAGGACGAGAGCGGTGCAAAGTATTCCATATCCCCGACAACAAGGAGAATGCCAATATATTTCCGTTCGTTCTGCTGTCCCGGTTTTTTATTGTGAAACAGATGCGGCGCGAACGGCACAAGGTAATCAATATATTTCGGATTCACTTCATAAAGGGAAATTGACAAGAACATCACCTCAGCTGCCTGTATAGAAAATGGGACGGCATGACCGTCCCACTGTTAAACTCGCACTTTGAGTGGCGAAACACTCACTGATGAGCTTTCTCGCTCAGGGCCGAGATATGCCCGCTTGTAACTTTCTCAGTTAAGGTCGAGATATACCTGCTGTTAAGTTCGTAAGAACTTACCCTGCATTCATTATAATCGATACCAACTGCATTTGCAACTGTTTTTCACCGGATATAATGCACGCGTTTTTCCTCAAACCTGCCGGCTTCGCCTTTTTCCTCGGCAGGGTAGCCGCAGGCAATCATGGCGAAGGCGGAGAGAGCCATGGGGAGGTTGAGCACCTCGCCCACAGATTGCGTCACGCGCTTTTGGGGCGCAACGCCAATCCAGCAGGTGCCAAGGCCCTGCAGGTCTGCCTCCAGCAGGAGATTCTCCACCGAGGCGGCCATATCGATATCGCCGAACTGGGGCACCATGGACAGCTTGCGCTTGCAGGCCACAATGATGACCGGGGCCGATGCGGCAAATTTGGAGAAGTGGCTGCAGCGGGCCAACTGTGCGATGGTGTCGCGGTTGGTGACCACATAGTACTCCCAGGGCTGCTGATTGCAGGCCGTGGGCGCGGCCATGGCGGCCCGGAGCATCAGGTCAATCTTCTCCTGCTCCACAGGCCGGTCGGTATATTTGCGGATGCTTCTGCGGTGCATCATGGGATCGTGCATAGGAAACACTCCTGTCGTTTGTATGTTGAATTCAGCCGTGCTTTTCAATCATTTCGTCCACCCAATCGTTCCATTCCTTGCAGGGAATGTGCAGCTCGGGGTCGCTGTCCAGCACGGCGATGGAGCGGACGATGCCCCGGGCAAAGGGAATCTCAAACCGGAAGTCCGGCAGGAACCTGCGCACCTTGCTGTTGTCAAACACGGTGGGCTGTGCCTTGTCCCCCAGCAGCGGACCGATGAGGGACGGGTCGGATTCAATCAGGCGGTCGGTGGCTACATGCACCAGCTTCGGAGCCGGTGCACCGGCGGCATCGGCAATCACCCGGGCAAAATCGTTCCAGGTCATGTATTCATCCTGGGTCAGGTGGAAATCCTCGCCCAGCGTTTCGGGCAAATCCATCAGCGCCACCAGCGCATGAGCCAGATCAGCCGCGTGGGTGATGGTCCAGAAGATGTTGCCGTCCCCGGGAATCAGCACCGGCTTGCCTGCCCGCATGCGGGATACAAGAGCCCAGCCGCCGTTCTTCGGCCGCAGGATGAAGGGCACATCGCGGTCACCGTAAGTCCAGCTGGGGCGGATGATGCACAGGGGCAGCCCCTGCTCCTTCTCCATCCGGCGCAGCACCTTTTCGCACTCGATTTTCTTCTGGGAATAATCCCAGTAGGGATTGTCATGGGGCGTGTCAGTGGTCACCAGCAGGGAGCGCGGCGGCTTCTGATACACGGTGGCAGTGGAGATAAACACATACCGGCCGCATTTGCCCATCAGCGCCCTGGCTCTGGCCTCCGCCTGCTATGGGGTGAAGGTGATAAAGTCCACCGCCACATCGAAGTGCCTGCCCTGCAGGGCCGCCTCCAGGGCCGGGGTATCGTCGGCATCACAGCAAATCGCCTCCGCACCCTCGGGCAGGGGCTTGCTGCCCCGGGTCACGCAGGCAGTGGGATGCTCCGTCTTCAGCAGATAGCGCACCACCTCGGTGGAAATGGTGCCGGTGCCGCCAATCAGCAGATAGGAAGGCTTGCTCATGGCATGTTCTCCTTTGATTGCGTTATGATTCGGGGAAATCCTACGGGAAAGCATCGGGGACAAAATCGGGGAAGGGGTCCGATGCCATGTCGGGCAGCGGCTCCGCCTCCGCTGCCATTGCCGGTGCGGCCTCCTCTTCGGGAAGAGCCGCCGGTTCCTCCGGGAAGGATTGCGCAAACACATCCGTCATGGCCAGCTGCTGTGTCTGCACCGGCTGTGCGGCAGATGATTTGGCGGCCTTGGGCTTGGGAGGCGCAATCAGCTATGGCGGGAGCAGGAGATTCTTCTTGCGGCCCACCTTGTCCCGCATGTACTCCAGCACATCATCATAGGTGTAGGGTGTGCAGGCGATGGTCCCGCGCATCCACCAGCGGGGGGCATAGAGCAGCACCAGATTCTTTTCCGGCCACAGCTGCACCCGCTCAAGCTCGCTCCATGCAACCTCCTTGCGGCTGATGACGGCGTAGGGGGTGCCGTCCATCTCGTACATTTCCTCCATGGCGGAGGCAGGGCAGCAGCGGAGCATCAGCCGGAAGGGTGTGGGATCGGGCAGATAGCGGGTGATGTGTACGCCCTTGCTGTCCACCACGCAGTCGGTCAGGTCATGACCCTGCAGGTACAAAATCACCCCAGCCGCCAGCAGCACCACCGCCAGCAGTGCCCCCAGAATCACCATCGTGGGGCCCTGCAGCATGGCATCCAGTGCGGGCAGTCCCCCGGCCAGATATTCCGCCAGCAGCATCACCAGCACCACCACCATGTATGCCGGCAGGATGATGCGCATGGAGGCGTTCCAGCTCATCCAGTCCCGAAGGGGTGTGTGCCACATGCTCCAGGCCACCCGGCGGGAGGCCTTGGTCAGGCGGCCGCCGCACTGGGGGCAGCTGTCCCCCGGCGCCACATCCGCCTTGCATTTTTTACAATAGGCTGTAATTGCCATGGTTTCTCCTTGTTACTTGATTTCAATTTCCGCCTGACCGCAGCGGCGGCCATCGATATAATAGCGCACGGTGTAGGTGCCTTCCTTCAAGCCGGACATGCGGCGGCAGTCATCCATCAGCTGGGTGATGTTGTCATACCACACATCGTTGTCCTGAATGGACGGCACAAAGATGAACCGGGCACTGTGGAAATACACCTGTCCGTCGGGGGCGGTGAGGGTGATCATCAGCGGCAGGGTGATTTCCTCCTCCACCCGATACATGGACAGCACCCGCAGGTACAGCGTTTTGCCTTCATCGCCCACGATGTCCGTGCAGTCCTTTACGGGGACGGCGGCAGTGTTTTCATCCGGCGTTACATCGCTGTCAAGGGCGATGATGTCCACCTTGTCCCGGTATTCATAATCGGTATAGGCGCCGGGGCATTCCACCCGGACAAACTGAATGTCCTCCGTTTCCGGCTCGGTCTGGTCGGCGGCAATCTCGTCCTCCTTAAAGGCGCACACGGCGTAGATGCCCTCGGGCACCTCCACCTCCGCCGTTCCCTTGTCGGCCATGGCGTGAATTACGCTGGTAAAGCTGTTTTCGATGTTGGTAATCCAGATGCGCACCAGCCGTGTATCCACCATGTCAGGGTTCCAGCTGATGTTCAGGGAGGTGGCCGTAGCCCTGACCTCCAGCGGCTTCAGGACAGAGGAGGTGGCCGCGTCCATCTGCTGCCACTGGGGCGTATCCGTGCCGCGAAGGGCCAGCAAATCGGCAGGCATTTGCTTCAGGGGTGCCATGACATAGGCCCTGTCACCGGCCCACTGGGATACAATCACGCCCACCACTTCGCCCCGCTCGCTGAGCACCGCACTGCCAAGGCCGCTGAGCTCGTTTTCCGTCAGCAGCAGCGCACAGCGCACACCGTTCCACTATGTCTCGCCCATCACGGTGGCGTAGAGCAGCGTTTCCTCCTCCGGCTCCATCACCAGCAGCAGACTGCTGTTGACCTTGCCATAGGCAGGGCCGTCGGTCAGGCCGTCACCCGCAAGGTGCAGTACGCCGTCCGTTTCTTCCTTCACGGTTACGGGCAGCCGGGCTTCACCGAGGGCGCAGTCCAGCACATCACCGGCGCGGGCGGCAAAGGGCGCGGTGATGACATTCCCCTCCGGGGACAGCATGCCGTAGCACACAAAATCACCCTGTGCGTTATACAGCCGCACCGCATCCATAAAAAACGATTCCGTCCCTTCACCAAAAGCACAGCCGGTCATCAGCAGCAGGACGGCAAGAAAACAAAAGAATCTGCGGATCATCACAATCCCTCCCCATTGCCTACAAGAATACCACATTTTCCGGTGATAAGCAAGAAAGCCGCCCTTGTTGTTCATTTGTCAATGATGTGAGACCGACTTAAGCGACCAAGCTGCAGCTGCCA
>JAUNDF010000048.1 GCA_030526225.1 Clostridia bacterium
TGGTGATGTTACGTTTAACTCCTTCCGGCACTGCGGTGCCACCTCCCTCGGAGAGCAATGCCGTCAACTTAAGCACCTCAGCCCCTCTGGTTAAGTGGGAATTTCTGACTAAAGTGCTTGCGCTTTCTCGGAAACGAGCGCCCCAGCCGCACGGTTTCAGCGCCCCGCGACACGATGCCAATCAGCTCCCGGACCGCTTGCTTCAGCCGTCTTCCGGCGCAGGAAAGCAGCATGACAAGCCTGTCCTGCATGGTTCCGCAGAGGACACGGAAGTTCTGCCGGACAGGGGCAGTACGCTGTCCATGACGCGCCTCAAAGCTGGGCTGTGTTGAAAATTCAAGCACTCCAGCCAGGTTTTCCACCGCCATTTTGGCATACAAATCCTGCAGAAAAGCCTGCTCGGACAGGCCGCTGAGGTTCTCCAGTTCCAGGAAGGATTTCATGTGGCCGAAGCACTGCTCAACGCCCCAGCGCGCATGGTAAATTGCCTTGAAATCCTCCGCAGTCACGGATTTGTCGAAGATGTTGGTGACGAGCCATTCATGCGTGCCGTTGGGCAGCACAACCGTCACGATGCGCAGCGCAAGTTTGCTTTTGACGGACTTGAACCGATGCTGCAAAACGCAGTCATTGCCCGATAGGCAAAAACTGCGCAGGAACTCCGTGCAGCAGCGAGCTACAAAGAAATGACCTTGGTTGACAAACGCCTCCAGCAGAGGACCGGACGGGTATCCGCGATCCAGGACAAATATGTCGTGGCCGGGCCAGAAGCAGGATTCCTCCTGCAGCTGTCGCTTCAATATTTCGCGCTCGTTGCCGTTCACGCGCTCGGCGTACACGCTCAGCATCTGCCGATTGAGCACATCGTACACAGCCGACGCCAGCGACTGAATCTGCTCGCTAGAGTTTCTCTGTGCGCCGTAGCGCTCCATGAGTTCAGCAGAATCGGGCAGATTCAGCCGGGTGCCATCCACCGCCAGCAGACGGCATCCCCGAAAGGTGTGGTAGTCCGCTTCGGTGTAGAACTTGTCGCGGACAAGTTCCGCTAACTGGCGAATGGCTGATGGCCGAATGTGCCGCCGCCGCTGGGAAAACGCCTGCTTGGAGCAGTTGCGCCCCGCCGGCAGAAAACCGTTCAGTCCGCGCTGAACGCTAGTGGATGACTTCGTCAGCAGGAACTCTACGCAGTCCACCAGTGACAGACAGCGATTCCGCGTGAAAAAACGGCTTTCTGTCCGCGCACTTTCCAGAAATTCCGGGCTTTTCAGCATCGCCCGAAACGCCCCCAATACCGACTCGAACAGCTTCGACCCAACCACCGCAACCACCCCGGCAAGCAAGAAATAATTCTCGCGAGCCTCGCGATTTTTCCGCGTTTGTCAAGCCCTATTTTGTTCTTGTTCGGTATTGTTTTTTCTTAAGTTGACGGCATTGCCCTCTGGGGAAGGTGGACGAACGAAGTTCGGACGGATGAGGTTTCCGCAACAGATGCGAATCACTTGTTTTTTCTCTTGATTCCGTTGAAGGATTGTTAAATCCCCCGAATGAGGAAGGAGAAGGAGTATGCCTTGGCGGAGTCATAGGTGTACTGGGGCAGGACGGGGGCGCCCCAGCTGTCATCGCCGCCGATGCCCTTGCGGAACATGGCCACATCCACCACCGTGCGGGTGGCGCCCTTCAGCTCGTCGGGGTGCAGCTTGCTCTGCAGCTCCTCGGGCAGCCAGGGCTGTACGCTGATTTCGGGCAGGGTGTCCAGGGCATCAATGCGGATGCCGTGGCCGTCGTCATCGGTAACGGTCATGGTGCGCACGCCCATGCGGCTGCCGCTTTCCTGCGGCTTGCAGTACCGGGTCCAGCCATCGGCCACATCATAGGACCAGCTGCCCAGCAGCGCGCCGGTCTGGCGATCCGCATAGCATTCATCCGGGCCCAGACCCACATAGCTGACCTTGTGCAGGCGCTTGTCCAGCCGGAAGGCAATGCCCAGAGCGGGCAGGTCGGGCTGACCCTCGTAGCCGGGGTAATCCAGCGTAACCTTGATGGCATCCTCCGCCGTGAAGGTGTAGGTGACGGTAATGGGGTCGCCCTTCAAAACGGGGCAGGTGTAGGTGTACACCAGCCGGGTCTCACCATCCTCGTGCTTCAGCTCGGGGGCAGGCACGGCGCTGTAGCGGCTGACCATGTGCCAGATGCCCTGCTTGATGGCATCGCCGTTGCCGATATCGTTGTCCGTGGGGGCGCGGAACAGGCTGAGCAGGGGCGTGTTGAGCACGGTCTCCTTGCCTGCGCCGTCCCGCAGGGAGAGCAGGCCCATGTAGCTCTTGCCGAACAGCGCCTCAATGCCCTTGCCGTGAACGCCCACATTGTAGTCGCCCTCCACCACGATGGGGGTGCCGGCGGTAACGGCAGGCTGTTTGCGCTCGGAGAAGATGGTCTGCCCCACAGCCAGCTCGGTGCCGGCGGGCAGCAGGTTTTCATCCCGGTTGAGCACCAGCTTTGCGGTTACGGCCACCTCGCCCTCGCATACGGGCAGGTTCAGGGGCAGCTCCACATAGGCGCTCAGTCCGGGGCCGATTTCCGGCAGGCTGCAGCGGCCATCGTCGATGACCTCGCCCTCCAGCATAACCTCCCAGACCATGTCGCAGTCGTTCAGGGTGGTGAACAGGCGATCGTTGTAAATCGTTACGCCGCTGTCATCGGGGACAAGGCGCATGTACTGGAATACGCGGCGAACCTCCTGCACCTTGGGGGTGAAGGTGCGGTCGCCCAGCAGGATGCCGTTGGTGTTGAAGTGGTAGTCGCTGGGGCGGTCGCCGAAGTCGCCGCCATAGGCAAGACGGGTGCCGCCGGAGGGTGCCTCCGTGCGCAGAGCCTGATCCACATAGTCCCAGATAAAGCCGCCCTGATACATGGGATACTTGTCCTCCAGCTCCCGGTACAGGTGCAAGCCGCCGCAGGAGTTGCCCATGGCATGGGAATACTCGCAGTTGATCATGGGGCGGTCGGGGTCCTTCTGCAGATACTCCTCAATCTCCGATACCTTGGCATACATGCGGGACCACACATCGGAGGAGGCAAAGTATTCCGGCTGATTCCAGATGCTCTCGTACTGCACGGGGCGGGAGGGATCCATCTGCCGGAACTGGTCGGCAATAGCCAGAATGTTGGTGCCGCCGGAGCATTCGTTGCCGCAGGACCACATGATGATGCTGGTGTGGTTTTTGTCGCGCTCCACCATGGAGCGGGCGCGGTCCAGCACGTTTTCCTTCCATTCGGGGCAGCTGCCGGGCACCAGCCAGTCATGGGCAGGCTCCCATGCGCCGTGGGTCTCCATGTTGCTTTCATCCATCACATACATGCCGTACTTGTCACACAGCTTGTACAGGCGGCTGTCATTGGGGTAATGACAGGTGCGCACGGCGTTGACATTCATGGCCTTCATATCCCGGATGTCCTTCTCCAGCAGTGCGTCGGACATCACGCGGCCGGTGTCGCAGTCGAATTCGTGGCGGTTCATGCCGTGGAACACGATGCGCTTGCCGTTGATGTGGATGACCTTGTTGATGGTCTCCATCTGCCGCAGACCCACCATCAGACGGCTGACCTCGCCGTCAAGGGTGATGGTAAGGATGTAGAGGTTGGGCTCCTCGGCGCTCCACAGCTTCGGCTGGGGCACGGGCATGGTGAGGGTCACCTGCTCTGCGGCATCCGCCTCGGCGGAAGCCACCGCATTGCCCTTGTCATCTGTCAGCAAGGCGGAAACCTTGCCGGCGGGGCGGTCCAGCTTCAGGTCTGCAATCACGCTGGCCTTGGTGTAGCCATCGGTCAGGGGCGTGTGTACAAATACATCAGCCAGATGGGTCTTCGGCTCAAAGGTGATGGTTACGCTGCGGTGAATGCCGCTGAAGCGCCAGAAGTCCTGATCCTCCATCCAGTTGCCGGTGCAGCGCTTGTACACCCGGGCCACCAGCCGGTTTTCGCCCACCTTGGCGGCAGCGGTGATATCAAAGCGGTGGGGGGTGAAGCTGTCCTCGCTGTAGCCGATGAAGGTGCCGTTGAGGTACACGCACACGCAGGGCTCCACGGCGTGGAAGGTCAGCACCATGCGGCCGCAGTCGAAGTCCTTTTCCGTCAGGTCAAAGGTGCGGATGGCGGTGACGGTGGGGTTGTGCTTTTCGGGCAGGCTGGGGGGCGTGAGGGGCTCCTTGCCGTCCCAGGGGTACATCTTGTTGACATAATGGGGCGGATCCCACTGGGGATTGACCAGCTGGAATTCGCAGGGCACGCTGACGGTCATCAGGTCGCCATCCATGGCGCTGTCTGCAATCAGCGCATCGGGTGCCTCCTCGGCGGTCAGGGCGAAGTGGGCCTTCCATTCGCCGTCCAGAGAGCGCACCAGACTGGAGGCTTCCTTGTCGGCCTCCTCCAGAGAAGCGTACACATCGTGGTCGGATACGGCAGGCAGCCGGTTAACGGCAAATACCTCGGGGTCGCGGAGCCAAGCCAGATCAAAAGCGGTGAACATATTGCTACTCCTCACTTTTTCTTTTGTACTTCTTCAATCATTTCCAGCACGCGTTTGGTGCCGTCGGCAGGGGGTGCCTGTCTGACGGCGGCAACAAGCGCCTCCCGGTCGGCCCAGGTTTCCAGCAATGCCTTGGCCAGTGTTTCGGCGGTCATGTTTTCCTGCGCCAGCACATGGCAAAGGCCGCGCTTGCGAAGGCTCTCGGCATTGAGAATCTGGTCGCCGCGGCTGGCTCCCTTGGGATAGGGCACCAGCAGCAGGGGCTTGCACAATGCCTGAAATTCGCACAAGGCATTGGCACCGGCGCGGCTGAGCACCACATCACAGGCGGCCAGCGCATCGGGGAGATCCTTGTCAAGGAATTCAAACTGGGTATAGCCGGGGATGCCGCTGAGCTGCTCATCCAGATTGCCCTTGCCGCAGATATGGGCCACGTCAAAGGTCTTGGCCAGCTCGGAGAGGGCCTCCCGCAATGCCTTGTTCACGGCCTGTGCGCCCAGGGAGCCGCCCATCATCAGCAGCACCGGCTTTTTGCCGTCAAACCCGAATAGGGACAGACCCTTTTCGCGGCTGCCGGAGAACAGCTCCGGACGCAGGGGTGTGCCGGTCATCTCGGCCTTATCGCCCAGCGCGGCGGCGCATTCGGGGAAGGTGGTGGCAAAGCGCTTTGCAAAGGGCTTGCACAGCTTGTTGGCAAGGCCCGGAGTCAGATCGCTTTCGTGGCAGACGGTGGGCACATGGTGCAGCCATGCGCCGAAGACCACAGGCACCGCCACAAAACCGCCCTTGGAGAAGCATACATCGGGCTTGATTTTGCCCATCAGCCGTGCGGACTGAACAGCACCGGCCAGCACCCGGAAGGGGTCGGTAAAATTCTGCCAGGAGAAATAGCGGCGCAGCTTGCCGCTTTTGACTGCGTGGTAAATCACGCCGGGCACGGCGCGCATTTTGTCTGCCTCCATGCCCTTTTCCGTGCCGATATAATGGATTTCATAGCCTGCCTGCTGCAGGTGGGGAATCAGGGCCAGATGGGGGGTTACATGCCCCAGCGTGCCGCCGCCGGTGAGAACAATCTTTTTCAATCGGGTTTCCCTCCCGTTTTTGTATCTCCTGCGCTGAAGGACCGCATGATAAGAAGGCGCAGATATTGATAGTATTCTTGATAAGGAGGCAAAAATCCTTCTCAATCCATATCGATTTTGACCGCCTCATTTCCTTTCTTTCCATCACGCCGCACCGGTGCAATTTGTGGTATAATGGAAGCGGATGATTCCGCGCCCGCCGTTCGTTTGGTATGGGAGGGAAAGCTTCCTCTTTGAATCTTTTGCCGAAGTGAGTTTTTGTATGCATCGCATCAGACTTTTGTTGATTGCCGCGGCCCTGTGGCTGCTGCCTGTTTTTGCCTTTGCCGCACCCGATACGCCCTATGTCACCGCCGCCTGCCTTGGCTACAACAGCGCATCATAGCAGGTGCAGCAGCTGGTGGACCTGCTTTACCCTGCCGCCATGGCCCATCAGGAAACGGTCGCTCTGCCGGAGGGCACAAGGTATCAGGATGTGTCTGCCGCCATGGAGCTGATTTATCTGGATTTCCCGGAGCTGTTTCAGGTGGCGGAAAACTACACCACCCATTATTATTCGCATGCGCCGGAAATCGCCACCGGCGTGACGCTGACCTACCGGCTGACCAAGCAGGATGCGGACAATTTGCGCCGCAGCGCCCTGCAGCAGGCAGGACGGCTGGCCGCCCGGGCAGCGGGAAGCACCGCGGATAAGCTGCTGATGATTCACGACAGCCTGTGCGATGTCATCACCTACGAGGATACGGGGACGCTCTCCCACACCATTGCCGGGGCACTGCTCAACGGCTACGCGGTGTGTGACGGCTACGCCAACGCCTTCACCCTCACGGCGCGGCTGTGCGGCATCCCCTGCACCACCATTAACGGCACGGGATATTCCGCGAATTCCGTTGGCCCCCATGCGTGGAATGCGGCATCCGTGGACGGCGTGTTTTCCTATTATGACCTCACATGGGATGATGCCGATGCAGAGGGCCGCATCATGCACTGGTATGTGGGGCTGTCCCTTGAGCAGATGCAGCGCGACCACACCGCCGCATCACCCGACATGGATTACCGCCCCAGCGATGACCGGCATGAGTATCACCGGCTGCACGGCATCACGGATTTGTCCCGGCTGCAGGATGCGGCATGGGCCTTTGCGCAGTCAGGCACACCGGTGGAAATCCGCCTGACGGACCGGGAGCAGTATCTGGCCTTCCCCGATACCTTTTCTGCTCTGCTGGATGACTACAACCGCGCCCATCTGCAGGCGCAGTTTACCGGCAGCTATTCCATCCTTCGCTCGGATGAACAGCTGTGCTGTTATGTCGGCCGATAAGCGAAGCTTTGTTCGTGTTCGCATTGACTTTTACCCCTGTTGCCGCTATGATGATAATGGCGTATCAGGCTGGTTTGCCGGGTTCGCCGAAAGCAGAAAACGGAGCAAATGAATGATTGTTTTGGGAATCGACCCCGGTTACGCGCTGATGGGCTGGGGCGTGGTGGAGGCCCAGGGGTCGAAGATGCGGCTGCTGGGCTGCGGCTGTGTGGAAACAAAGGCCGGTGTCCCCATGCCGGACAGACTGCGCACATTGCAGCTGGGCATCCGGGATTTAATCAGCATCTACAAGCCCGATGACATTGCCTTTGAGGAGCTGTTCTTCGCCCGCAATGTCACCACCGCGCTGATGGTCGGCGCGGCCCGCGGGGCAGCCATTATATCTGCCGCAGAGCACACCTCCAACCTGTACGAATATACCCCCATGCAGATTAAGCAGGCGGTAACCGGCTACGGCCGGGCCGATAAAAAGCAGGTCCAGCAGATGGTGAAGCTGCTGCTGCACATGGATGATATCATCAAGCCCGATGACGCCGCCGATGCGGTGGCCTGTGCCATCACCCACTGCCAGTGCGGCTTTGCCAAAGAGCAGTTCAGAATGAAGTAATACAAGCAAAAGAGGAAAAACATGTACGCATTTATTGAAGGTCAGGTTTGTGAAAAAAGCTCCGGTGAGCTGGTGCTGCTGGCCGGCGGCGTGGGCTACCGGCTGCTGTGCTCCATGAACACGGTGCAGGCTGCCCCTGCCATGGGTGAAACCATGCGCTGCCACACCTGGCTGAGCGTCCGGGAGGATGCCATGGACCTGTACGGCTTTGCCACCAAGGAGGAAAAGAGCATGTTCATGCTTCTGACCTCCGTCAGCGGCGTGGGCCCCAAGATGGCGCTGGCGCTGCTTGGCAGCATGCCCCTGCGGGATTTGAATCTGGCCATTCTGCTGGATGATGTCACTGCCCTGAGCAAGGCACCGGGCGTGGGCAAAAAGACTGCCCAGCGCATCGCCCTTGAACTGAAGGACAAGGTGAGTCAGGGGGATGTTTCCGCCGCTTCGGCTGCAAGCGTACCGGTCAAAGGCGCGGCTTCCGTCAAGGCCGACAATGTCACCGAGGCCATCGAGGCACTGCAGGCGCTGGGCTATTCCCCTGCCGAGGCCCGCAGCGCCATCGGCAAGCTGGAGGACAAGAACGCATCCGCAGACGAACTGCTGCGCCTGGCCCTTCGTGCCATGGCCGGTATGTGAGGATAGAGGTAATATATGGACTTTGAAGAGCGACTCCTTGATGCCAATCTCCACATGGAGGATTCCGGGGCGGAGGTTTCCCTGCGGCCCCACTCCCTGCGGGAATACATCGGGCAGACAGAGGTAAAGGAAAGCATGAGCGTGTACATTCAGGCGGCACTGTCCCGCCATGACGCGCTGGACCACATCCTGCTGTACGGCCCGCCCGGCCTTGGCAAAACGACTTTGGCCGGCATCATCGCCTCGGAAATGGGGCAGAACATCAAAATCACCTCCGGCCCTGCCATCGAGCGCCCCGGCGATCTGGCCAGCATCCTGACCAACCTGAGCGCCGGCGATGTGCTGTTTATTGACGAAATCCACCGTCTGTCCCACTCGGTGGAGGAGGTGCTGTATCCGGCCATGGAGGACTATGCCATCGACGTGATGATCGGCAAGGGTCCCACGGCGCGCTCCCTGCGGCTGGATTTGCCCAAGTTCACGCTTGTGGGTGCCACCACCAAGGCCGGCAACCTTGCCGCGCCCCTGCGGGACCGCTTCGGCATCATCTACCGGCTGCAGCTGTACAAGCCCGAGGAGCTGGCCAACATCGTGGCCCGAAGTGCAGGCATTCTGGGCGTGGCGGCAGATGATGACGGCATTCTGGAGATTGCCCGCCGCAGCCGCGGTACCCCCCGTATCGCCAACCGCATGCTCAAGCGCGTGCGCGACTTTGCCCAGGTGAAGGGCAACGGCCGCATCACCCTTGACATCGCCCGGGAAGCGCTGGCCATGCAGCACGTGGACGAGCTGGGCCTTGACAGCACCGACCGGAGCATCCTGTCCACGATGATGGACAAGTTTGCCGGCGGTCCCGTGGGCCTTGATACCCTTGCCGCCACCACCGGCGAGGATGCGGTGACCATTGAGGATGTGTACGAGCCGTACCTGATGCAGCTGGGCTTTTTGATGCGCACCCCTCGCGGCCGCATCTGCACCCCTGCCGCCTGGGCACACATGCAGCGGCCCATCCCCGCCACCGCTGTTGCCGCCAATGCCGCCTTTGATGGCGAAACCCAGCTGAAAATGGAGATTTGACTGAGATGAAGACATCCGATTTTGATTATTTTCTGCCGGAAGAGCAGATTGCCCAGACCCCTGCCGAGCCCCGTGACCATGCCCGCCTGCTGGTGTACCACCGGGCAGACAACACCATCGAGCACAAGCATTTCTACGATGTGGTGGATTACCTTCGCCCCGGTGATGCGCTGGTCATCAACGAAACGAAGGTGATTCCCGCCCGGCTGCTGGGCGTGAAGGAGGATACCGGCGTGCCGGTGGAAATACTGCTGCTGCGCCGCCAGAGCGCCAATGACTGGGAGGCCCTTGTGCGCCCCGGCCGCCGGCTGAAGCCCGGCACATGGGTGTCCTTTGGTGAGGGTCTGCTCCGGGCAGAAATCATGGACAACGTACAGGAAATCGGCGGCCGCGTGGTGCGCTTCCATTACGAGGGCGTGTTTGAGGAGCTGCTGGACAAGCTGGGCGAAATGCCCCTGCCCCCCTACATCCACGAAAAGCTGGAGAACAAGGAGCTGTACCAGACCGTCTACGCCAAGCAGGAGGGCTCTGCCGCCGCCCCCACCGCGGGACTGCACTTTACCCCCGAGCTGATGGAAAAGGTGCGGGAAAAGGGCGTGACCATTGTGCCTGTGCTGCTCCATGTGGGCCTTGGCACCTTCCGTCCGGTGAAGGAAGAGGATGTGGACAAGCATGTGATGCACAGCGAGTTCTACGAGGTGACCAAGGAAGCCGCCGACACCCTCAACGCCATCAAGCAGGCAGGCGGACGGATTGTCTGCGTGGGCACCACCTCCGTGCGCACCATTGAAACTGCCGCCGCAGACGACGGCACCATCATCCCCGGCAGCGGCGACACCGCCATTTTCATCAAGCCCGGCGTGAAGGTCAAGGCGGTGGATGCGCTGATTACCAACTTCCATCTGCCGCAAAGCACCCTGCTGATGCTGGTCAGCACCCTGATGGGCCGCGATGAAGCGCTGGCAACCTACAACACCGCCGTGAAGGAAGGCTACCGCTTCTTCTCCTTCGGCGATGCCATGATGATTGAATAATATTTCGGATAAAAAACAAGGGATGTGAACCGCATGTTGGTTCACATCCCTTGTTTTGCTTTATATTACAGCATTACCAGACTGCCGAACACCATGCTGATGCCGTAGATGGTGACGTTTACGCCCACGATGATGCCGATGCCGGCCATGGTCAGCAGAGGGTTGAGGGCGCTGATGATGCCAATCAGGGTCAGAGCAATGCCGACAACCAGCTGCAGCACCCAGTTGAAGGTGAAGCGGCCCCAGTTGACCAGCGTCTGGTTGGCCTTCTTCATCTGGAATGCGCGGACGATGCCGGTGATGCCCTTGCTCAGCAGCAGCAGGGATGCCCACAGGGTAATCACAAGGCTGAAGGAAACGGCGATGGAAGCCCGCAGCCAGTAGGACAAAAGCAGGGACACGCCGAACACAAAGCCCAGCACGCTTTCCCAGAACAGCAGACCGTCGGATGCACCGGAGGACTTCAGCTGGGTCCAGCGGATGAAGCGGGTGACGGAGGAAACCGTCAGCACAATGCCCAGCACGGTGGGAATCACCGCAGACAGGGCGTCAACGGCGGCCAGCGGGACGCACATCAGGTGGATGCCGGTGCCGGCCATCAGCAGGCCGAAAATCACACCGAGGATTTTGAGAGCAAGCATCATAAGAAAACCTCCTGCAGCAGAATTGCTGTGATTGTAATACGGGATATGACATCATACGGACCCGGGCGGGTCAGCTTACTTCAGCTTCTTCCCTTCCCCAAAGGCCTTGCCCACCACCTCGCCGGGGGCGATGTAAACCATGTTGAAGGGGTCGAAGGTAATGGGCTGTGCCTTGCGGATGTCCACACGGCCGTTTTCATCCAGCACGGCTTCATCTGCGCATACGTTCACGATTTCACCCACCATCCGGCAGGATTCGGGGTCATAGCTGCGCAGGCGGCATTCAAGGGCGATGGGCAGCTCGGCAATCAGCGGCGCATCCACAAAATCGGACTTCATCGCATGGAAGCCGGCACGGGCAAATTTGTCGGGCACCTGATTGGCGGAAACGATGCCCACATAATCGCAGGCGGCCACCGTATCCGCCGTGGCCATGGAAACGGTGAAGGCCTTGCGGGCCAGAATGTTGGCGGTGGTCTTGTGGTTGTCGGCGATGCACATGGTGATCTCGTCTTCCTCGGAAATGCCGCCCCAGGCTGCGTTCATGCAGTCGGGAACACCGGCCTCGTCATAGGCGGCGAGAATCAGCACCGGCTGGGGATAGGAAAGGGGCTTTGCACCGAAATTCTTGCGCATAATCAGTCCATCCTTTCTGATACAATGGGTCAGGGCAGAAAAACGCCGCCGGAGCGCGGAAGCATCACGGCGGCGGATGGGATTAGTCTTCGTCTTCCTCTTCGGGCAGATCGCAGTTGTGGTACACGTTCTGGACGTCGTCGTTGTCTTCCAGCATGTCCAGCATCTTCTGAATCTTGGTCAGGGTCTCCTCGTCGGTGACGGTCACCATGTTCTGGGGTACCTTCTGCACCTCGGCGGACAGGAAGGTCAGGCCCTGCTCCTCCAGAGCGGCCAGCACGGAGCTGAAGTCAGCGGGGGTGGTGTAGATTTCGTACACATCCTCCTCGGCCTTCATATCCTCGGCACCGGCATCCAGGGCGATCATCATCATCTCGTCCTCGTCGCTGCCGGGGGTGCGCTCAACAACCAGCACGCCCTTTTCATCAAACATGAAGGACACGGAACCGGTGGTGCCCATGTTGCCGTCATACTTGGCGAAGCAGTGGCGCACATCGGATACGGTGCGGTTGCGGTTGTCGGTGATGGCATCCACGATGATGGCCACGCCGCCGGGGGCATAGCCTTCGTAGGTTACCTGCTCGTACACCACGTTGCTCAGCTCGCCGCTGGCCTTCTTGATGGAGCGCTGAATGTTATCGTTGGGCATATTGGCAGCCTTGGCCTTGGCAATAATGTCGCGCAGCTTGCCGTTGTTATCGGGGTTTGCGCCGCCTTCACGAACTGCAATGGCGATTTCACGGCCAATCTTGGTGAAAATCTTGCCGCGGGCAGCGTCAGCCTTGCCCTTCTTCGCCTGAATATTATGCCATTTGGAATGTCCGGACATTGTATTCCCTCCCACTAAGTTCGAACGCCGGCGGAGCCCATTGCCCCTGCAGGCGCAAATATCAACAGTTCATTATAACAGCTGGCAGAAAAACCGTCAACCCCTTGCAGACAAGGGGATTGTTCATTCCGTCCGATGAAGGGCCATTGTGCTGCAGTATCATATGATAGAAAAACAAACCATGTACAGACCGGCGGTTGCCATCTGCCATGCATCATGCTATAATACCCCAAAAGCATTGAACAGGAGCGATACCCTTGTCCATCAAAGATTTCCGGTTTGACGGAGAAAAGAAACTGAACCTGAAAAACGAGCCCACCGGCGCAGGTGACATGAAGCTGCGCAAAAAGGAACTGGTTGCCAAAACAGCCCAGAATATTGCCGAGGCTGCCCAGCTGCAGGAGATGCTCTATGCCGAGCGCAGAGAAGGTCTGGTGATTGCCATCCAGGCCCGGGATGCCGCCGGCAAGGACAGCCTCATCAAGCACGTGTTCTGCGGCCTGAATCCTGCGGCACTGAAGATTACCTCCTTCAAGACACCCACCAAGACAGAGCTGGCCCACGATTACCTGTGGCGCATCAACGCGGCACTGCCGGAGCGGGGCGTGATTGGTGTGTTCAACCGCAGCCACTATGAGGATGTCATCGCGGTGCGGGTGCATCATTACGAAAAGACCTACAACTTTCCCGACCGCTGCATGACGGAGGATTTCTTCCTGCGCCGCTATATGCAGCTGACCGGCTGGGAGGATTATCTGTACGAGAACGGCTACCGGGTGGTGAAGCTGTTCCTGAATGTCAGCAAGGAAACCCAGAGCAAGCGCTTCATCGACCGCATGGTCCGGGATGACAAGCACTGGAAGCTTTCCACCAATGATATGAAGGAACGCGCCCTGTGGGAGGAATATGACAAGGCCTTTGAGGACGCCATCAACTTCACCGGCACCCCTCAATCCCCCTGGTATGTGGTGCCCGCGGACAACAAGTGGTACACCCGCTATATCGTCAGCGAGATTCTGCTGCAGACGCTGAAGGACATGGACCCCCACTTTCCCGAGCTGGACAGCGCCGAGGCGGCCAAGATTCCCGCCATCATGGAACAGCTGGAGCAGGAACGGGCGGCAAAGGAAATGAAATAAGCAAGCATGGGACTGTGAGAATAATTCACAGTCTCTTCTTTGTTTGTGGATAACTCCCTCAGTCTGCTGCGCAGACAGCTCCCTCGGGGAGGGAGCCTTGGCAGGGGAATATGCCCCTCTGTGTTTTTCAAGGGAATTGCAGAAGACGAACAAACGAAGCCGTGACGGAAGGAGTCCTTGCGACAGCAGTATGATTAATTGTATAATAATGGAATAATATATGACCATAAACAACATTCTTTCATTCTATTGACAAGAACAAATGTTCGTATTATAATCAACCCATCCGATGGCTCCGGATCTCCGCTTGCGGACTGATCGCCCTTTCCGGCCTCCACTCCCGGCAGGGCAAACACAACTGAACGAACCCCAAAGGAGGCTTTGGTCATGAATGCATTGCAGCTGATGCAGGACTATGCACTGTCCCTGCAGGAGGAAAAAGCGGTTGATGAACAGATGGCCCTGATGGCCGGCGTGGATGCGCCTACGCTTTTGATGCACAAGCAGGCGCTGGCCGCCAAAACAGAGCAGGTGGAGCGGGCGCTGGATTCCATCCACCGGGCAAGATGGCGGGCCATCATTCGCATGTACTATGTATTGGGATATACGCAGGAGCGCATTGCCGTGGAGCTGGGCTTAAGTCTGCGGCAGACGGCAAGAATCTTCCGGGCGGTGAAGGAGCGGCTGCGGCATATTGAAATCAAATAAAGGATATGCATTTTTTCTCACTGCGGTGCGCGATGAACGGACTTTTTGAAAATATTCACAGAAGATGAATATATGCATATGAAATGCATAAAGGAATGCGCAGAAAAACAAGAGCAGACAGCCGAAAAACGGAAAAATAAATAAAAAACGGTATTCATCCGGACCAGATAGGGCAAACGGTGCAAGTTCAAAAATATTCACAAAAAACCCCTTGACATTCAGGCATACATGCGTATAATTATACACGTAAACACGAACGACATGCATGAAAATGTATTGCCAAACAAGGAATTATCATTTGGAGGTTATGGAAAATGAAAAAGCTTGTTGCTCTCGTATTGGTCGCTATGATGGCTCTGTCCTGCCTGACCATGGCAAGCGCCGAATCCGCAGTGGACATGATTAAGGCTGCCGGCCAGCTGGTTGTGGAAACCGAAGCCACCTATCCCCCCTATGAATATCTGGATGACAACGGCAACTTCGCCGGTTGCGACATCTGGCTGGCACAGCAGATTGCTGACGAGCTGGGCGTTACTCTGGTGATTCAGGACACCGCTTTCGACTCCATCATCACCGACGTGAAGAACGGCGACGGCACCGTGCTGGGCATCGCTGCTTTCACCAAGACCCCCGAGCGTGCTGAAGTCATCGACTTCTCCGACCTGTATGAGACCAGCGCTCAGCTGCTGGTTGTCAAGAAGGGCGACGCTGATGTGTACACCACCAAGGAAGCTCTGGCCGGCAAGAAGGTTGGCGCTCAGATGGGTACCGTACAGAGCCAGCTGATTGAAAAGGCTCTGCCCGACTCCGAGCTGTTCGAGCTGGAAGCCTATGGCCCCCTGTCTCTGGAAGTAAAGAACGGCAACATCGCCGGCTTCGTGGCTGACGCTGCTGTGGCTGAAGCTTATGTATCCGCTTCCGAAGGCACTCTGGAGGTTGCAAACTTCGAGTTCACCGCTGAAGAAGCTTCCTTCGGCAAGGCTGTTGTCATCAAGCAGGGCAACCAGGATCTGGTTGACGTGGTCAACGCTGTCATCGCCAAGGTAACCACCGACGGTTCCTATCAGAAGGCTTATGATGACGCTGTTGCCGCCACCGGCGAAACCGGCGACTGATTGACAAACAAAAAATGAATATGCCGGCGGACCTTTGACCGATGGTCAGGGTCCCCGGCTTTTCGTGCGTGATATGGTTTTTTTCTTCGCGCACACTGTACAGGGCAATCCCTTCCATATATAATCGAAGTGGTTTGTCCGGTACATTCATTTTCCAACCCCCATTCCCCCATACGGACTTAAAGGAGTTTATGCCCCGATGAAAATGAGAAAATGGATTGCGATTCTGCTGTGCCTGCTGCTGGTGGGCTATGTTTGCTACGATGCCTTCCTGGCAAAGAATCCTGCCGTGATTGAAGGCGTGGACAACATGATTGCCAACGTCAAGAACATGGGCAGCACCACAACACCCGTGGTGGATGGAGAGGGAAACCCGGTGCTCAATGAAGACGGCACCCAGCAGACGGAAGTGAAGTACAACTCCGTCAGCCTGTTTGTTTCCAACTTCCTGAAGCTGAGCCTGCGCTACTCCAATTTCTACACCGAGGGCGTACGCAATACCCTGATTCTGGCCGCGCTGACGCTGCTGCTGGGCACCATTCTGGGTACGCTGATGGCTCTGATGCGCATCAGCGGCTTCAAGCCTCTGGAATGGTTCGCCACCACCTACATCGAGATTTTCCGCGGCACACCCCTGATGGTGCAGCTGCTGTTCATTTACTACGGCACGCCGCTGTGCAACATGATTCCCAATGTGGATATCCCCTTCATCACCGACTTCCCCCGGATGATGACCTGCGTGATTGTTATGTCCCTGAACAGCTGCGCCTATGTGGCTGAAATCATCCGTTCCGGCATTCAGGCCGTTGACGGCGGCCAGATGGAAGCGGCCAACTCCCTGGGCTTCAGCCGCGGTCAGGCCATGAAGCTGGTGGTGCTGCCTCAGGCTGTAAAGAACATTCTGCCGGCACTGGGCAACGAGTTCATCACCGTCATCAAGGAATCCTCCATCGTCATTTACGTGGGCGTGGCCGATTTGATGTACCGCGCCAAGGGCGTTACCTCCAAGACCTATATCACTCTGGAAAGCTACCTGATTGCCGCCCTGCTGTATCTGGTCATGACCTTCTGCATGTCCACCTTCGTCGGCTATCTGGAAAGAAAGCTGAAGCGTGACCTGCGCGGCTCCCGCCGCCCCATGATGGCCCGAAAGGAGAAAAAGGCATGACCGCTGTTGAAACCAAGAAGAACGAAACCATTATCGAGGTAAAAAACCTCTCCAAGCACTTTGATGATCTGGTGGTGCTGGACAACATCTCCACCACCTTCAACAAAAACGAAGTGGTCAGCATCATCGGCCCCTCCGGCGGTGGCAAGAGCACCTTCCTGCGCTGCCTCAACCTGCTGGAAAAGCCCACCGAGGGCTCCATCCTGTTTGACGGCGTGGACATCTGCGACAAGAAGGTCAACATCAACCTGCACCGCCAGAAGATGGGCATGGTGTTCCAGCAGTTCAATCTGTTCAACAACATGAACGTGATGAAGAACCTGACCGCTGCCCCCATCAAGCTGCTGAAGATGGACAAGGCCGAGGCAGAGGCCAAGGCAGAGGAGTTCGCCAAGCGCATCGGTCTGGCGGACAAGCTGCTCAACTATCCCGCCCAGCTCTCCGGCGGCCAGAAGCAGCGCATTGCCATCATCCGCGCCCTGATGATGAACCCCGAGGTGATGCTCTTTGACGAGCCCACCTCCGCCCTGGACCCCGAGATGGTGGGCGAGGTGCTGGACGTCA
>JAUNDF010000049.1 GCA_030526225.1 Clostridia bacterium
AGTAATCTAAATCAGGGTAAGAGGCGAATATCTGATGGAGCTGAAATATAAAGATATCCCGTCGCGATAGCCAATAACGCCAGGATCCCCTATGCTCATTTCACGGTCGCGATATGGTTCAAAATCTTCAACGATGCATAAGGGAAGAATGCTGTTCATTTCTTTGGCTTGAAGATGCCAGCCAAAGCTGTAATCAACTTGTGTTTCTAAACTATCGAAACATGGCAAAAGAACCGGTGTGAAATTGGTTTTGCTGTTGGAGACAGTTGGAGCAGGTACTCTTTTGGGTTTTGAATAGGTCTGCAGAGACAATTCCTGTGCAGGAATGTTCAACAGAATAACGGTGTTGTAAGAACCAGGACAAAAACCGATGCCAAACATGACCTTTGTGAAATGCATTACATAAGCTCCTTTTTTCATACGCTTGCGTGATGAAGAGTCATTATGCGGCTAAACAGATACTTCGCCGATATCAGATATCATTCAGAAAGAAAATGTGCATATATTTAGTATAATATGAAACAACCAAATCGTCAAACAACTGAATTATCAGGAAATCACAGCATATGGATTCAAGTCGAATCTTCCCACCCCCCCTTGCAATCATCCGGCCCATGCGGTATAATATTGAGCGGTAAGTGATGCGATGTGTCATCACAAGTACAACTGCATCAGGAAAGCGAATTCACGGAAAGAGTGCCTTCGCTTTTTTTCAGAGCAACGCGATTTCAGACAGGAGGACGATTATGGGAAACGTACATGTTTTTGATCATCCGCTGATTCAGCACAAGCTGAGCATTATGCGCGACAAGAAGACCGGCACCAAGGAGTTCCGTGAGCTGCTGGAAGAGATTTCCATGCTGATGGTGTATGAGGTGACCCGCGACCTGCCCACCGAGGAGGTTGAGGTGGAGACCCCCATCTGCAAGGCAACCTGCCGTAAGCTGGCCGGCCGCAAGCTGGCTGTTGTGCCGATTCTCCGTGCCGGCCTTGGCATGGTGGATGGCGTGGTGGCCATGATTCCCGCCGCCAAGATTGGCCACATCGGTCTGTATCGCGATCCCGAAACCCACGAGCCTGTGGAATACTACTGCAAGCTGCCCGCTGACTGCAACGAGCGCGAAATCCTGCTGGTTGACCCCATGCTGGCCACCGGCGGCAGCGCCAGCGCGGCCATCGGCTTCCTTAAGCAGCGCGGCTGCACCCATATCCGCCTGATTGACCTGATTGCCGCTCCCGAAGGCGTGGCCCGCGTGCAGGCTGATCATCCCGATGTGGATATCTATGTTGCCGGTATGGATGAGCGCCTCAACGAGCATGCCTACATCGTGCCCGGTCTGGGCGATGCCGGTGACCGCCTATTCGGCACCAAGTAAAAACATCAAGCCCGCTTCGGTCAAATGCGGCCGGAGCGGGCTTTTTTCGGAGGAAACCAAATGAAACCGGAAGCTCTTCGGACCGCGCTGCTGGGTCTGGGCTTTTCCCGCGTGGTGTTGCTGGATGCGGCCCAGTGCCTGTCGGACGGCACGACAGGGACGCTGGTGCTGGCGCTGTGGACCTATCCTGCCCAGCAGAGGGCAGAGGCAGACCGCGCATGGATTCATCCCTACTATATCGCATCCCAGAAGGCATACATGGCCGCCAAAGCCTTTGCCGGGGAGATGGCGGCGCAGGGGGTGCCCATCCATCAGCGGGATGATATCCGCGTCAAGCCCATCTTCTGCCGCTTGCCCGGCTTTCATCAGGGGCGCAACACCATCTCCTATATCGATGGCGTGGGCAGCCGCTTTCATGTGCAGATTTTCCTGTGGGATGAAGTCTGCACCCCCGACCTTGTGCCGGAGGCTGAGCCGCATCCGCTTCAGTGCGGCGAATGCACCCGCTGCTATGATGTGTGTCCCACCGGTGCGCTGGATGGGGAGGGCTTCCATCGGGAAAAATGCCTCCGCCACTGGATGATGAACGGGCAGGTTTTGCCGGAGCCTCTGCGGCAAGCCATGGGCAACCGGCTGATTGGCTGCGATTCCTGTCAGGTGCACTGCCCGCACAATCCGCCTGCGGAGGAAGCGGCACAGCATACGGTGGATATCCGCAGTGTGTTGGCAGATTATAAGGGGCAAAGCATGGCCCTGCGGCCTGTCATCGGCAGCAACATCACCATCCCCAACCGGGTGCTGGCCCAAATGCTCATCATCGCCGGCAACAGCGGTGAAGATGCCCTTCTGCCCCTGATTGCCCCCTACACAGCCCATCCATCCCCCACGGTGAAGGAACACGCCCTGTGGGCACAAAAACAATTGCAAAAAGAAACAGCACAGATTGACGAGTAAATCAATCTGTGCTGTGTTTTTATTTAGAATCAGTCACACACCAGGTGCTGCAGCACCTCGACCATCTTTTCCATGGCCTCGACGGTGATCAGCTCCTTGCGGCTGTGGAAGTTGTAGCCGCCGGTGGAGAGGTTGGGGCACAGCAGGCCCATGTAGCTGAGCCGTGCGCCGTCGGTGCCGCCGCGGATGGGCTGCACGATGGGAGCAACGCCGCTGGCGGTGAAGGCTGCCTTGGCGCGGTCCACAATTTCCATATGGGGCTCGAGCATCTTGCGCATGTTGTAGTAGCTGTCCTGCAGCTTCAGCTCAAAGGTGCCCTCGCCGTATTTGGCGTTGAGGAAATCGGTGATGCGCTGTACAGTTTCCTTGCGCCGGGCAAAAATCTCGTCGCTGTGGTCGCGGATGATGTACACCAGCGTGGCCTGCTCCATATCGCCGCTCATTTCATGCAGGTGATAGAAGCCCTCGTAGCCCTCGGTGTGGGCAGGGGTCTCGGCGGGGGGCAGCATGCTGTTCCATTCCATGGCCAGCAGGGCGGCGTTTACCATCTGATTCTTGGCAGAGCCGGGATGAATGCCCACGCCCTTGACCTTCACCACGCAGCTGGCGGCGTTGAAGTTCTCGTACTCCATTTCGCCCACCTCACCGCCGTCCACGGTGTAGGCAAAGTCAGCACCGAAGTTCTCCACATCAAACAGGTCGGCACCGCGGCCAATCTCTTCATCAGGGGTAAAGCCGATGCAGACCGTGCAGTGCTCGGGGGCATCGGGGGCGGTGAGAATCTGTGCCAGAGCCATGATTTCGGCCACACCGGCCTTGTCATCTGCGCCCAGCAGGCTGTCGCCGTCGGTGACAATCAGCTCCTGACCCTTCAGGCCGGGCAGGAAGTCAAAGCCGTCGATGACCAGACCGTTTTTCAGGGTGATGGCCTTGCCGTCGTAGTTTTCAATCACCTGCGGATGGGTGGGACCCTGTACATCGGGGGATGTGTCCATGTGCGCAATCAGGCCGATTTTTTCGGGGTGATTGCCCTTGGCGGGAATTCTGCCGTACACATAGCCGTGCTCGCTGACGCGCACATCATCAACACCCAGAGCGCGCAGCTCATCAGCCAGCTGATGGGCAAAGGGCAGCTGACCGGCAGAGGAGGGGCAGCTTTCACAGCCTTCATCGGAGGTGGTCTCCATCTGTACATAACGCAGGAACCGTTCTTTTACGCTGGACATGGTTGGTCATCCTTTCATATGAGAATCATGAAATATGGTGCTTTCCAGCTCACACAGGCTGGGGATGCAGAAATCCACATAGGGGGATAATTCGTCTGTGTAGGGGATTAAATCCGGCACCATCACGGAGGTCATGCCGGCGGCACGAAGGGCACGGATGCCGTTGACGGAATCCTCCACGCCCACACATTCATCGGGGGATACGCCCAGTGCTTCGGCGCCCTTGAGAAAAATATCCGGGGCGGGCTTGCCGTTTTTCACCATGTTGCCGGTGATGACGGCATCGAACATGTTCTCCCAGCCTGCCAGAGACAGATAATGGCGCACCATCCGCTCGGCGCTGGAGGAGCACAGGGCCAGCTTCAGGCCCCGCTGCTTCAGGGTGTGCAGGGCATCCTCGGCGCCCTTCATTTTGCGCACGCCGTGCTGGGCGGTGTAGTCATACATCATGGCGCACCAGTCGCTGCTGTAGCGGGGGAAATCCACCGCATCGCCGAACCACTCCCGGAACTGCATTTCGTTGGTGGCGGTGGTGGCACCCAGCATGGCCAGCTGACGCTCGCGGGACAGGGTAAAGCCGTGCTTCACGGCCACCACGGCCAGCAAATCCAGCCCCAGTGACTCGGTGTCGAACAGCAAGCCGTCCATGTCAAACAGGAAAGCCTTAATCACAGCAGGTTGCTCCTTTCCATGGCGGCGTGTGCGGCCCGGATGCCGTCCACTGCAGCGCTGACGATGCCGCCGGCATAGCCCGCACCTTCGCCTACGGGATACAGCCCCGTCAGGCTGGCCATCAGGCTTTCGTCGCGGGGGATGCGCACGGGGGAGGAGGAACGGGTCTCAACGCCGGTCAGCACCGCATCGGGGCTGGCAAAGCCATGCAGCTGACGGTCCATTTGCCGGATGCCGATGGCAAGGTCCTGGGTGATGAATTCCGGCAGGCACTCGTGCAAATCGCAGGGCGTTACGCCGGGGCGATAGCTGGGGCTGACTTCGCCGAAGCCGGTGGAGGGCCGATGGTTCAGGAAGTCCTCTACCCGCTGGGCAGGCGCACGGTAATTGCCTCCGCCAAGGCGGAAGGCCGCCTGCTCGATGGAGCGCTGCAGCACCATGCCGCTCAGGGGATGGTCATCGCCGAAGTCTTCGGGGCGAACGCCCACCAAAAGCGCCGCATTGGCATTGCGACCGGCACGGGCGTGGTAGCTCATGCCGTTGACCACAAGCCCGCCTTCTTGAGAAGCGGCGGCAATCACTTCGCCGCCGGGGCACATGCAGAAGGTGTATGCGCCGCGGCCGTCAGGCGTTTTGGCGGCCAGCTTGTAGGGCGCGGCACCCAGTGCGGGATGATTGTAAAACTTGCCGTACTGGCTGCGGTTGACCATCTCCTGCAGATGCTCGATTCTAACGCCCATGGCAAAGGGCTTCTGCGTCATCTCCACGCCCTGATTGAACAGGCTCTGGATGGTATCCCGGGCGCTGTGACCGATGCACAGCAGCACCGTGTCCGTCATCAGCTCCATGTCCCGGTCACCCTGCTTTGCACGGATGCCCTCCACATGGCTGCCCCGGACAATCAGCTGGGTCAATCGGGTGGAGAACATCACAACGCCGCCGCGGCTGATGATTTCCTGCCGGATGGAGGCAACCACGCCCCGCAGCAAATCCGTGCCGATGTGGGGCATCTGCAGGTACAGGATTTCCTCCGGTGCGCCGTGCTTGACCAGAGACTCCAGCACCACCTTCTGAAAGGGGGATTTGATGCCCGTGGTCAGCTTGCCGTCGGAAAAAGCACCGGCACCGCCCTCGCCGAACTGCACGTTGCTCTCGGTATCAAGGATGCCGTTTTCGCGCATGCGGTCCACATCGGCGGCACGGTCATCCACGCACTTGCCACGTTCAATCAGGATGGGTTTTGCACCGGCACAGGCCAGCGTCAGGGCGGCAAAAAGCCCGGCAGGGCCTGCGCCGACCACCACCGGGCGCTGCGTAAAGCTGGGGCAGGGCACGGGAGCCGCCGGTTTTTTGGTCACCTGTGCAACGCCTGCGGGCAGTTTCTTTTTCAGGTATTGTGCTTCGCCCTCAACGGCCGCATCCACGGTGACCACAAAGTGTACATCGCCCTTGTCGCGGGCATCCACCGAGCGCTTTTGCAGCTTCACGGACTGCACAGCCTTTTCCGGCAGATGCAGCTTTCGGGCGGCGGCTGATTTCAGCGTTGCTTCATTGTAATCCAGGGGAATGTTGATGTTGCTAATGCGCAGCAAACATGCATCAACCTTTCTTGTTGTCAGGTGTTGGGGTTGTTTTCCTGCCGGGGCGGCACATCGTTGTGCCACTTGATCTGCTCCGGCATGATAAATGCCTCTTCGGGGTAATAAACCTTTGTCAGCTCCAGCCCCTGCGGCGGAGCGGTGGGGCCAAGCTCAAGGCGGTCACCGGTGGCAATGGCACGGGCAAAGGCATCCACCGGCAGCTTTCCGTGGCCGATTTCAATCAGCGTACCGGCGATGATGCGCACCATGTTGTACAAAAACGCATCGCCCTTGACGGTGAAGATGATTTCATCCCCGTCCCGCCACAAATTCACCTCCTGCATGGTGCGGATGGTGGTGTTGGCGGTGCCGCCGCTGGCCTGAAAGGCAGCAAAATCGTGCTTGCCCAGCAGATACTGCATGGCCTCCCGCATGGGGGCTTCATCCAGCAATACCGGCACATGCACATGGGTATTGCGCTTCATGGCGCTGCCGTGGCGGGAATTGATGATGCGGAAGGTGTACATCTTGCCGCAGGTCATAAACCGCGCATGGAACTGGGGCGGAACCTCCCGGCCGGCCTGTACGCGGACATCATAGGGCAGCTTGGTATTCAGCACAAAGGGGAACTTTTCCGGGGGAATGTTGCTGTTTGTGTCAAAATGCACCGACTGGCACAGGGCATGCACCCCGGCATCGGTCCGGCTGGAGCCGGTGACGGTGATTTTTTCGCCGCAGCCTGCCAGCAATGCCTCCTCCAGTACCTGCTGCACGGCCAGTCCGTTGGATTGTCGCTGCCAGCCCACATAGTTGGTGCCGTCGTATTCAACGGTCAGCAGGATGCGCTTCAAAGCAGGACTCCTCCCAGCAGAACGCCCTCCAGCACGATGACGCCGATGAGCCCCAGCACAATCAGGATGGCGATGAAATCGGCCTTGGTCATCTTCAGCACACGCAGGCGGGTACGGTTTTCACCGCCGTGGTAGCAGCGGGATTCCATGGCCATGGCCAGATCACCGGCACGGCGGAAGGCGCTGACGAACAGCGGCACCAGCAGGGGCACCATGGCCTTGGCCCGCTGGATGGGGTTGCCGGTTTCAAAGTCGGCACCGCGGGCGGTCTGGGCCTTCATAATCTTGTCGGTTTCCTCCAGCAACGTGGGGATAAACCGCAAAGCGATGGTCATAATCATGGCCAGCTCATGGGCGGGGAAGTGTACCTTCTTCAGCGGGGACAGCAATACCTCCAGACCGTCGCAGAGCACCACAGGCGCGGTGGTCAGCGTCAGCAGGGAAGTACCCACCACCAGGAACACCAGCCGCAGGGAGTAATGAATCGCCTGGGTCAGGCCCTCGGCGGAAATCTTCAAAAAGCCCCAGGAAATCAGCATGGTTTCGCCGGTGGAGAAAAACAGGTTAAGCAAAAAGGTGAGCACGATGATAAACCGCAGCGGCTTTACCCCGCGCATCAGCAGCTTAAAGGGCACATTGGACAGGCGGGAGGCGAGGTACACAAAGCCCAGAATAATGGCATAGCCCGCCAGGGTATGCACCATGAAAACAGCAACGATAAACAGAACGGTCAGCAGAATCTTGGTTCGCGGATCAAGCCGGTGCACGGCGCTGTCCGCAGGGTAGTACTGGCCCAGGGTGATGTCCTTCAGCACGGCTTGTTCAGCTCCTTCCACTTGGACAGAATGAAATCATAAACCTGTTCGGGGGTGTACAGATTATCCGGCACATCAACGCCCTGCTCCTGCAGCTTGATGCACAGGCTCCGTGCCTCCGGTACGCCAAGGCCGATGGACTGCATCATCTCTGCCTGACGGAAAATTTCGCCGGGGGTGCCGATGGCGGCAACGCTGCCCTTGGCCATCACCACCATGCGGTCGCACAGGCGGGCCACATCGTCCATGCTGTGGCTGACCATGACGATGGTGGTGCCTTCCTTGTCATGCAATTCGCGGACCATATCCAGAATGCGGTCGCGGCCCATGGGGTCAAGACCGGCGGTGGGCTCGTCCAGCACCAGCACCTTGGGGGCCATGGCCAGCACACCGGCGATGGCAACGCGGCGCATCTGGCCGCCGGACAGGTCAAAGGGAGAACGCTCGGCATACTTGTCGTAGCGCAGATGCACATGCTCCATGGCGCGGCGCACCCGGGCATCAATCTCATCGGGATTCAGTCCCTGATTTTTCGGGCCGAAGGCGATATCCCGGGCTACGGTTTCCTCAAACAGCTGATATTCCGGGTACTGGAACACCAGACCCACCTTCTGACGGATGGCTCTGCGGTTGGTGCCCTCGGCGTTCAGGTCCTCGCCGTCCACGAGAATCTGGCCGGAGGTGGGCTTGAGCAGGCCGTTTAGGTGCTGCACAAGGGTGGATTTGCCGGAGCCGGTGTGGCCGACGATGGCCACAAACTCCCCGTCATTGATGGTCAGGGAAACATCGCGGATGGCAGTGGCCTGAAAGGCGCTGCCCGCGGAATAGGTGTGGGTCAGATTCTTTATTTCGATGGGCATAGCAGTGCTGCAACCTCCTTCGCCATTTCATCCACCGTCAGGATGCTCTCGGGCAGGGGCATACCGGCCTTGCGCAGCCGGTGGGACAAATCTGCCATGTGAGGTACATCCAGATGGATGGCGCGCATTTTCTCCACATCATGGAAAACATCGCCGGGGGTTCCGTTGGCAACAATCTTGCCCTCGTTCATCACCACGATGCGGTCTGCCTGTGCGGCCTCTTCCATAAAGTGGGTAATCCACACCACGGTGATGCCCTTCTGGCGGTTGAGCATCTTCACTGTGTCCAGCACATCCTTGCGGCCGGTGGGGTCCAGCATGGAGGTACTTTCGTCGGCGATGATGATGTTGGGCTGCATGGCTATGATGCCTGCGATGGCCACCCGCTGCTTCTGACCGCCGGAGAGCAGATGGGGCGCGCTGTCGGCAAACTGAATCATGCCCACGCTGTTTAAGGCAGATTCGATGCGGGGGAGCATCTCTTCGGTGGGGATGCCCAGATTCTCCAGACCGAAGGCCACGTCCTCCTTGACGATGGAGGCAACAATCTGGTTGTCGGGGTTCTGGAAAATCATGCCTGCCCGCTGGCGGATGGGCAGCACAAGGTCGTCATCGGCCGTGTCCATGCCGCAAACGTGCACACTGCCCTTGGTGGGCACATAAAGGCCGTTGAGCAGCTTGGCCAGGGTGGATTTGCCGCAGCCGTTATGGCCCAGCACAGCCACAAATTCGCCGGCTTTGATATCGAGGGAAACATCATCCAGCACGATGGTTTCCCCGCCGTCATAGCTATAGGAAACATGATCTACAAGGATCTGTGTACGATCGTTCATTGGTTTCTCCTTTGCTCGAGATTATACCAACTTACATTGTACCACATCCGGAATATGCATGCAAGGTTTTGCGGCGGGCAAACAGCGCGAAATGCAAAGGAAAAACGCTCCCTCCAAACATGCAGAGGAAGCGTTATTCAATGGACTCGAAATAGCTGTTTTTCAGCCGCTGTATGTCACCGATGGCGGCAAGTGTCATCAGGTCCCGCTGGTCATATTCGATGGTGAAGGGGTTGTCCTCGGGGAAGTACAGGAAGGCGCACAGCTCATCCTTCAGCCGGGTGATGAACACCTCGTCGGCCCAGGCAAAATCCCCCTGAAACACCACAAAATCCTGATTGTAGGACACAGCCAGATTGTGCAGGGCTACCGCAAAGCAGTGGGCCAGATAGGCGGAAACCTTGCGGCAGGGTTCGCTGCCCTTTTGGGACAAATCAAACAGCTGCCGGATGGTGAAATCATCGTCGGTCTCAAAGCCGTCTGCCTTCAGGCGGCGGCGGATCACCGGCAGGCTGACCATGCTCTCAAGGCACCCGCGCTTGCCGCAGATGCACTGCTCGCTGGCGTTGGAGTCGATAATCATGTGGCCGATTTCGCCAATCAGGGAGTGGCGGCCGTTGAGTACATGGCCCTTTTCAATCATGCAGGCGGAAATGCCCCAGGTGGTGAACACGGAGACAAGCCGCGCTTCCGTGCTGTCCCTGTGCAGCAGCAGCTCCCGTCCCACGGCCTTGCCTGCGTTGTCCAGAAAGAGCAGCCCGGCCTTGGGGAACAGCTTTTCCAGCCTTGGGCGCATGTTGATGTTTACGCCCCACTCGGGGACCTTCACGTTGTACATCAGCGTCAGCGTGTCATAATCGATGCTGCCGGGTACGCTGAGGGACACGCCGTAGATTTCATCCCGGGTAATGTCCCTGAGGGCAAGGTAGTCATCAATCAGCGCATCCACCCGACAGAATACCTCGTCAATGGGCAGGTGCCAGTCTCCGGGGTATTTGGCAATGTCGGTCACTTCCTGCGTCAGTCCGCAGACGGACAGTGCCACGCTTTCGGGCCAGATGGAAATGGAAAACAACTTCCGCGTATCCGCAAAGGCGAACAGCTCCGGCTTTTTGCCGCCAAGGCTGGTGGTGCTGCCAAGGCCGAGGGAGCGGACGATGCCTGCCTCGCAGTATTCCTGAAGGGCCTTCATGACGGTGGGCCGGCTGAGACCGGTGCGCTGATGAATCTCGTTGGCGGTTACGGCGCTGCCGTTGCGCAGCACGCTGAGCACCATCTGCCGGTTGTTCCATTTTACATCCCGGGGCAATGCAACCTTGGCCATGCGCTGGGGCATGAAGACCACTCCTTTCTGCTGGAATTTGCGGGAAACCGTTTTGTCATGATGGAAGGATTCCCAAGGGCAGCGGATATGCCCTTGGGAATCCGAAAAGGTATCAATTGTCAGCGTTCAGCTTATGCCCAGGGGTTCTCGGTGGCGTAGGGCAGGCTCTTGGGCTGGTTGTAGGCGATGTCCTTCACGCCCAGGAACTTCAGCACCTCAAACAGGGTCTTGCCGTAGTGACCGAAGGCCACGGCACCGTGATGGGGATAGCGCTTCTGAATCAGCACATGGCGATAGAAGCGGCCCATTTCGTGGATGGCGAATACGCCGATGCCGCCGAAGGAGGTGGTGGCCACGGGCAGCACTTCGCCCTCTGCGATGTAGGAGCGCAGCACGCCGTCGCTGTCACACTGCACACGGTAGAAGGTGATTTCGCCGGGAGCGATGTCGCCTTCCAGGGTGCCGCGGGTGAAGTCGGGCTCGCTTCCTTCGGGCTCCAGCAGACGATGCTGAATCAGCTGATACTTCACAGCGCGGTCGGCACACATCTTGCAGGAGGGGGTGTTGCCGCAGTGGAAGCCCATGAAGGTGTCGGTGAGGGTGTAATCAAACTTGCCCTTGATGTGCTCTTCCCACATGGAGGCGGGCACGGAGTTGTTGATGTCCAGCAGGGTAACGGCATCCTGGCTGATGCAGGCACCGATGTACTCGGACAGTGCGCCGTAGATATCCACCTCGCAGGCCACCGGGATGCCGCGGCTGGCCAGACGGGAGTTGACATAGCAGGGCTCAAAGCCGAAGGTTTCGGGGAATGCGGGCCAGCACTTGTCGGCAAAGGCCACATACTTGCGGGAGCCCTTGTGAGCATCAGCCCAGTCAAGCAGGGTCAGCTCAAACTGTGCCATGCGCTCCAGCAGCTCGGGATAGTACTTGCCTTCGCCCATTTCCTTGGCCATGTCTTCGCAAACAGCGGGGATGCGGGCATCGCCGGCATGTGCCTTGTAGCTGACCAGCAGGTCCAGCTCGCTGTTTTCTTCCACTTCCACGCCGATTTCATACAGGCCCTTGATGGGGGCGTTGCAGGCGAAGAAGTCCTGAGGACGGGGACCGAAGGTGATAATCTTGAGGTTCTTTACGCCGATAACGGCACGGGCCACAGGCACAAAGTCGGCAATCATCTTGGCGATGCCGTCAGCGGTGCCCACGGGATACTCGGGGATGTAGCCGGTCAGGTGGCGCATGCCCAGGTTGTAGGAGCAGTTGAGCATGCCGCAGTATGCGTCGCCGCGGCCGTTAATCAGGTCGCCGTCGCCCTCGGCGGCAGCCACAAACATGCAGGGGCCGTCGAAGTTCTTGGCAATCAGGGTTTCGGGGGTTTCGGGGCCGAAGTTGCCCAGGAAAACCACCAGGGCGTTGCAGCCGGCAGCCTTGACATCGTCAACGGCCTTGAGCATGTCCAGCTCGTTTTCCACCGTCACCTTGCACTCGTACAGATCATCGCCCTTGTAGGCATTGACGATGGCTTCGCGGCGCTTGATGGACAGGCCGATGGGGAAGCAGTCGCGGCTGACGGCAATGATGCCCAGCTTGACGGAAGGGATGTTCGTCATCATGTTGCATTACTCCTTATTATGTTCAATTTTGAGCATTCCGCTCATGAAAGACAAAGTGGTTACGAAACCTGCTTTCAGTATACACGAGAAACGCCTGTTTGTCACAGGTTTTTCAGAAAAAATTGCGGAATTTATCAGGAAAATCACAAACAATCACAAGATTTTGTGAAGCGCGTCGTCAGGGATTACAAATCAGCGGCGATATCGATGTTGATGCCCTCCAGACCGACCACTGCGCCCTGTGCGGCTTCGCTGCTGTCCTTGTGGGCAAGCAGCCACTTGTTGCGGGCCCACAGGCATGCATCATCGGGATTGGGCTTGTCGCCGGGGCGGAAGTCGGTGTTGGTGTTCAGGGGCAGTGCCACCATCACCTGGAAGCCCTTGGCCGCATCGGTGTGGCAGGGGGCATAGTGCAGCGTGGTGGCATAGACCTCAATCAGCACACCGGCGGGGCAGCGGAAGGCCATCACCTTGGCGGTATCCAGCACGGTATCCACCACATCCTGCTGACGGCCCAAAAGAAGGATGAAATCCTCTGTGCCAAGGTTGAACTCGCTGTCGCGATGGTATTCAAGGCAGTTGAGCTTGGTGTTGTGACCGTTGCAGTAGCCCAGCTGATAGGGCATGCCGCCGTAGAGCACGGTGCCAACCTTGTCGGCACCGGGGGCATTTTGCAGGGTATCCACCAGCGGGATGTAATCCACGCCTGCGGGGATGGGGGTCTCCTTCAGGGCGGACAGAATGCCGGCGGTATCAAGACCGGTGACCACGCGGCCGAAAGCCTTGAATTCGGGATCATATACGGAATAAATCTTCATAACGGGCATCCTCCTTATGCATCCAGCGCGGCCAGATCGGCAAAGACATCCTTCAGGCCGGGGTAAACCTTCTTGTAGATGTTGAACACCTTTTCATATTCGCTGTGGCGGGCTTCATCGGGCTGCAGGGGTTCCTTGCTCTTCACCAGCGCTTCACAGGCGGAGGGGATATCGGTGAAGATGCCTGCGGCCACACCGGCCAGAATGGCGGCACCCAGTGCGGGGCCTTCGGTGTTGACGGTGGTCTTGACGGGCATCATGTAGATGTCGCTCATCATCTGCCGCCAGAAGGGGCTCTTGGCACCGCCGCCGCAGGCCACCATGTCATCGGGCAGTACGTTCATGTTGCGGAGCACGTCCAGGTTCTGCCGCTGGGAGTACATCACGCCCTCCATCACGGCGCGCAGGCAGTCCTTGCGGGTGTGGATGGCGCTCAGGCCCACAAAGCAGCCGCGGGCGTTGCTGTCCAGCAGGGGAGAACGCTCGCCCATCAGATAGGGGGTAAACATCAGCCGGTTGGCACCGATGGGGCTCTGCTCGGCTTCCTCGTTCATCAGGATGTAGGGGTCCTTGCCCATTTCGGCGGCGGCCTCGATTTCAGCCTTGCAGAAGGTGTCGCGGTACCACTTCAAGCTGAGACCTGCGGCCAGGGTGCAGCTCATGACGGTGTATTCACCGGGCACGGCGGCACAGAAGGTATGTACGCGGCCGGCGGGGTCAATCTGCACGGTCTTGGAGTGGGCAAACACCACGCCGCTGGTGCCGATGGTGGTCAGTGCCTTGCCGGGTGCGGCAACGCCGGTACCCACAGCGGCGGCCATGTTGTCAGCGGCGCCGGCGGCTACGATGGTGCCTTCCTTCAGACCGGTGAGGGCAGCGGCTTCAGCGGTGATGCAGCCGGCCTTGTCACAGCTTTCCAGCAGGGGAGGCATCAGGTCGGGGTTGATGTCCAGGGCTTTCAGGATTTCCTGGGACCAGCAGCGGTTGGGCACATCCAGCAGATTCGTGCCGCTGGCATCGCTCATTTCGGAGAAGTACTCGCCGGTCAGGCGCAGACGGACATAGTCCTTGGGCAGCAGAATGTGGCATGCCTTGGCATAGGTTTCGGGCTCATGCTTGCGCACCCACAGAATCTTGCCGGCGGTAAAGCCGGTGAGGGCGGGGTTGGCGGAGATGGCAATCAGCCGGTCCTTGCCCACCTTTTCGGTGATTTCAGCGCACTCGTCACCGGTGCGGCCGTCGCACCAAAGGATGGACTTGCGCAGGGCATTGCCGTTTTCATCCGTCAGCACAAGGCCGTGCATCTGGCCGGAAAGGCTGACACCGGCAATGTCTCCGGCATCCACGCCGCTTTCGGCGATGACACTGGAGATGGTGGTGCAGGCGGCGCGCCACCAGTCATCGGGATCCTGCTCGGCCCAGCCGTTTTTGGGCTGGTACAGGGGGTACTCCACGGTGGAGGATGCAATGACCTTGCCCTCGGTATCAAACAGCACGGTTTTGGTGCCGGAGGTGCCAAGGTCGATGCCCAGTAAGTACTTCATGTGCAAACACTCCTCTGTCTATATTCAATATTACAATTCAATTCGGATGGATTTGTCGCCGGTGAGCGCTTCGGTGCGGCGGCTGGGCTGGCCGAAGCCTACATAAGCCACTGGCTTGCCCTCCTGCACGGGGGTGCCGTTGTCATCCACCACCAGCAGACGCGCTGCGGGGAAGGAGAAGGTGACGGTGATTTCTTCACCGGCCTTGACGGCAATGCGCCTGAAGCCGGCCAGACGGGGATTGACGGGGGCGTTGACGCTGCCCTCGTTCTGGACATACACCTGCACCACATCCTCGGTGTCGGCGGTGCCGTCATTCTTGACCACAGCGGTGACGGTGACGGTGTCGCCATCCTCCTTGGCGGAGGCGGATACAGCGGTCACATGGCCGTAGGTCAGACCGTAGCCGAAGGGGTACAGCTCCTCTTCGGTGAAATAGCGATAGGTGCGGCCCTTCATGCTGTAATCGGTAAAGTCGGGCATCATCTTCAGCTGTTCATTGTGGTAGAAAGTGACGGGCAGCTTGCCGGAGGGGGATACCTTGCCCAGCAGGATATCGGCAATGGCCTTGCCGCCGCGGGCACCGGGATACCAGCCCAAAAGCACCGCATCGGCACGGTCGGCGGCATCCTGCATGTCGATGGCACTGCCGGCCATCAGCACGATAACCGTGGGCTTGCCCACCTTGAGGACGGCATCCATCAGCAGCCGCTGGCTCATGGGCAGCAGCAGGCTGTTCTTGTCGCCGGAGGCATCGGCATTGCCGGTGTCGCCCTCTTCGCCCTCAAGGGTCTCGTCCAGACCCACCACCAGCACCACAGCATCGCTGTTTTCGGCTACAGCAACGGCTTCAGCCAGGCGGTCACCGGGCTGGCCAAGATTTTCCACGCGGTCGCGGAACAGGTGACAGCCCTCGGAATACATCACCCGGACCTGACCGTCCAGCGCATCCTGCAGACCCTCCAGCACGGTGATGTACCGGGAGGAGGTGCCGTGGTAGTTGCCAATCAGGGAACTGCGGCTGTTGGCGTTGGGGCCGATGACAGCCAGCGTCTTCAGCTTGGATGCATCCAATGGCAGCATACCGTTGTTCTTCAGCAGTACGCATGCTTTGCGGGATGCCTCTGCGGCCTTCTGCAGATGCTCGGGGCATTCCACCTTGTCATAGGGGATATCATCAAACTCGCTGCCCTCCATCAGGCCCAGCATGTAGCGGGTGGTGAACAGGCGAACGGCAGATTGACGGATGGTCTCCTCGCTGACAAGGCCGCGGGCGTGGGCCTTCATCAGCTCCACATAGGTGCAGCCGCAGTTGACATCGCAGCCGTTGTTCAGCGCCAGTGCGGCGGATTCGGGCGCGTCTGCGGTTACCTTGTGCGAGGTGTGGAAATCGCGCACAGCCCAGCAGTCGGAGACGAAGTGACCCTCAAAGCCCCATTCATCCCGCAGGGTATGCATCAGGGACGGACTGCCGCAGCAGGGCTCGTCATTGGTGCGGTTGTAAGCGCCCATGACGGATTCCACCTTGGCATCCTGCACCAGTGCCTTAAAGGCGGGCAGATAGGTTTCGGCCATATCCTTCTTGGTGGCCTTGGCGTTGAATTCATGGCGCAGTGCCTCGGGACCGGAATGCACGGCAAAATGCTTGGCACAGGCGGCGGACTTCAGCGTATTGCCGCTGCCCTGCAGACCGCGCACATAGGCACAGCCCAGCTCGGCGGTCAGCACGGGGTCTTCGCCGTAGGTCTCATGACCGCGTCCCCAGCGGGGGTCACGGAAAATGTTGATGTTCGGGGACCAGAAGGTGAGCCCCTTGTAAATGTCCCGGTCACCATGGGCGGAATAGGCGTTGTACTTGGCGCGGCCCTCTGTGGCGGATACATCGCCCAGCTGCTCTACCAGCTCAGGGTCAAAGGTGGCGGCCAGGGCGATGGCCTGGGGATAGCTGGTGGCAACGCCTGCACGGGCTACGCCGTGAAGGGCTTCATTCCACCAGTTGTAGGCAGGAACGCCCAGATGATCGATGGCGGGTGCGTCATAACGAAGCTGGGAAGCCGCTTCGGCCAGCGTCATTTGCGCGACCAGTGCTTCAGCTTTTGCTTTTGCAGTCTGTCTGTCCATGGGGAACAGTCCTTTCTATGCATGATGTCGGATGATATCAGGGTTATAAGATGATGATACCGAAATGCGGCACAGCCGTCAAGTGACAACGGAATGTGCCGACGATATGCGGTTAAACCAAACGAAATGCAACGAAGTTGCAATGAAATGTGACAACGAAATGCAACGAAGTTGCAATGAAATGTAACGAAGTTACCCCTTGACGCCGCCGAGGGCAACACCGGCAACGATGTA
>JAUNDF010000120.1 GCA_030526225.1 Clostridia bacterium
ACCATGTCCAACAAAATACCATTCATCGGAACACCCAGTCGACCAACGTGGCGGGCATCTGTAGCCTCCCCTACAGTGGCCTTCCCAAAAATCTGCCCGCCAAATCACATTTTTCAGCTGTTACACCATACCAAAGTGGCCGGGCAATTTGCAGGGGTCAGATTTTGAAGCATTTCTGCAGATCCTTGTATTTTCCCATGACCATCAGGGTTTTCTCTTCGGTGAGCAGGAGATCCGGGGTGATGAAGCAGTCCAGCTTCCTGCCGGTTTTCACGGCCAGAATGTTGATGCTGAATTTCTTTCGGATATCCACCTGGCCGATGGTCTTGCCCAGCCAGGACTTGGGGATGGGCACCTCGAAGATGGCGTGGTCGCCGTCGATTTCGATGTAGTCCAGGATGTGGTCGGCGCTGCAGCGGATGGCGGTCCACCGGGCCATCTGCTTTTCCGGGCAGACCACCTCGTCGGCGCCGTTGCGCAGCAGGAATTTCTCCTGCACATCCGTGGCGGCCCGGGACACCACCATTTTTGCTCCCAGGTCCTTCAGCAGGGAGGTGGTCTCCAGGGAGCTTTGGAAATCGTCGCCGATGGCCACGATGCAGGTGTCGAAATTGCCCACGCCCAGAGAGCGCAGGAATTCCTCGCTGGTGCTGTCGCCGATCTGGGCGTTGGTCACATAGGGCAGAATCTCCTGCACCCGATCCTCGCTGTGATCCACGGCCATGACCTGATGGTTCAGCTCCCGCAGCTTGATGGCGATGTTCTTTCCGAACCGGCCCGCGCCGATCAATAAGATGGATTTCATGGAAGGTTCCTCCTGTCTATCCGGGTATGATTGGTTATCCAACGGTGATTTTTTCCAACGGCAGCCGGGAATGGGGATTTTCCTTGGTGGGCAGGGTGGCAAAGACGAAGGTCATGCCCCCCACCCGGCCGAAGAACATCAGCAGGATCAGCACCAGCCGGGACACGGTGCCCAGGCTCGGCGTAATGCCCAGGGTCAGACCCACGGTGCCCACGGCGGAGGCGCTTTCAAAGAGGCAGGGCAGGAGCGGCAGGTTTTCCGCCATGCTGATAATCATGCCGCCGGAGAGGAACATGGCCAGGTACAATAGCAGCACGGCCGCCGCGTTTTTCACGGTCTGATCCGCGATCCGCCGCCCGAAGAAGGCGCCGTTTTCCCGCTTGCGGAAGGCAGCGGCGGCGCAGGCGAATAAGACTGCCAGGGTGGTGGTTTTCATGCCGCCTGCGGTGGAGCCGGGGGCGCCGCCGATGAGCATCAAGAGGGTGGTCAGCAGCTGTCCCGGCTCGCTGAAGGCTGTCAGATCCATGGTGTTGAAGCCTGCGGTACGGGGGGTCACCGCCTGAAACAATGCGCCCCAGATCCGCTGCTTCAGGGGCAGCTCCCGTAGCTCAAAGAAGAAAAAGAAGGCGGCGGGGAAGACAATCAGGATGACGGTCATGGTTAAAATGACCTTGCTCTGCATCCGGTACTGCCGCAGGTGCGCTGCGTTGCTGCGGATGTCCTGCCAGGTGAGAAAGCCGATGCCGCCGATGATAATCAGGGCCATGACGGTGAGATTGACCACGGGGTTTTCCGCGTAGGAGGTCAGGGAGGAGAAGGCCCCTTTGGTGCCCATCAGGTCGAAGCCCGCGTTGCAGAAGGCGGAAATAGAATGGAATACCGACATCCAGATGCCCTTCGGGCCGTATTCCGGGATAAAAACCGTCATCAGCACCAGCGCACCCAGCAGCTCGAAGAGGAAGATACCCCGGACGATGAAGCCGGTGAATCTGGCGATGCCGCCCACCTGGGGGGCTGCCACCGCATCCTGCATGGCGCTGCGCTGCATCAGGGAAATTTTTTTGCCGGAGGCCATGGTGATGATGGCCACCACGGTGATGACGCCCATGCCGCCGATCTGGATGAGGATCAGGATCACCGCCTGCCCGAAGAAGGACCAGTGGGTGGCGGTGTCGCGGACCACCAGCCCCGTGACGCAGACGGCGGAGGTGGCGGTGAACAGGCAGTCGGCAAAGCCCGTGGCGGTGCCGGCGCGGCTGGAGACGGGCAGCATCAGCAAGACGGTGCCCAGCAGGATCACCAGGGCGAAGCCCACCAGAATGATCTGGGCGGAAGTGATCTTATATCTGTGAAAAAAAGCCCACATAGCGTGTACCTTCCGTCAATTTTTGTCTATAGGATACCGGAAACGGCATAAAGAGGGTGTTAAAGCTGGCAGGCGGGACATTAAGATTGCGTAAAGATTCCGCCGCCGGCGGGCTGACCGGAGATCGGGTACCGTCCGGTATCGTTCCTGCGCAGGAAACGCAACTGCCCAGCCCTTGCAGGGGAGGATCAGCCTCCCGCCAGGTTCGTTAACTGAGTGTCTCGGTGAATGGTACCACGCCGGACGCGGTACGGAGCGAAGCGACCTTGGCTCTCCCTAT
>JAUNDF010000050.1 GCA_030526225.1 Clostridia bacterium
GAAGTATCCTCCTTCCAGATGGAAACGGCAGAAGAGTTCCACCCCTGTGTGGCGGCATTGCTGAACATCACAGAGGATCACCTCAACCGCCACGGTACCATGGAAGAATATACCCGCATGAAGATGCGCGTATTTGCCCGACAGAGCGCAGATGATGTGGCTGTGTTCAATGCAGATGACCCTGCGCTGCAGCCGCTGATTGGTCAGGTGCCCGGCAAGGTGATGCTCTTTTCGCGCAAGCAGGAAGTGGAGCAGGGCGGCTTTGTGCGGGATGGCAGAATGATCATCCGCTTTGCCGGTGCGGAACAGGATATCTGCGATGTGCGCGATATTTATATCCCCGGTCCGCACAATCTGGAAAATGCACTGGCTGCTTCCTGCATGGCGGTGGCGCTGGGCGTCCCTGCAAATGTGATTGCCGAAACGCTCCGCACCTTTACCGGTGTTGAACACCGGATTGAATTTGTCCGCGAGCTGGAGGGCGTCCGCTACATCAATGACAGCAAGGGCACCAATGTGGATTCCACCATCAAAGCCGTGCAGACCATGGACCGTCCCACCGCCATTATCCTCGGCGGTTACGATAAGCATTGCGACTTCACCCCCATGGTGAATGAAATGCTGGCCTCTCCCTATATCCGGGAGGCGGTGCTGATTGGCGTTACGGCCAACCAGATTGAGGAGACCTTGAAGCGCGAGGGCTTTACCGGCATTCATCGAGCCGCAACGCTGGAGGAGGCTGTCGACATTTCCCGCAGTCTTTCCGGTGAGGGCTGGAATGTCTTGTTGTCTCCCGCCTGTGCCAGCTTTGATATGTTTGCCGATTATGAGGCCAGAGGCCGCATTTTCAAGGAAATCGTTCATCAACTGAAGTAATCAATCATGATGCAAGGAGGGAACAGGACCATGGAAAATGACCGGTATGGTTATGATCCTGCCTTGCACAGCAGCGGAAACACCTATCCCTCCGGACGAATTCCGGCAAGAAAGTCCATGGAGGATATGACAGAGGCTGAGCAGCTGGCAAAATTCGGATACACGAAATCCAGCAGGCGCACGGAGGGCTCCGCTCCTCGCGGGCAGACCGGACCTCAAATGAACCCTGTGCAGGAGTATTCCGCCAGCTGGTCCGGGGCAGCAGTGCCGCCCATGCCTCCGCAGGAGCCCGCCATTCCCCCGGCGGGCTACGGACAGAAATATGCTTCCGGGCGGGAACAGATATGGCAGCAGACAGGGGAGCAGCAGCCGGTGGAGGAACAGCCCATGTCCCAAACCTCTCGCTATGTGCTGCCCAACATCGGTAATCCCTTTGATGAACCCGGGGAAGAACCCGATTTGGCCAAGATGCGCTCCGATGCGCTGAAAAAGAAAAAAGGCCCCTTCTGGAAGGATATGCCGGCCAGCGGCAAACCGAAGCAGGAGGACAAAGCGGCGGCGAAGGTCATTGCCGCCGTGCTGTTTGCGCTTGTTTTTTCTGCGGCGATTTTGTATTTTGCGGTATTCCGCATCAGCAGTATCACCGTGTACGGCAACCAGACCATCAGCCGGGAACAGGTGATTGAGCTTGCAGGCATCCACCCCGGCGACAGCATCTTCCGCGTTGACAAAAAGCGGGCGGAAAGCAATATCAACGCCAATCCCTACCTGACCTGCCGCGGCATCATCTGTGACTTGCCCGGTCAGGTCACCATCACCGTCAGGGAGAACCGTCAGGAGCTGGCCATGAGCTACTGCGGTATCTGGTATATACTGGATGGCAACGGTGTGGCGCTGGAATCCCACAGCGGCCTGAATGCGCCGGAAGGGCTGATTCAGATTGGCGGCCTTGATATCAAGCCGCAGCATGATATCACCATCGGCAAAACGGTGCCCATTACTTCAGCTGCAAAGATTTCCGTTCTGCAGGAAATGATGCTGGAGCTGAAGGTGCTCGACTGTGTGGCGGATATCCGGTCCATCACCCTGTCTGACCTTGACAACATTCTGGTGGAAACCACAGACCAGTATTCCGTGCGCCTGGGCAACCGGCAGAACATCCATGCCAAGCTGAAATCCATGCTGTGCACCAGAGCCGAGCTCAACCGAATGGACGTGGGAACCGGTACGATTGACGTGTCCACCCCCGAAAAGCCCACCTTTATCCCGTAGGCGGGTTTGTAAGCGCGTTTTTTGGCATAAAAATGTAACAATTTCCAGTGCCTGCCTGAAATATCTATTGCATTTGGAAAATAAAACGATTATAATAAATAATGATATATCCTGCTATAAGTGTGTCCGGCTGCTGTGCCGGGCATATGGCAATACATCGATTGATTCTGCGCTGCTGCGCAATATTGGGAAAACAGGGGGTATGAAACACCTATGAAGACCACGGTAGCGGCTATCGATTTCGGTACGAGCAAAATCGTCACCCTGGTGGCCGAAAACAGCGGATCCAGGCGCTGCGACATCGTGGGCGCTGGGATCGCACCCTATGATGGTTTTTTGGAAGACGGCTGGAACAATCCCGAAGCCGTGAATGATGCCATTGAGGCTTCCATCAAGGAAGCTCAGTCAACCACCAGAAAGAAAATTCAGGAAATCAATGTCGGCGTACCCGGCGCCTTTACCAGAGTGTATGAGACCGTTGTTCAGATTGACCTGAACGGCACCAGAGCCCGCGTAAAGCCCGAACACATCAAAAAGCTGTTCCAGAAGGCACACGACGAAGTTTCCATCATGGGCATTGTGATTCATTCCAGCCCTGCCTGGTTTATGGTGGATGACGGCAAAAAGACCCTCGAGCCTGTGGGCCTGGAGGGCAAATCCATCAAGGCAATGATTTCCTTTGTCATTGCCAACCAGTTCTTTATCGATGATGTTTCCAACCGTCTGCAGGAGCTGCAGATTTCCGTAAACGGCTTCTACTCCACCGCGACCGGTGAAGCCATGCTCTACCTCCCTGAGGAAGACCGTGACCACACCGCCGCCCTGATTGATATCGGTTATCTCAATACCGAGGTCATGATTGTGGAAGGCGACGCCATGATCTACCACCACAACATTGACAATGGCGGCGGCTATATCGCAGCTGATTTGGCACAGGGTCTGGATATTTCCCTTTCCTCTGCAGAGCAGATTAAGCGCCAGTACGTTTACGGCATCACCACCGTCAACACCACCTATGAGGTGGCAAGCCCCGACGGTCAGAAGCCTCTTTCCTTTGAACGGGAAAAGGTGGCCGAAATCGTGGAAGCCCGCGTGGATGAAATTGCGGAAGAAATCAAGGCCGTTATCGATGACAGCGGTGTCAATCTGGGTGAGTGGAGCAATGTTTACCTCACCGGCGGCGGTCTGGCCTTCAACCGCGGCGGACGCGAGTATCTGGCAGGCAAGCTTGGTCTTCCCGTGCGGGATATTCCCAAGCGCACAGCCAAGCTGAACAGCCATGCATATTCCAGCTCTCTGGGTCTGATGAATCTGATCATCGACACCATGCAGCAGCAGGAGGACTCCAAGTCACCCGTGCTGAAATTCATCAAATCCAAGCTGTTCGGCATCATGGATTATTAATCAAGTAATAATGTCAGGGGGATATAGATTGTGATCGAGTTCCAGAGTGAAGAGCAAACCAGCTTTGCTTCTATTAAGGTTGTAGGCTGCGGCGGCGGCGGCAACAATGCTGTCAACCGCATGCTGGAGGCAGGTCTGCGCGGCGTTGATTTCATCGCCATCAACACAGATCATCAGGCACTGGCCATGAGCAAGGCCACCAAGAAGATTCAGATTGGTGAAAAGCTCACCAAGGGTCTTGGTGCCGGTGCTGTGCCCGAAACCGGCCGCCGTGCCGCCGAAGAAAGCCGCGAAGAAATCGCCAAGGCACTGGAAGGTGCCGATTTGGTGTTTGTTACCGCCGGTATGGGCGGTGGTACCGGTACCGGTGCCGCTCCCGTGGTGGCACAGGTTGCCCGTGATCTGGGCGCACTGACCGTGTCTGTTGTGACCAAGCCCTTCACCTTTGAGGGCAAGCAGCGCTTGAAGAATGCCGAAGCCGGTATTGCCGAGCTGAAGCAGTGTGTGGATACGCTGGTGGTTATCCCCAACGATCGTCTGCTTCAGGTTTGCAGCAAGGGTACCACCATGCTGGATGCCTTCCGCATTGCCGATGATGTGCTCCGTCAGGGCATTCAGGGCATCAGTGATTTGATTGCTCTGCCCGCTCTGATTAACCTGGACTTTGCCGACGTGAAGACCGTTATGGAATCCGGCGGCATGGCTCACATGGGCATTGGCTCTGCCAAGGGTGAAAACCGTCTGGTAGAGGCTGCCAAGAATGCCATCTCCAGCCCCCTGCTGGAAACCAATATCGATGGCGCCCGCGCTGTGCTGATTAACGTCACCGGCGGCGAGGATATTTCCATCATCGATATCAACGAAGCTGCCAATCTGGTCATGGAAGCCGCCGATCCCGATGCCAACATCATCTTTGGTGCCGGCATTGACGAGTCCATGGGCGATGAAGTGCGCATTACTGTCATTGCCACCGGCTTTGAAAAAACGCCTTTCCCTCCCCGCGAGCCTGCCCGCAAGCCCCGCGAGATTGAACATAACCGTCTGTTCGGCGGCGCCTCCTACAGCAGAAGCTTCGGCAGCAGCTACACCGCTCAGCGTCCCGCCGCTCCCGAGTATGAAGCTCCTCAGGAAGAGCAGCCCATGGAGGAGATTCCTTCCTTCACCGCTAATCGCGGTATGTCTATGGGTGTGCCCCAGACCACTGGTTATCAGCCTGCTTTCACCGGCTATACCACCCAGCAGCCTGCAGTGACCAACAACTATGGCAACACTGCTCAGCAGCCGCTGTTCAACAATCCTCCTCAGCCCGCCTACACCTCTCAGTTTACCGCTGTGCAGATGCCTCCTGTAACTGAGCAGACCCAGCAGGTGCCTGTTGTGCCCCAGCCCTCCAATCTGGAGAAGGATGCACACGGCGTTCCCGCATTCCTGCGCAAGAAGAGATAATTGAACAAATCAAAGCCCTCGCAGTTGAGATAACTGCGAGGGCTTTTCGTATGACAGGTTTTATTCGTGCACCGTTTCCTCTTCTTCAAAATCGGGGTCAGCTTCGGGCATATGGTCGCATACCATCAAGAATGCATCCTCGTTGTTGTCCTCATAATAACGCTTGCGCTTTCCGATGGAAATAAAGCCGTTGGCCTTATAGAGGTTTTGCGCTGTGATGTTGCTCACCCTGACTTCCAGCGTGCTGTAGGCGGCACCCAGATTGGACAGGTACTGCATCAACGCCTGTGTCAGCTGCTTGCCGTAGCCGTGTCCGCGATAATCGGGATGAACGGCAATGTTGGTAATGTGGCTTTCATCCAAAATCACCCATGCACCGCCGTAGCCAATCACCTTTCCGTCCAGTTCCGCGACCAGATAGCGGGCGGCTACATTGCGGGTCAGCTCCTGCTCAAAGGAGGTTCTGCTCCAGGGCGGCGTGAAGGTGATGTTTTCAATTTCCAGCACCTCATCAAGGTCCAGCAGTGTCATTCTTCTGATGATGCAATCACTCATTTGCGGCCTCCACCAGTTTTTTGCAGCGTTCTGCGTTGGGGGCTCGCAGATACATGGGCTCCAGTTCCTTCCAGGTCAGCCGCTCTTTTTTGGCGGCGGCGAGATTTGCGGCTGCTGCAGGGCGCAGGAACGCTTGCTGAGGCTCGGCAAACACAGCCTGTTCGCCCAGCAGTTCCGTCAGACGCTTGTGATGTACGGGCATTCCATCTCCCAAAAACAGGAACCGATTGCCGAAGGAAGAAATGGCAGATACATATTCCTCAATCTTCAGGGGAATGTCATCCATCAGCCGCTCGGGGACACCGTTTTCGCAATGGAAGGCTGCGCCGTATACCTGCCCGGCCCGGGCATCCTGAATGGGGCATACAACGCCGCTGAAGCTGTTGATGCCGGCGGCCATGGCTTCCAGTGCATCAACCGTTACACAGGGAATACCGGCACCGTGGCACAGCCCCTTCACCGTGCTCACGCCGATGCGCACGCCGGTAAAAGAACCGGGGCCGGTCACCACGGCAACGTAGTCCAGTTCCTTCAGCGTCAGACCGGACATGGTCAGTGCCTGATCAATCATGGGCATCAGGTTGGTGGAATGGGTCAGCTTGTTGGTGACGGAGCATTCATACACAATGGCGCCGTCTGCCAGCACGGCAACGCCGCAAACGGGGCCGGAGGTATCAACCGCAAGGAGTTTCATGGTACAGTTCCTTTCAATCATTCAGATTCAGGGCGCGGAATCCGCCGACAGGGGAGAGGACGATTTCCCGCGTCGTTTCATCCACGGTGCGGATGGTCACATCAAGGTGGGTATCCGGGATGGCATCCGGGCAGCGCAGGGGCCACTCCACCACGGCGATTCCGTCACCGCCAAGGTATTCATCCAGACCAAGCTCGTACAGCTCCTCTTCGCTGTTCAGCCGATACCAGTCAAAATGATACAGGGGAATGCGGCCCTCGTCATAAGCGTTCATGATGGTAAAGCTGGGGCTTGCTACAGGGCCTGTAATGCCAAGCTCGGCGGCAATGCCGCGGGTCAATTCGCTTTTTCCTGCGCCCAAATCACCGTGCAGCAGAATAACATCGCCTGCACAAAGAACCCGGGCCAGTCGCTGGCCCAGGTCCCTTGTTTCTATGGTGGAATGTGTCATCCAAGTCTGTGTCATTATACAACCTCACCCCAGGACAAGCTGGTCAATTCTACAGGAAGGCCTACTGCTACAATGCGGCCCAGGGTTTCGGGCATCAGCATATAGGCAATCTGCGCTCTGTCACTGCGGACAGACAGCCGGAGTATCACGCTGTTGTCACCGCAAATGCTCAGCAGTTCGTCTTTCTTCACAATCATTTGGGCGAGGAGTGCATTCAGCTTGGTGTCCTCTGCCTTGGGGGTTGTCAGCTCAATTGAGCCCACCCATTCGTCTTCATCGGCAACAATCAGGGGCAGATAATTAATCTGTTCACCCTTTCTGACGGAACGGATATCCTCCAGTTCAAACAATCCATTCAGCTTCTCAAAGGGCAAATCCTTTCCGCGGACAACCAGTGCAAACCGACCTTCGGCAAGGTTCTTGTTCTCCATCACACAGCACCTCTTATCAAAATCTTTGTCAACGATGTTTGATGATTATATTCGACGGATGGGATGCGAATTCCTTTTTTTCTGTTATTCTCTCACAAGCAGAGTGGATATTTCTCTGTCCTGTCTTGCCCATGTGCCGCCCAGTGCCTGCTTTACGGTATCCGGGCTTACTCCGCTGTCGTGAAGGATATACACATAATCCGGCATCTGATTGGGATGAAGCTGATAGTACCGGCTTACACGGCTGAGGGTATCAAGGTCCGTCAGCCAGGGTGAGTACGCCGAAATCTGATGGCGGTCTGCCGCCAGATAGCACCACGAGCGATGATCGACCACGAACAGCTTGCCCGCGGGAAGCGCATTCACATCAGCCAAATCCCGGATGACAGCATCATAAACTGCGGCATTATCGGTGTCAGTGTGCGTTTTCATGCCCTTGGCCGGTCCGGACGATATGGTCATGTCGCTCGCTCTCGGGTCTGTATCCCAGAAGGTATGCCGGAGCTTGACATAGCATGCCTCACCGGCAGCGGCAAGGTACACCAACAGCATCGCACAGGCGGCCAAACGGGATAGCTGCTTACTGATGTTATCAGCGGCAAGCAGCTCGCGAACGAAATCAGCCATCATCAGGATGCCTGCAGCTGCCGCCACAAACATGGCCAGCGAGAAAGCATAATAGCCGTTGTTGGAGCTGAAATGCATGGTCAAACCATACACAACACCGGGAACGAACATGAATGCAAAGACGGGCTTGCACTTGTTTTTGGTCAGCACATAAGCCGTCAGGCCCAGCATGGCAAGGGGAGGGAACATGGCGTGGTAGCATTCGTTGGGCAGCGAACGCATGGCTTGAAGCAGGGCGGCCAATGAAATCAGAACTGCACAAATCAGATGAGCAATGCAGTGGCTGCCGCGTTTTTTGTCCATCAGCATCACAAGCAGATGAATAATGTAAAGCGCAAACAGAAGCGCTGTACCCGATGGTGCATTGCGCAGCAGCTGGGCAGCACTTTCCAAAATACCGGTGCCTTTGCCATGGGAAGGGTCATCCAGCAGAAGCGGCAACCCGGACAAAATCTCCTGCAGGCTGTTTTGGGAGAGCACCAGCAGCAGGTACGGCAGTGCGGCAGCCGCAACACCGGCAGTGAACCAGACAAACCGATACCAAACCGCAATATCCTTCCCTCGTGAAATGAAGGCATAAAGAAAATATAGAACAAACAGAAGGGCAAGGAACGGCGTTGCCAATACCGCAACGGAAAACAGAACGCCGCAGATAGCGGGAAGTACACGGCTGTTCCTGCTGCCCGTTGCCATCATGGCGGCGGCAAGCATCATGCAGTCAAGACCGATGGTGTTGTAGCTGCAGGACATGATGTCGTAGGGCGTAAACAGAAACAAAAGACAACCTGCAAGCAATGCACCCCATGAATTGATGCGCCGCAATCTTGCATATACCGCCATGACGGTCAGTGCATGTATTGCGAGATACAGCATGCGCAGGAACATCATCACACCGTCAAAGGAGCCGGTCACCGCATGAAACAGGCTGATAACCGGCGTCATCAGCAAAAAGAAAAACTGGGTGAGATTCCATTCCTCTGTAATCAGCCGTGCGCCCTGTGCAAAGTGCAGGGGGAGTGAAGCGTACAATGCCTCATCATCGCGCCCGAAGCCATAGGGCAGCTTCCAGATGCAAAAGGCCAGAATCAGCAAAAAGCACAGCGCAAACAAAATGTCATAGGGGGAGAAGCGTCTGCCTGAACGATTGCCTGATGGATGTCGAATCTGCATGTCAGTTGCCTTTCTTGCGGATTAAAGTATAGCTCAACACGTTTTCGCGAATATCCCACTCTCCGCCGATAACGCTGATGACGTCCTCCGGTACGCTGTCACCGCTGACCGGGATGTACACATAATCGGGGTAGGATTGGGGATTCAGCTCGTAGTATTCGCCCAAACGGGTCAGGTCTTTGGTGTCGGTCAGCCAGGGAGAATAGGTGGAAATCTGGTGCATGGGGGCCATCAGATACAGCCAGCTTCGCCGGTCAATCACCAGCAGCTTGCCGGGTTCCATGGCGCGCAAGTCATCCATGTCATAATAAAGGGCATCGTAGTAGGAATAATTCCAGGAGGTGTCTGTGCTTGTAAGTCCCTTGGCCGGTCCGCGCTGCACCGTTCTGTTGCAGAAGGCGGAGGAAACATCCCAGTAGCAATGGAAACGCTTGATGTACCCGCAGGAGCAGAAGACAAGGACAACAGCAAGCACACCCGCCGTCATGGCAATCAGGGAAGCAAAACGATTGTGGTCCTTTTGCCGGAAAGCATCAAGCCCCTCGCGAATCAGCTGCACTGTAAAAAACACCGCGGCGACACAGCTGAGCATTAAGGCCATGGAAAATGCATAGTATCCGTTGTTTGAACTGAGATGGATGCATACCGCGTAGACCCAGCCGGACAGATACATCAACTGCAGCTGACGGGGCTTTCTTTCGCAAAGCAGATAAGCCGCCAGACCAAACATGGCAAAGGGAGGCAGCATGGCGTGATAGTGCAGCTCCGGCCAGAAAGGAATGGCGATTGCAATCATGCCCAGTGTCAATGCCGCGCTGACGACAAGGTAGATGCCCTTGCGCCGTGTGCGCTGCCGGTCCACAGCCATGACAGCCAACAGAAGAACAAAGGCCAAAAACATCTGCCATGTACCGGGCGGCGTTTGCCGGAACAGCTCGGCAACCAGTGCAGTCAGCTGAAAACCAAAGCCGTGGGCAGGGTCGTTCAGCATGGCCGGAAGGCTGGCAATCAGCTGTGCGGGCGTTGATTGAATGAGAAGCATCGTCACCACGGCTGCGGCAACAAGGCAGCCGCCCAGCGTGAAATACAGGAACAACCGGACAAATGCATCCTGCTTTCCTTGGCGGATGGCGCGCACTGCGGCATAGACGGCAAAGCCTGCAAAGCCAAGCATCAGAAACGGTGTGCCCAATACGGTGATGCCGAACAATGATCCGCAGACAACTGCGCCCACGCGGCTGGGCGTATCGGTTGAGCAGAAATAAGCGAAAATCAGCACCATCAAATCAAGCCCGACGGTATTGTAGCTGAGGGACATCATGTCATAGGGCGTAAACAGCATCAGCAGAGCTGCGGCCAATGATGCAGAAAGCCCGCCGCGTTTGCGAAGCAAGCGGTAAACCATCACGCCGCAAAGGCTGTGGAACACCAGATAGGCATACCGCATAAACAGCAGCACGCCGTCCCATGAGCCGTTCAGCTTGCCATAAAGCCATACAACAGGGGTGTTGATCAGGGTTGAAAACTGTGCCAGGTTCCATTCATCCACAATCAGCCGCGCACCCGACAGATACCGGATGGGCAGGATGGTGTAAAAGGTTTCGTCATAGCCGCCGAAGCCGCTCGGCACTTTGACAAGATTCAGGAGGAAGATGCCCAGCCAAAGCACAGCGAATAAATAATCGTGGGTATGCTTCTTCAGATGCTGCCGCACAACCGTGCTTCGGGCTGATGTCGCTGAAGTCAAGGATGAACACCTCCTGAAAATGATGTGTTACTTTCTTACCAGTGTATAGCCGATGTCCGTTTCGTGCACATCCCATTCACCGCCAAGCACTGTCAGTGCATTTTCCAGCGGGAGCTTGGAGGCTTTTGTGAAATAGGCATAATCGGGCTTGTTTTCCGGTCGAAGGGTGTAGTACTCCGTCAGCCGTTCAAAGCTGCCCCAGTCGGTCATCCACGTGGAATAGGATGCGCACTGATGCATATCCGCAATCAGGTAGCCCCAGGTGCAGTTGTCCAGAATCACAACCTTGCCGGGTGTCAGGCTGCACAGATACTGCATGTCATCGTAAACAGCACGGTAGTTGGCGTTTGTGGTGGTACCCGGGTCCTCGGAGGAAGCAATGCCCTTGGCCGGTCCCTTGTCAAAGGTCTGGCTGATAAATGCAGGGGATGCATCCTGGAAGGTGTGGTTCTTCTTGATATATACGGACAGGAGTCCTGTGCCGCCGATGTAGCCAATCAGGCACAGGCAGGAGAGCAGCCGGAGCGCATTGGGCAGCTTCTTTTCGGCGGATGCTGTTCGCTCTGCCAGCAGCTCACCGCAGAGCATCATGCAGAACACAATGCCGGGCACAGCGGCGGCAAACAACGCCATGGAGATGGCGTATGCTCCCTGATTGGAGCCGATATGTACGCATACGCCGTACAGCAGTCCGGGAATGAGCATGTAACAGACCATGGGCGCAGGACGCTTTTTCAGCAGCATGCAGGCGGTAAGCCCCACCATAGCCAACGGCGGATAAATGTGGTTGTAGTAGTATACCGGCAAATGGGGCAGCAGCAGCAGAATACACCCGCCGGCAATTGCGGCAGTGGCAGTGATGTATACAAAATGGTGCGCATGGCGCTTGCGGTCAAATGCCATAACAGCAAACAGCAGTGCATAAGCGCCGTACAGCAGTGCGGTATACTTAGGTGTCCGCTCAAACACGCTGGTCAGTATGCGGCTAAAGGAGGAAACCTCGCTGTGCTGGGGATCGTTCAGCACATGAGAAATGTACTTGAATATGTTTTCGATGCCTGTGTTGGCAAGCATGAAAACAAGGAACACAGCGGCACAGGCAACAACGCCGGCGGCAAAGAACAGGAATTGCCGCATAACGGGGGAAGCCTTGTCCTTTCTGCGGCAGCACAGGGCGAAAATGCCATACAGGAAAAACAGCAGAGCCAGGAACGGTGCGCCAAGCACGGAGAGCGCATACAGTGCACCGCACAGCATCAGCGGAACGGCTTTGTGCTTTGTATCGGTTGCCAGATATGCACCGCAGAGAATCAATGTATCCAGGGCAATGTTGTTGTAGCTCATGCCCATGATGTCATAGGGGGTGAAAACCAGCATCAGCAGAGAGGCAATTGCCGCGCCCCAGCCGTTGACCTTCTTCAGCCTGCTGTACACAAACAGCACACAGGCTGTATGCAGGGCCAGATACACCCAGCGCATGGCCAGCATAATGCCTTCGGAGCTGCCGGTGATGGTCTTGAACAGCCACACGAAGGGCATCAGCTCAACGGCATAGAACTGGCCGAGGTTCCATTCATCCGCAAACAGCTTTGCACCGGACAACAGCCGCGCGGGCAGTGTCACATACAGGGATTCATCATTGCCGCCAAAGCCGTAGGGAAGCTTCCAGATGCAGAACACCATGGCCAACAGGAAGCCGAATACAAACACGGCATGGCTCAGATTCTTGTTCTTTTTGATGACCGCTTTCATCTCTTTTCCCTTTCCGGTCAGACCGAGAACGACCGCTTTGCAAAGGCTTTCAACTGCGCCGCAGACATCGGGTATCCGTGCCTGCCGGAACAGAAGCATCCGCAGATACTCCAGCACAGCACTGACAACGAAAATGGCCAGTGTGTATCCAATCATTTGAACCATCACCAGCACAAAGTTGGCGCCAGTCAAATCGCCGAACAGATTTGGCAGGAAACGATACCACACCCACGGGGAAAGCTGAATGAAATAAATGCCCAACACCAGCGGTGCAAGGAAGGCAATTGTCTTCTTCAGCCAGCCGGCAGAAATACGGAGCGATGCCGCAAAATTGAAGAAGAAAAGGCTCAGAATCAAAATCAGGGGAGAACTGTAGGTGACCAGATTATGATGCCAGCGTTCGCCCAGCTTCAAAATCATCACCCAAAGCACCAGACAGGTGACGGCATAGCAGGCAAAAGCCTTCAGGGAAGCATGCTTCTTTTGGAACGGCAGTCCGAATCGCGCGAAGTATCCGCCGGCAACATACAGATAGGCCAGCCAGACAAAGGAGTACCCATCCTTGACATAGTAGGTGTCGGTCTGGGTCAAAACAGGGACAACGGAGAACAGCAGAAATCCTGCAAGCAGCAGACCGAGCAGCAGCTCGCGGCTCAGCTTCTGAATGGCGGCATTCAAAACGGGGGAGCACAGATACAGCAGGAAATAAGCCGTCATGTACCAGTAATGGTTTTTGGTAATAATCAGCAGGATGTCGCCGAGATCCTTCCAGGAAATCAGCCACCCCTCGGCATAATAATAAATCACCGAAGAAATCAGATTGATGACGAACAGCTGCAGCCAAAAGCCCACAAGTTTTCTGATAGAGAATTTGCTGCTTAAGCCTACATACCCTGAAATCAGGCCGAAGCAGTTTACGCTGAACATTGCCGCGATAAACATCAGCCACATCACAGCCGGGGCAGCGGAAAAGCTCATGGGTGCGGGGTTATAAAGCTTGATGCTCAGATTCAGCAAATGGGTTACCGTGACCGCCAAGATAGACAGAATCCGCAGTAAATCCAGACCATAATTGCGTTCTCTATTTGATAAATTCAATGGTTTTTGCATTGAATAATCCTCCGTATCCGATATCATTCCAACCTATATTATAGGGGAAGTGCAAAGCCGTGTCAACGAATCCCCCCGGACAGATAAATACAAAAGCAAAACAACCATTTTTCTTTTTATATGGTATGATACAAACCATGGAAGGCAGGTATTGAAATTTTTATGGATATGAAGTTTTTCCCCGGACATCTTTCCGGTCTTACGGCTGCACCCGCGTCAAAATCTGAATCCCACCGCAAAATGATTTGTGCAGGTCTGACGGCGGGTACAACAACGCTGACCGGTTTTATGGACAGCGAGGATATGGCCGCAACCATCCGCTGCCTGAAGGCATTGGGCACGGAAGTATCCATTCAGGGCGATGCCATTACCCTGACCGGCTCAGGTCAGCGCCGGGTCGGTACCCCTTATATGGATTGCGGCGAGAGCGGCTCCACCCTGCGTTTTCTGGTCCCCATCGCCATGACCATGGCCAACGGCGGCGTGTTCCAGATGCATGGCCGTTTGGGTCAGCGTCCCATGGATGTCTATCGCGATTTGTTTGTACCCCGCGGCGCATCCTGGTGGATGGGCAGCGGCCCCGACGGTGCGGCAGAGCTGCATGTGCAGGGCAGACTGAACGCCGGCAATTATGTACTGCCGGGCAATGTTTCCAGCCAGTTCGTCAGCGGTCTGCTGTTCTCTCTGCCCATGCTCAGCGGTGATTCAAGGCTTCAGGTCAAGCCGCCGGTAGAATCCTCTGCCTACATCGACATGACGGTGAAGGCGCTCCTTGAAAGCGGGATTACCCTTCAGGAGGAAGGCCCCTACACATGGGTCATTCCCGGCAATCAGCGTTATCATGCCGTGTCCGGTCCGCTGACAGGTGACTATTCCCAGGGGGCGGTCTATCTTTGTGCCGCCGCACTTGGCAATGATGTGAAGGTAACCGGGCTTGAAAAGGACACGGTACAGGGTGACCGTGCCGTAATTGACTGTCTGCAGAAGCTGGGTGCTGTTGTAACGGAGGATGAATCCGGCATTGCCGTCAAGGCAGAGCAGCTGCATGGCGCCACCCTTGATATGAGCGGCTGCCCCGATATCGCACCAATCGTAGCGCTGACCTGTCAGCTTGCCGGCGGCACATCCCGGCTGACCGGCTGCGGACGGCTGAAGCTGAAGGAGTGCGACCGGCTGGAGGGCACGGTCACCATCCTCAATCAGCTTGGCGGCTGTGCAAGGGTTGAGGGCGATACGCTGGTGGTGGAAGGTGTTGACAAGCTGAAGGGCGGCGTGGTCATTGATGCGATGAATGACCACCGCATGGTCATGCTGGCATCCATCGCGGCACTTCGCTGTGATGAACCCATCGTCATTCAGGGGGTGGAGGCACTGCATAAATCGTGGCCTGCCTATCTGGATACATACAAACAGCTGGGAGGGCACATTGAATGAGCAGCTTTTTCGGCAATCATCTGAAGCTGTCCCTTTTCGGTCAGTCTCACGGGGAAGCCATCGGCATGACCATGGATGGCTTTCCTGCGGGCATGAAGATCGATATGGACAGGGTCTTGTTTGAAATGGCGCGCCGTGCACCCGGCAAAAACAGAATGAGCACTCCCCGAAAGGAAGCGGATGCCCCGGAAATTCTCAGCGGTGTTCTGAATGGTGTGACCACCGGTCAGCCGCTGACCGCGATTATCAGAAATACCAATCAGCATTCTGCCGATTACGGTGATGGTGTTGATTTAGCTCGTCCGGGTCATGCGGATTATACCGGCCATGTGCGTTACTTCGGCTTTGAGGATTGGCGCGGCGGCGGTCACTTCTCCGGCAGAATCACAGCGCCGCTGGTGTTTGCCGGTGCGTTTTGCATGCAATATCTGGAGCAGCAGGGAATTGGCATCTACAGCCACATTGCCCGCCTCGGCAATCTGCAGGATGATGCCTTTGACAGCGTTCATCCCGGGCAGTACGATGCATTGAAGCACATGACACTGCCCACCCTGCAGCCCGGTCTCAGTGAAAAAATGGAGCAGGAAATCATCCGCGCCAGCGAAAAGCAGGACAGCATCGGCGGCGTTGTGGAATGCATGGCCACCGGTCTTCCGGCCGGATTGGGTGCTCCGTTCTTTGACAGCGTGGAGAGCATTCTGTCTCATTTGCTTTTCTCTGTCCCTGCCGTCAAGGGCGTGGAATTCGGTGACGGCTTCGGCTTTGCCTCTCTTTTAGGCAGTCAGGCCAATGATGCCTTCCGCATGGTGGATGGCCGTGTGGAAACGGTCACCAATCATTCCGGCGGCATTCAGGGCGGCATTACCAATGGCATGCCGGTGGTGTTCCGCTGCTGTGTCCGTGCAACACCGTCCATTTCACAGAATCAGGATACGATTTCCATCAAGCGCATGGAAAATGATACCATCTCCGTCCACGGGCGGCATGATCCGTGCATTCTTGCCCGCGTAACGCCTGTCATTGAAGCAGTTACCGCCATCGGTCTTGTGGAATTGCTGAAGGAGCGGGCATCCTGCATGAAATCAGTATAATCAGTCAGACGGCCATGCGCCGTCTTTTTCTTTTGCGGATGAATACAAAGCCCGTGTTATCTGCTTGTTCATTTGTCAATGATGTGAGACCGACTTAAGCGACCAAGCTGCAGCTGCC
>JAUNDF010000121.1 GCA_030526225.1 Clostridia bacterium
CCGGAAAACGAAGTGATGATGGACTGGGAAACCCCGTCCCCGCTGCTTGGCGGCAAAACGCCCCTCGAAATCGCGCAGGATGCCTTCCGCTGCCATCGCAGCCAGCTTGGCTTTTCCTGCACCATGACCAACGGGGTGGAATATATGTTCACCGTTTCATCCCACGATATGTTTGATAACGCCAAATTCGGTCTTGCCTGGACCTCCGTCGGGGAGGATGAGGCAAAAGACGATTTGCTGGAGCATATTCCCCAATCAACCCAAGGAGGTAACTGACCCATGAACAAGGGCAATATCATCCGCTGGATTGCCGTAAGCCTGATGCTGTGCTGCATCGCCCTCACGGTATCCTCCCCCGCCATCGCCGAGGAAAAAACATATCAGCTGGGCATCGATCAGCTGATTCCCGGCAATCCCACCATCCCCTCCGGCTGGACGGATGCGGAGAATTATTCCGACCCCACCATCACCGTGACCACCGAGCATATGGTGGTGAAGAAGCTCCCCTGCTCCATCGTGCGCATCAAGATTGCGGACCCTTCCCAGATCCGCACTGCCATGAGCCACGATGACTACAGCAAGACCGGCTATGTGAAGGCACTGGCCCTCTCCAAGCATGTCAATGCCGTGGCCGCCGTCAACGGTGACTTCTTCAAGTACTACGACTTCGGCTATCTGGTGCGTCAGGGTGTGCTGTACCGCGATGCCCCCAACGGCAAGCGCGATGTGCTGTTCATCGACGATCAGGGTGATTTCTACGCCGTGCGCAACGCCAAATCCGAAGACATTCAGGATTTCCTGACAAGCACCTTCCCCAAGGACCGCACCGTCATCAACACCTTTACCCTCGGCCCTGTGCTGGTGGAAAACGGCGAGGTGCAGGAGATTACCACCCGCGAATTCCAGCACTGCTACAAGATGCAGCGCGTGGCCATCGTCCAGCTGGGCCATCTGGAATACGCCATCGTGGAGTGCGACGGCAAGGCCGATGCCTCCTACGGCATGACCATGACCGATTTCGCCGCCTTCATCAAGGAGCTGTTCCCCGACTGCCTGCTGGCCTACAATCTGGATGGCGGCGGCTCCACCAACGTTATCGTGGGTGAAAAGCGCATCCACAAAAACCCCAACACCCGGCAGATCAGCGACATCCTGTATTTCGCTTCCGCCTATACGGAGGAATAACCGATGGCAACCTTGACCCTTGGACCCCTGACTGTGTACGACTACGGCCTTGCGGTGACCCTCAGCGCGCTGGTGGCACTGCTGGTGGCCGGTACACAGATGAAGCACAGCGGCATCAAGCCCGGCACCCTCAGCTGGTTCGCCCTGCTGGCCATCCCGCTGGGCCTGCTGTTTGCCCGCCTTGGCTATTGCCTGATTCGCTACGGCTGGTTCTTCCAGCAGGGAATCGGCTGGTTTTTCCGCCTGACAGACGGCGGCTTTGTCCTGTACGGCACGCTGCTCGGCTGCATGATTGCCGCCCTGTGCACCGCCCGCATCACGGGTCAAAACGCCGGCACGCTGATGGATACCCTTGCCGCCCCTGCCGCATTGATGATTGCCCTGTGCCGGCTGGCCGAAGGGCTGGTGGGCGAAGGCTATGGCTGGGATGTGGAGGAATGGTTCACCGAAGGCAGCGGCATGAGCCTGTTCTGCCTTGAGGATGCCGGCATGTTCTGCTTCTTCCCGCTGGCCCACTACAACGAGAGCTACTACTCCTGGTACTGGGCGGTGAATGTGGCAGAGGCCGCGATTGCGCTGGTGATTTTTGTCATCATCCTGCGCAGCCGCTGCAAGCGCCCCGGAAATAAAGCCGCCACCTTCCTGCTGATGTATGCCGCCATGCAGGCGCTGGGCGAAAGCATGCGGCAGGACAGCGTTCTGCGGTGGGGCTTTGTCCGCGTGTCACAGGTGCTCAGTGCAGTGGCGGTGGCCGCGGTGCTGCTGTACTGGTGCATCATCGCCCGCCCCGGCAGCACCAAAGCCATGGTGCGCAGCTGGGTGCTGACGCTTATGTGCATGCTGATTGTCATCGCCATGGAATTCGGTGTGGAAAAGAAAATCGTGTTCCTTGAATGGCTGCCCGTCTCCTGCTGTTACCTCATCATGTGGCTGGACTGCATCGGCATGATTTTCAGCGTACTGGCCATGCGAAAGAGTACAGAAGAATAACGCAAAACGAGGATGTGAAGCAATTCGTTCACACCCTCGTTTTTTTAATTGATGTTCTGTTCGTTAATCCTTTCGGACCAGCAGCAGCACGTTTTCAATGTGACCATTATTGTCCAAACCATTTTCAATAGGCATGCACCACTATCGTTTGAATATACCATTAATTTACCTGATATTTCCATCCCCACCCATCAGCCTTGTCATCTCCTCTATTCTTTCGA
>JAUNDF010000051.1:0-2055 GCA_030526225.1 Clostridia bacterium
ACTCAATCGCTTTTTTGTATACCTTGCGGTCTCACATCAATTGTAAACCTACAAAGACTGAGAGGGCTCCCCCAACTCGCCCTTGCACCCGGCCCGCAAATCCTCTATACTATACAATTGGAGGAGATTGACCATGCGACCGATTTTTACCATGCTGAAGGAAGCGTCCGGCAGGCTCAGCGGCCATATGCCGGGGCACAAGGGACGCAATCCCTTTGAGCAGTTTGATCCCTATACACTGGATACCACCGAGCTGCCCACCACCGATGACCTGTACGCGGCGGACAGCGGCATAGCCCGGGCCCAGCAGCTGTATGCAAGGGCGGCGGGGGCCGGGGATACCATCTTCCTGCACAACGGCTCCACGGCGGGCATCCATGCCATGCTGCAGCTGTATGCGGGAGAGGGCGACAAGGCATTGCTGCCCCGCAACGCCCATCTTTCCGCGGCCAACGGGTGCATTCTCGGCGGCATTGATGCGGTGTGGATGCCCTTTACCCAGCGGGCAGACGGCTACTGCTACATGGCGGAGGAAACCGTGCTGGCCATGCTGGATGCGCATCCCGATGCGAAGGTGCTGCTGCTGACGCGGCCGGATTTCTACGGCTGCTGCATCCCGCTGGAGCGGATTGTCAAAAAGGCGCACGGCCTTGGCATCCGCGTGGTGGTGGATGAAGCCCACGGCGCGCACCTGCCGTGGCTGGATTACCCGTCCTCCGCGGGCACATACGGCGTGGATGCATGGACACAGTCCGTGCACAAAACCCTCCCCGGGCTGACCGGCACGGCGGTGCTGCACCTGCGTGATGCGGCGGACCACGGCAAGGCCATGCGCATTCTGCGGCGGGAGCAGACATCATCCCCCAATTTTGTGATGCTGATGACCATTGACGACAGCCGTGCCTTTATGGAAGAAAAGGGCGCAAAGCAGCTGGCCGAGGTAGCCGATATGGCGGATGTTGTGCGGGCATAGCTGCACCCCACGCCCTACCGCTGCACCCACGCTGACTGGGCCGAAACACACCAGTCCTTTGACCCCACCCGGCTGGTGCTCCATGCGCCCCAGGGGGGCAGGCAGCTGGCGTCCGCTCTGGCGGAGCACGGCATTGATGTGGAGATGTACGACCACAGCCGGGTGGTCATCATCCTGTCCTGCATGGATACGATTGCGGATTTAAACCGGCTGCTGGCGGTTCTGCAGACCATTCCCGCATAGCCCCAACAGCAGAAGGCCCTGCCCAACATGACCAATCAGACAAGGCAGGTGATGAGCCTTCGCAAGGCCGCCATGGCGGATTGCGAGGCGGTTCCTTTTGACAAGGCGGCAGGCCGGGTGGCGGCTGTATCCGCAGGGTTGTATCCCCCGGGGATTCCGCTGGTATGCCCCGGCGAAGAGATTACAGAGGAAATTGTGGCGCTGCTGCGGCAGGCAGGCGAGCGCGGACGATTCGGCACAGAAGGAGATGCGCTGGTATGCGTTGTGTGATTTTTGACCTGGACGGCACCCTGACCCAGTCTGAGGAGGGCATCTGGAACTGCGTGAAATATACCGCCGACCAGATGGGCTTCCCCCACCCGGATGCAGAGACTCTGCGCAAGTTTGTAGGTCCGCCGCTGAAATGGTCCTTTATGGAATACATGGGCATGACCGAGGAGCAGGCAGTGGAGGGTCTGCGCCACTACCGCGACCGCTACAGCGTAACGGGCCTGTATGAAAACAAGGTGTACCCCGGCATCCGCACCCTGCTGCGCATGCTGACTTCCCAGGGCGTGTGGTGTGCTGTGGCCACCGGCAAGCCCCAGGACATGGCGGTGCGCATTCTGGAGAAATTCCGGCTGTCGAAATATCTGCAGCGCATTATCGGCCCGGTGGAGGGGAGCCACCCCGACAAGCAGCAGCTGATTCGCGATGCGCTGCCCGAGGCATATGACGAGGCATGGATGGTGGGCGATACCCGCTTTGACATGCAGGGCGCCCATGATGTGGGCATCAAGGCCCTGGGCGTGACCTACGGCTACGGCACGGAGGAAGAGCTTGTCGCGGCGGGCGCGGAC
>JAUNDF010000051.1:2065-15683 GCA_030526225.1 Clostridia bacterium
GGAGGATGAGCTGCGCGGCCACGGCGCCGATGCAATCGCCCACACGGTGCAGGATGTGATTGATATCCTCTGCCCCGGCATGCAGCCCCCCAAAGGCGCGTTCCTGTCCATGGAGGGCATGGACGGCTGCGGCAAAACCACCCAGCTGAACCTGCTCACCCGCGGGCTGGAGCAGTGCGGCTACGAGGTGGTGCACAGCCGCGAGCCCGGCGGATGCCCCATCAGCGAAAAAATCCGCGAGCTGGTGCTGGATAAAAACAACATCGAAATGTGCATGGAGACCGAGGCGCTGCTGTATGCCGCATCCCGTGCGCAGCATGTGCGGCAGGTCATCCGCCCGACGATGGCGGCCGGCAAACTGCTGCTGTGCGACCGGTTTGTGGATTCCTCCGTGGCCTATCAGGGCGCGGGGCGCGAGCTGGGCACGGCGCTGATATCCGCCATCAATGCCCCCGCGGTGGACGGCACCATGCCCGATGCCACCGTGTTCCTTTCCATCGACCGCAAAGAGGCGCTGCGCCGCCGCTGTGCCGCCACCGACCCCGACCGCATTGAGCTGGCGGGGGATGATTTCCACAGCCGGGTGGAGGCAGGGTATCATCAGCTGATTGACAGCGATCCCCGCCGCTGGATTGTGGTGGATGCATCCCGCACGCCGGAGGAGATTGCCGATGAGGTCCTCACCCGGGTGCTGGACCGGCTTGAGGAGGTAGAAGCATGAGCGAGCGCATTGTGGTAGGCATGTCCGGCGGCGTGGATTCCTCGGTGACCGCGCTGCTCCTGAAGCAGCAGGGCTACGATGTGGTGGGCGTGTTTATGAAAAACTGGGAGGAGAAGGACGAAAACGGCACCTGCACCGCTGAAAGCGATTGGAGCGATGTGCGCGAGGTCTGCGACCTGATTGACATCCCCTACTACTCCGTCAACTTTGCCAAGGAATACTGGGACCGCGTTTTCTCCTATTTCCTGGATGAATACAAAAAGGGCCGCACCCCCAACCCGGATGTGCTGTGCAACCGGGAAATCAAGTTCCGGGCTTTCCTTGATTTTGCCATGCAGCTGGGGGCCTCCAAAATGGCCACCGGCCACTTTGTCCAGACCGACGGCATGGGCCATCTCCTGCGCGGCGCAGACCCCAACAAGGACCAGAGCTACTTCCTGTACATGCTCAAAAAGCATCAGCTGGAAAAGGCAATGTTCCCCGTGGGGCATCTGACCAAGCAGCAGGTGCGGGAGATTGCGTAGAAAAACGGCCTGCCCGTCAGCAAAAAGAAGGATTCCACCGGCGTATGCTTTATCGGCGAGCGGAACTTCAAGCAGTTCCTGTCCGGGTTTATGCCTGCCCAAAAGGGCGATATGGTGGCCCCCGACGGCACGGTGGTGGGCACCCATGACGGCCTGATGTACTACACCCTCGGTCAGCGCCGTGGCCTTGGCATCGGCGGCTGCGGTGACGGCCGCAGCTGGTTTGTCATCGGCAAGGACCTGCTGCGCAACCGCCTGCTGGTAGCTCAGGGTGATGACCATCCCATGCTGTACTCCACCCTTGCGGTGGGCACCGATGTCACTTGGGTGGATGATGCGCCCATCACCGCGGGTCAATCCCTGACCTGCACCGCCCGCTACCGCTACCGCCAGCCCGACCAGCCCGTCACCGTCACCCTGCAGGAGGACGGCACCTTGAGCATCCGCTCCCTGGTGCCCCAGCGCGCCGTTACCCCCGGCCAAAGCTGCGTCCTCTACGCCGGCGACACCTGCCTCGGCGGCGCCATTGTGGATAAGGTGCTGGACGCAGGGGAAGTGGGGATTTAAGGATGAATATCAGGACTGTGAATGGAATTGTTCACGGTCCTTTTTGCATGCTGTTTTCTCCCCCCTCCCACCTTTCTTTTGTTGAAAACCCTTCCTGTATATGCTATACTAATGTGTTGTAATATGCATTTTTACAGGAAGGGATGAGGCCATGAAACCCCGGCGGAAAGCCCGATTGATGACAAAAATTGCCATTTATGGCATCACGGCGGTCCTGGCGCTGGTGCTGGCGTTTCTGGTGCCCAACCTGATGCACTCAGCACAGCTGCCCCTGTTCTGCGAGGGCGCATCGCAGGCGGAGGTTGACCTGACGCGCGACTTTGCCGACAGCCACGATGCAGACTGCGTGCCGGCCCCGGAGGGGATGCAGGTGACGGCCACAGGGCCTGATGCCTTCCACATCTGGGATGCCCATGGCAGGGCGGTGCGCGGATTGCGCGTGACCTTTGCTCAGCCTTTTGCCGGTGATGTCACCGTGCAGGCCTACTACCGCAATGCCGTTGCCCGGTACTCCGAGGAGCTGACCAGCGCGGTAAAGCTGAAGGCCGGAGAAACCGGCGCGGTGATTCCCTTCGTGATGGTTCACCCCAGCCTCATCCGCATCAATGTGCGGGTGGATGAAGGAACGCAGTATGTCATCCGCGCCATCACCCTGGATACGGAGCTGCTGTCCTTCTTCGGATGCATGGGCACCGTTTCCTTCTGGCTGATGCTGCTGCTGGGTGCGGCGGTGATGGTGCTGGAGACCCTTGCCATCCGCCGCTACAACAGCGCATCCGCCGAGAAGCAGCACCGCATCCGCGTGGGCGTGATGTATGCGCTGGTGATGGTGATGCTGCTGGCCGTGATGAGCTACTACGCCGTCAATCTGGGCGGCGTGCCGGATGAGGACTGCCACTGGTCCTATGTGCTGTACTGCAATGAGCATCCCGGCGAAATCATCCCCGACTTTACGCAGATGTACCAGTACGAGACAGCTGACGGACTGCACTACACCGTCACCGATGAATACAACTATGTGGGCCATCCGCCGCTGTACTACCGGCTGATGAGCCTCTTCTCAGGGGCCTCTGTCTCCTCTGATGACATTGCCGCCAGCCTGCTGCGGATGCGCATGGTGAACATCCTGCTGACGCTTGTCACCGTGTGGCTGTGCTTCTACCCCATCGGCATGAAGCGGCTGCTTGCCCGCACCGGACGGATGCTGCCCCATGTGCTGTACGCCCTTGGCATTGCCTGCATCCCCATGGTGGCCTATGTGGGCAGCGGCGTGAACAACGACAATCTGGTGTTCCTTGGCTGTACGCTGTTCCTGTGGGGCCTTGTGCGCTACTACGAGGGCAGCACATCCCCTGCCACCTATGTGCTGGTGGGCGGCGGCTTCTTCACCGCGGCGCTGAGCAAGCTGACCGCCGGCGAAATGCTGGGCATCGCGCTGGTGATGGTGGTGTTGCTGGACCTTGTGCAGAAGAAGGGACTGCGGGTATTCAAAACGCGGTCCTTCTGGTACACGCTGCCGCTGTATCTGCTGCCGCTGTGCTACTACGGCATCATCCTGATGAAGTATCACCACCTGCAGCCCAGTCCTTCCGACTTTGACCCCAATTATCTGGCCTCCTCCCGGTTCTTTGTGGAAGAAAGCCAGCGGGTGCACCTGACACTGCCCCAGTACATGGGTCACTTCTTCTCGAACTTTGCCCACACCTGGTCCACACTGTACGGCCATGAGGGCTGGGTGATGAAGGAAGGCCTGCGGGCGGTGTTCTCCATCGGCGCATGGTCGGTGCCGGTTCTTGCCCTGTGCCAGACCATCCGCAGCTGGCGCAGGGGGGACAAATTCGCCCCCATGTTCACCGCGCTGTTTGCGGCCCTTGCCACCACGGTGGGCACGCAGTTCATCAACTGCTATGCCAATTACCTGAAGCGCGGCTATCTGGCCGGATATCAGTCCCGCTACTACATCTGCATGATTGCCTTCCTGTCCCTTGCCTTCGCCATGTTCTTTGCGGGCAAAATGCAGGAGGAAGCATCCCCCAAATGGAAAACGGCGCTGGGCATCGCCCTGTCGGTGCTGCTTTTTGCCGGTGACTTTGTTTACTATTTCTTCAACAAGCTGTAATGCGAAAGAGGTAATGACATGAAGCTGATTATTCAGATTCCCTGCTACAACGAAGCAGAAACCCTCACCGTGGCCCTTGATGCCCTGCCCAAGCACATTGACGGCATCGATACCATCGAGTACCTGATCATCGACGACGGCAGCAAGGACAACACCGTGGAGGTGGCCCGAAATTGGGGCGTGAACTATATCGTCAGTTTCCGCCGCAACAAGGGTCTGGCCAAGGGCTTCATGGCCGGCCTTGATGCATGCCTGCGCAACGGCGCGGACATCATCGTCAACACCGATGCGGATAACCAGTACTGCGGCGATGACATTGAAAAGCTGGTGCGCCCCATTCTGGAGGGCAAGAGCGACATCGTCATCGGCGAGCGCCCCATCGACCAGACCGAGCATTTCTCTCCCCTGAAGAAAAAGCTGCAGCATCTGGGCAGCTGGGTGGTACAGAAGGCCTCCAAGAGCGACATCCCCGATGCGCCCAGCGGCTTCCGCGCCTTCAGCCGCGAGGCTGCCATGCGCCTGAACGTGACCAACGAGTACACCTACACCCTGGAAACCATCGTGCAGGCAGGCCGCACCCGCATCGCCCAGACCAGCGTACCCATCCGCACCAACGCCGAGCTGCGCCCCTCCCGGCTGTTTAACAGCATGATGGGCTATGTGAAAAAGTCCATGGTCACCATCCTGCGGGCCTATGTGATGTACAAGCCCATGGCGGCTTTCTTCTGCGTGGGCGCGATTCCCTTCGTCATCGGCCTGATTCTGGGCATCCGTTTCCTGATTTTCATGGGCATGGGCCAATCCGCCGGCCATGTGCAGTCCCTGATTCTCGCCTCCACATTGCTGATGATGGGCTTTATGACGTGGATTATCGGCCTGCAGGCTGATGTCATCGCCAAGAACCGGCAGATTCTGGAGGACATCCAGTACCGTGTCCGCAAGATGGATTACGATGCTGAGCAGAAGAAGAAGGAGGAGCAGGCATGAAGCGCCGCCTGCTGATGACCGCCTCCACCTTCCCCCGGTGGGAAGGGGACGGCGAGCCCCGGTTCATTCTGGATCTGGCCAAAGCACTGCAGCCGTACTACGATGTTACGGTGCTGGCGCCCTCTGCCCCCGGTGCCGCCAAAAAGGAAACCCTTGAGGGCGTGCATGTGGTGCGCTACCGGTACTTCCCTGTCAAAAAATGGGAGACCCTCTGCTACCCCGGGGCCATCGCCTTCCGCATCAAGGAAAAGAAGGCGCGGGCACTGCTGGTGCCCTTCCTGTTTGCGGGGCTGTGGCTGAAGCTACTGCGGATGCAGAAGGATTACGACATCATCCACGGCCACTGGCTGATTCCCCAGGGCATCATCCACGGGCTGTTCCGCAAGCCCATGCTCATCACCTGCCACGGCAGCGATGTGCGGGCGATGAACAAGTTCCCCATCCTGAACCTGAAAAAGCGCTGCCTGAAGCGGGCCGCCGCCGTCACCGCCGTGTCGGATTATCTGGCCGGTCAGGTGAAGGAGCTGTGCGGCCGGGAGGACATCCGTGTGCTGCCCATGGGCTGTCATACAGGTGATTTTACCCCCGACAAGCGGCAGGAGCAGCTGTTCCGGCAGGGCGACAAGCAGGTGGTGCTTTTCGCCGGACGGCTGAGCGAAAACAAGGGCGTGCGCTATCTGGTGGACGCCATGAAGAGCATCCCGAATGCGAAGCTGGTCATCGCCGGTGACGGCCCCGAGCGTGCCGCGCTGGAAGCACAGGCCGCCGCAAACGGCATTGATGCACAGTTCCTTGGCAACAAGACCCACGAGGAGCTGGCCGTGATTTACGCCTCGGCGGATGTGCTGTGCGCGCCCTCGGTCATCATGCCCAACGGCGCCCAGGAGGGCTTCGGACTGGTGCTGGTGGAAGCCATGGCCTCGGGCCTGCCCGTGGTAGGCACGGCCACCGGCGGCATCCCCACCATTGTGAAGGACGGCCGCAACGGGCTGCTCGTCCCCGACAAGGACAGCGCGGCGCTGGCAGGCGCACTGCAGCGCATCCTGTCCCTTTCCCCCGACGAGCGCCGCGCCTATGCCGCCTGCGCCCGCGAAACCGCACTGCAGTTCGACTACGAGGTCATCGGCCGGGAATATGCACGGGTGCTGGACGGGGTAAAGTAAAGATTGATAAAGGAAACAAGCTATGGCCACAGGCATTCTGTTTAACGTTGTCTGCAACCTGATATTCGTGGTGGTAGGCTACGCGATTCATTATTTCTTCGGGGCGGTGATGACCCCGGCCGAGTACGGCGTGATGGGCAGCATCCTCACCATTCTGGATTTTGAGTATCTGTTCCTTAACAACGGCGTGCGCCAGTCCCTGAGCAAGGAGATCAGCTCCGGCAAGTATGATACGAAGAACCTGATTCAAAAGGGCATCCTATTTCAGGCCGGCATGATGCTGGTGATGTGCGCCGTCAACGTACTGGGGGCCAACCTGCTGGGCAGGCTTCTGCAGGATGCGTCCATCCCCCGGTACATCCGCCTTGCCAGCCTGATGGTGCTGTCCAACGGCTCCTTTGTGGTGACCATCGGCATTGCGGAGGGTCTGCGCAAATTCGTCTCCGCCGCCACGGCCAACCTGATTTACAGCCTGTGCAAGCTGAGCGTAGTGCCCTATGTGCTGTGGATTTTCCGTGACCCCATTGTGGGCGCGGAAATGGGCTATGTTACCGCGGGGCTGATTGGCATTGCGGCGGGCTGCGGGCTGCTGTACCGCAACCGGGCCGCCATGCAGAACACCGCCCGGGAGCGCATCCCCTTCGGGAAATATGTGCGCTCCACACTGAATTTCTCCGTATTCTTCATCATCGTTTCCGTGGTACTCAGCCTTGATACCCTGGTGGTCAAGGGCCGCACCCACGAAAGCGCGCTGGCCGGCTACTACACCGGCGCGGTGAACTTTGCCAAGGTGACCTACTTTATCCTGCAGGCGTTTTTCACCATCCTGCTGCCCACCCTGACCCGCGCCTACAGCGAGGGCCGCCATCAGGATGTGGTGGATACGGCCTCCCTGATGGAGCAGGCGGCGCTGGCGCTGGTGCTGCCCATCTGCGCCATGATTTCCGCCACGGGTCCTTCCCTGCTGCGCTGCTTTTACGGCAAGACCTACATCCGTGCGGCGGATGCTTTGGGTTTTCTGTCCTTCGCCCATTTCTCCATCGGCATGACGGTGATGTATGCCATGATGCTTTCCGCCATGAACGACCGCAAGTTCACGGTGTGGCTGTCCGTCATCACCCTTGCGGCGGATGTGGCGCTGGTATTCCCGCTGACCAGCAATATGAGCATCACCGGCACGGCACTGGCCGGCTTTATCGTTACCCGCGGCGCACTGATGGCCATCACCATCTACGCCCGGATGAAGCTGAAGAAGCTGGGCACCCCCACCAAAAAGAACAAGGGGCTGTTCCTGCTCTTTTTCTCCAGCTGCTTCTGGCTGGGGCTGCGGGTGCTGCTCAACCGGGTGGTCATCAACAACCTGTTCCTGCTGGGCGGGCTGTATCTGGTGCTGTACGCCGCGCTGATTGCCCTGTACCACTTCACGGGCCTGTTTAACCTGAAGGACTTCGTCCGCGGCCTGCGCAAATAAAGGAGATGACCATGATGCTGCAGCGCATAAGGCGCTCGATGAAAGAACACCCTGCGGGGTGGATGATTGGGCTCATCACCCTGCTTGGATTTGTGCTGCGCGTGATTCACGCCTTCTGGGGCTTCCCCCTGCTGCTGCTCGGGGACGAGGTTGCCATTGTGGACAATGCCCTGGATCTGGTGGAGCGCGGCTCGTACCTGTCCTATGTATACAATCGCCCGGACCAGTTTGAAATCAAGTGCTGCGCGCTGATTTTCGCCATTGCCCGCTGGATTGCCTCCCTGTGCGGCACTACCCTTGCCCAGTGGCATTATCACCTGATGGCAAGGCTTTACACGGTATGCTTCGGCACTGCCCTGATTCCCATGACCGGCATCCTGGCCGGAAAGATGGTTCGCCGGGACAGCATTTCTCCCCGGGTGACCGCCTGCATGGCTTCCTTCCTGATGGCCTTCTGCGTGCTGTTTGTATAGCACTCCGCCTATGCCACCCCCGATGTGCCGCTGGCCTTCTTCATGGCGGCCATCGGTCTGCTGTCCATGAAATACATGGAAACAGGCCGCATGAAGCACATCGTATGGGCCTGCGTAATGCTGGGCATTTCCGTAACCATCAAGTACCCGGCAGCCATTATGGCGGCCTACATCGCACTGGTGGTGATGGTGCGGTCTGTCCGCGACAAGGAGGCCCGGCGCATTCTCCCCCGTGCCGCACTGTGTGTGCTGGTGACAGCGGTGACGGTGTTTGTCATCGCCTCCAACCTTTTCTGGGATGTGCAGCAGGTCATCACCATCATCCGCCACGAGGCACGCCCCAGCCATCTGGGTGCCGACGGCCTGAGCCCCAAGGGCAATCTGCTGTTCTATCTGGAATCCATTGCCGCGGTATTGGGGTATTCCGGCGCGGTTCCGGCGATACTGGGCCTTGTGTATATCCTGCTGCACCGGAAGAAGGAGCATGCCCCGCTGCTGCTGCCCGCCCTGTTCTGGGTGTGCCTGAGCATGCTGAAGCTCCACTGGGTGCGCTGGGGCATCCCCATGTTCGTGGGGTATCTGCTGCTTGCTGCCATAGGCGGCGCATGGCTGGTACACATCACCCGGAAAATCAGCCGCAAGCCGGTGCGCATCATCAGCCTTGTGCTGGTCATCATGCTGATTGTCCTGTGCGGGGCGAACATGGTGATTACCTGTGTTTCCCACTCGCTGTTCGCCTCTGCGCCCAGCAGCTATGATGTGGGCAACACGCTGCTGCGGGAGATGGGCATCACCCCGGAGAACAGCATCTTCGAGGCATACACGCCCTTCGCGCTGGACAATCCCGTCAACGGCGCCCAGTACGACCGCTTCACCTTCGAGGGCGGCAGGGTCGTCCCCAAGGCGGAGGACAAAAACAAGCTGTACTTCATCACCAATCCCAGCTACTGGGATATGTATGCCAAACAGCAGGAGCTGTACCCGCTGGCAACCCCCACCTACAACACCATCCGGGAGCAGTATGAAATGGTGTACACCGCCGATGTTGCCCTGTTTGAAAACATGATGGCCGAATGGCAGAACATCCCCCGCCAGCTGAAGGACATCGCAAGCTATCCCTTCCTCACCGGTGCACCCTTTGTGGTGTACGCCATTCCTCATTGATGCACGGAGATTGACCATATGACGAAAGCCGAAAGAAAGCTGATTGATTTCATCCATGCCCATCTGCCGCTGTTGGCCGTCCTGTGCTTTACAGCGTTGGCACTGCTGGCCCGGCTGACAGGGCGGTTTGTGGTCACAGTGGATTACACCCGTTTCCTCTCCGGCTGGTATGAGGCAATTGCCGCCGCGCCCTTCGGCAAGCTGGTTGGCAATTACACCACCCCCTACATGACGGCCATGTTTGTGATGACAAGGCTGTCCTTTCTCAGCCCCATGACAGCCATCAAGCTGTTCTCCATCCTGTTTGATTTCCTGCTGGCCCTTGTGTCCGGCAGTTTGGTCAAGCTCCTGACAGGCAGCAAAAACAAGGCGGCGGTCAGCTACTGCATCATCCTGATGATGCCCACGGTCATCACCAACTCTGCCTACTGGGGCCAGTGTGATGCCATTCTGGCCTTCCTGATTGTCAGCTTTTTCCTGCTGTTCTTAAAGCGGAAATATCTGCCGGCGTTTGTGGTTTACGGGCTGGCCATGTCCTTCAAGCTGCAGGCCATCTTCTTCCTGCCCTATATCATCACCGCATATTTCCGCCGCAAGGATTTCAGCCTGCTGCACTTCCTCATTATCCCCGCCATGCTGGTGCTCACCGCCCTGCCCTATACCGTGGCCGCCGGTGTGTCTCCGCTGTACAACTTCAATATTTTCCTTGGTCTCAGCGGCGACCACACAAGCCTTTCCCTTTTCTCCCCCGGCTTTGCACAGCTGCTGCTGGCACAGACCAGCCTTTGGTTCGACCTTTGCATGCTGCTGGCCGTGGGTGTGCTGGGCTTCGGGCTGTGGCGCTCTTTGGTGATGGGCATGAAAAAGCCCGCCTCCGATTTTGATGAGCTGCAGCAGCTGACATGGTTCGGCTGGGCCGCTGTGCTGTTCATGCCCGCCATGCACGATCGCTACGGCTTTGTGTGCGGCATTCTGCTGGTTCTCTGTGCCATCTGCCAACCCACGCAAAGGCGCATCGCATTGGCCGCCATCACCGAGGCGGTATATATGCGAGTTTATGTAGAATACTTCTACATTTGCACACATCTTGACCAGTGGGCCATCTTTGAAAACGAACAGGTCATTCTGTCCGTGGTTCTGCTGGTTGCGTTCCTTGTATTCTCCTGCACGGTGTTCAGCCATGCAAAAGAACCTCAGACAACTTTGGAGGAATAAATGCGTTCATCCGTTAAGCTTTCCCATCGCCTGATTCTGCTGCTGTTTGCAGCGTTGTATCTGGTCATCTGTGCCGTATCACTGCCCATGTTTCTTAACAGTGGTCGGAAAATTGTTGTAATGCTCTTCGCTCTGCTTGGAGCGGCACTGATGGTGCTTTTTGGTTTTGTTAGGCTGCCGAAGCAAAAAAACAGCACCGTGCTGATTCTGTGCGTTGCGTATTTCGCCATTTTATTAACAGCACAATTTTGCCTTTTCCAGCGCGGATTCTTTATCGGCAGTCAAGATGCCCGCGTTCTGTCTCTTCTTGCATATGACTACGCAGTATATCCGCCCGAATCCATCTCGCTTCCCTACTTCAGCCAGTACAGCAACAACGCCTTTCTCTTCGCGCTGCTGCTGATGCTGAACCGCGTGTTCCTTGCCATCAATCCCGCCCTGACCATGGAACAGTGCACGTTCTTCCTGTGCATGGTGCAGTGTGCCCTGGCCGCGGCGACGGGCATCCTGTCCTGTACAGTACTGACGCGGCAGCTGCGCCTGCGCCGGTATATCGCCGTGTTCTGCCTGCTGTACACGCTGTTCGTCAGCTTTTCCCCATGGATGATGATTCCCTACTCCGACGGCTTCAGCCTGCTGCTGCCGGTGGTGGCACTGTGCCTGTACCTGCTCTCCCGCAAGGCAGGAGTCAAGTGCAAGGCGACATCGTGGATGGCTATCGGGCTGCTGATGGGCCTGTCCATGCTCATCAAGCCCCAGGCGGCGGTGATGTGCATCGCCATCGTCATCATGGAGGCAATCGACCTGCTGCGTCCCTTCCGGTGGAAGCGGCTGCTGGCGCTGGTGCTGTGTATCGCCCTTACCGCCATCATGGTGATGGTTCCCCTGAAGCAGGCGGTGCTTTCCGCCAACCGGATTGAGCTGGATCCTGAGCAGGACTTCGGCTTCACCCATTATGTGATGCTGGGCATGAACCCGGAAACCAGCGGCCAGTTCAATCAGCGGCTGTACGAGCTGTCTGCCGGTGCGCCCACCAAGGCGGAGCGCAAGCAGGCCCAGCTGGCAGAAATCAACCGCTCCCTGACCCATTACGCGCAGAACCCCGCAGATATCTGGCGGGTCATGCGGGACAAGCTGCTGGTCACCTTCGGGGACGGCACATTGTGCTGGACCGGTGACTGGGTGGCCTACGAATGCAGCGAGCCGTCCCTGTCCCAGCGGTTCCTGCGGGTTTTCCGGGATGTGAAGGCACCCCGCTGGCCCATGGTATCCGCCACTGAAACGGCCCTGTGGCTGACGGTGCTGCTGCTGGCGCTCCTTTGCCCATTGGCGGCATGGCAGCATCCGCCGCTGACGGTGCTGCCCCTGAGCCTGCTGGGGCTGGCACTCTTCGAGCTGCTGTTTGAGGCAGGCGGCCGGTACCTGTTCGGCTCCGTGCCCCTGTTCCTTTTATCCGCGGTGATGGCGCTGGACGCCCTTGCCGCCATCATCAAACGCAAACTCACCCCCACTGACAACCCTTGACAGGAGGTCACCCCTACGAGCGAAGTATTGAAGCGCGGAACACTCATCCGCGGCATCGGCAGTTTTTACACCGTCGTCACCGAGGACGGCGAGGAATACACATTGCGGTGCAAGAAAAAGTTCCGCCGGATGAAAATGTCCCCGCTGGTGGGGGACGAGGTCACCTTTATCCCCGGCGAAGGCGAGGAGGACGGCTGGCTGGAGGAGATTCTCCCCCGCCGCAGTGAATGCATCCGTCCCCCGGCGGCCAACGTATCCCTGATGCTCATCGTGCTGTGCCCTGTGCCCGAGCCTGATATGCTGCTGGTGGACCGGCTGCTGGTCAGGGCCCGGAAGCAGAACATGCGCTGTGCGCTGGTGGTGAGCAAAACGGATCTGGACAGCACCATGGAGGGCCGCATCCGCGCGGAATATGCCCATGCGGATGTGGATGTCTACGCTGTGTGCAGCCAGACCGGAGAAGGTCTCGAAGAGCTTCGTCAGGCCATGCGGTGCGAATTGTGCTGCCTTGCCGGGCAGAGCGGCGTGGGCAAATCCACCATGCTCAATGCCCTGCTGGGGCTTTAGCTGGAAACCGGCGAAATCAGCCGGAAGATTCAGCGGGGCAAAAACACCACCCGCCGCGCCGAAATGATGCTGAAGGACGGCCTGCGTGTGCTGGATACCGCCGGCTTCAGCCTGCTGGAGCTGGAGAGCAACATGGAGCCCATCACCCTGAAGGATTACTATCCGGAGTTTGCCCCCTATGAGGGCGAATGCCGCTTTACGCCCTGCTACCACGACCGGGAGCCTGGCTGTGCCGTGACCTGTGCCTGTGAAGAGGGCGCCATTCCCCTGCCCCGGCTGGAGCGCTACCGCACACTGCTGGGCGAAGTAAAACAGACCTGGAGGGAACGTTATGATTAAGATTGCCCCGTCCATTCTGGCGGCGGATGTATTGCACATGGGCGACGAGATTGCCCGCATGGAGGCCGCCGGTGCCGATTGGCTGCACGTGGACATTATGGATGCCCACTTTGTCCCCAACCTCAGCTTCTCCCCCGCGCTGTGCAAGGCCATTGACGCAAAGCACGATATCTGGCAGGATGTGCACCTGATGATGGACAACCCCGGCCAGTACCTTGATGCCTTTATTGATGCCGGTGCCGACGGCGTGACCATCCACGCGGAGATTCCCGGGGATGTAGCCGGTATGCTGCAGCACATCCGCGACTGCGGCAAGCTGGCAGGACTGAGCGTAAAGCCCGGCACGCCGGTGGATGCCATCACCGATTTGCTGCCCCTGTGTGACCTTGTGCTGGTAATGACCGTGGAGCCCGGCTTCGGCGGTCAGAAGTTTATGGCCGACATGATTGACAAGGTCCGTCAGCTGCGGCAGATGGGCTATCAGGGCTATATCATGGCCGATGGCGGCGTGTGCCGCGAAAACCTCCCCCAGCTGATTGAAGCCGGGCTTGATGCCGCCGTCATGGGCACCGCCCTGTACAAGGCAGAAAACCCCGCGGAATATATCGAGGAATGCCGGGGGATTTGGGAGAAAATCAGGGGATAATTCTTCTGATGCGCAATTGCCGCATAAACCTCATCCGGCTTCACATTCGTTCAGCCACCTTCCCCAGCGGGGAAGGCAAGAATGGTGCTGCTTTCTTCAGTTCATGTGACAGTTTGCAGACAAAATAAAAGCCTTCCC
>JAUNDF010000052.1 GCA_030526225.1 Clostridia bacterium
GCAGTCATTGCCGCTGTTGCGCAGCACGAAGGATTTGTACTCGGTGTACTCCCGGTCATCAAACAGCTTGGCGGCAAAGGTCTTTGCGCCGTACAGGGACTTGGCCCGGAGCTTGAAGGTCTTCTGGGGCATATCCAGCGAGAACTGGCCCTGCAGGGCGATTTCAGCACCCTGATTGAGCATCTTGGTGCCGTCCAGCAGGTAATACTCCACGTTGGCCGGGCGGCCGATTTTGCCGAATTCGCGGTACACGGTGTTTTTGAAGGGGAACACACTCTTGTCCACGTTATCACCTGCGGTGAGGATGCCGTCGTTGGGGTTCCACAGCTCATCCGGGTCCACTGCCAGGGAGACCATTGGCAGGGTGTGGTAGGCGTTGATAAACCATGTGCCGGTGCGCACTGCGGAGGGGTGAAGGGCCGCATCATCCGGGAAGGCACGGGCCCGCAGCACGGTGGTAAAGTCCATATCGATGGGGTTGCCGTCATACACCGTGGATTCCCGGGTGGGGATGGAGCCGTCCCTGGTGTAGTACACGGTGGTGTTTTCCGGGATGGTGATGCTCACCTGCATGGCGCGGTAATACAGGCCCGGCTCCTCGGTAAAGGAGGGGATGGGGGCATAGCCGCCGAAGCCGTCGGGGTTGTTGGCCCGCTGGGGGGTTGGCGCATCATAATAAAAAAAGCCCGCCAACCCGATCGTCCGTCCATAGGATACGTTGGTGGGAATCTCCGGCAAAACCAGCTTATCGAGCACCTTGCCTGTGGGATCGGACAGGCAGACAATCTCACTGCCTGCCCGCTTCAGCTTAAAGGAGCTATGCAGCACCACGTTGGTGGATGCTGCCGCGTTGCCGTCGCACAAAATCAGCTTGTGCTCCCCGGGCATAATCATGGTGCCGGCGGGGAACTGCCACTTGCGCGGCCTGCCCAGATTATCGGACAGGCCGTAGCCGGACAAATCAACCGTGAGATTGGATGAATTGTAAATCTCAATCCAGTCGGTATTGCCGGCATCCGCAAGGGTTGCGACAGAGTCGTTGGAGGCCATGACCTCGGTGATGAATACGCCGGTGGGGTTCATCTGGCGCATATTGTAATCCATCTGGTTCAGGCCAATCTGGTTGTTGGGCAGGGTGGGCGTGCCCATGGTGAACACCTTGAACACGCCGCTGTCATCACGGCCGTAGGAGCAGTCGCGGGGGAGATTGTCGATGGTCACCCTGTCCATCAGCCGTCCGCGGCTGTCGGAGAGCACGATGGTGTCATGCTCCGCGCTGATGCGGAAGTTGGTGTGGGGGATGGCCGTGGCATCGTCCCGGCGGTCCTTGCCGGAGCAGAACACCAGATAGTAGCTGTGGGCAGGCACCCGGGCGCCCTCGGGGAAGCGCCACTTCAGCGGCTTGGATTCCTTGTTGGACAGGGCATAATTGTCCAGCAGGATGTCCTCGTCGGTGTTGTTGTACAGTTCAATCCAGTCCACCAGCTCGCCGTCCTCATCGCGAAGACCGGTGACGGGGTCTGCCATCACCTCGTTGATGACAAGGGCGCCGTCCAGCACGGTGGTTTCCTCGCGGTAGGCGTTGTGGCCCGCTTCGCCGTTGGGATAGCCGGGGCTGAAGAACTTCGTCATCTGCCATTCCCCGTCAATCAGGGCGTAGCTTTCGTCGCTGGACATGATGGGGTAGGTCACGCTGTCCAGGGTGAAGGCGTTGGGGTCATACAGGTACACCGTTTCGCCCACGCTGGAAAGCTTGAATTTGGCGTGATAGGGCTTGCCCGGCTCGGCCATGTTGGTATCGTCACAGAAGACAATGACCCGGCCGTCGGCAGGGAGAATCACATCCGGGAACAGGAAGCGGATGGAGTTGCCGTCATCGCTCAGACCCACGCCCTTGAGGGAAATATCCTTGTCGGAGGAATTCCAGATTTCCACCCAGTCGGGATATTTGCCGTCCTGATCGGGCACGGAGGTTTTGTTGTCGGGCATGATTTCGCTGATGACCAGTCCCTGATACAGGCTGTTGGGGCCTTCCTGCACGTGGCCGGTGGTGCCGTCTGCGGTGCCGGTGGAATAGGTGGCACGGCGCAGGGGCTCCTTGGGGCTGATGAGCACAATCAGCGCCACGATGGCCGCAAACACCAGAATGGACAGTACCACGCCGGGGCGAACGCGGCCCTTCTTCTGCCCGAAGGCGGCCTGCTTTTTGCCGGTGCCGCGGGTTTGGGGCGGGCGCTGCTGCAAATCAGGCTTGGGGGCATTGGCATAGGGGTTGCCGTCATAGGCGGCAGCATCGGGCCGCCGCAGGGGGCGCGTCTCCTGTGTGCCGGAAAGATTCATGGTGGATTGGCGGCGCGCCGCCCGCTGGGCCCGCTGGATTTCCTCGGCGCTCAGGGGCTGATGCTCCCACTGCAGCTCCTCCTGCGCGGGTACCTGATAGCGGGAGGTCTCCTGCCGGGGCTGCTGTGTATTATCGGCGCCGTATTGTATACTGCGTGTGCGTCTGTGCTGCCGCTGGGGATCGTTGGGCTGCAAGTACGACACCGTCCTTTCTGCAATCATTCATATCCATAGATATGCGAGTATAGTTTACCATATTTCCAGCCCCGCCGCAAGTGGTGCAGCCGATGCGGACAGCGGCTTTCGGGGAAAGTTTACAGGTGTGAAGGGGAAAGGCGGCGGCAGGCCCATCGCCCCCCGATGCAAGAAAAATGTTGCAATCTCGTGTCAAAACGTGTAAAATAAAGTTTGTATATTCATTGGAAACAAAATGTTCCGAAAGGAGTCCGTGATATGCAGAAACTGGAAAATGATTTGCTGGAGCTGCTGCGGGAGGACTGCCGCCTGCCCCTGGAAAAGATGGCTGTGATGACCGGTGCCACCGTGCAGGAGGTGGCGGAAGCCATCCAGAAGCTGGAAAACGACCGCGTCATTCTGCGTTATGCCCCCACCATCAACTGGGACAAGACCGACCGCGAGCGCGTGGAGGCCATGATTGAGGTCCGCGTGACCCCCCAGCGTGATATGGGCTTTGATGCCGTGGCCAAGCGCATCTACCGCTTTGAAGAGGTCAAGAGCGTTTACCTGATGTCCGGCGGCTATGACCTGCTGGTGCTGGTGGAGGCCCGTACGCTCAAGGAGCTGGCCTTCTTTGTCAGCGAAAAGCTGTCCACCCTGGAGATGGTCACCGGCACCGCCACCAGCTTTGTGCTGAAGCGTTATAAAGAGGAAGGCGTTATTTTTGAGGGCGAGAGCGCTGACCAGCGGTTGGTGATTTCCCCGTGAATTACGACAAGTACCTGAACAAGCGCGTGGCCGCCGTTCCGCCCAGCGGCATCCGGCGCTTCTTTGACCTGGCCGCCACCATGAAGGACGCCATCTCCCTGGGCGTTGGCGAGCCGGATTTCGTCACGCCCTATCACATCCGTGATGCGGCGGTCAATTCCATCATCGACGGTGAAACCCAGTATACCCCCAACCGCGGCACCATGCCCCTGCGCGAGGAGATTGCCGCCTATCTGCAGGGCCGCTACAACACCAAGTATAATCCCGCCACCGAGATTCTGGTGACCGTGGGCGCCAGCGAGGCCATCGACCTGGCCCTGCGCGCCATGATTGAGCCGGGGGATGAGGTGCTGGTGCCCGAGCCCAGCTATGTGAGCTATTCCCCCAGCGTGATTTTCGCCGGCGGTACTCCCGTGGGCGTTGTCACCACGGAGGAAACCGAGTTCCGCCTGACTGCCGAGGCACTGCGCGCTGCCATCACCCCGAAAACCAAGGCGCTGATTCTGCCCTATCCCAACAACCCCACCGGCGCAGTCATGAGCCGCGAGGATCTGGAGAAGATTGCCGCCGTGGCCGCAGAGACGGGCATCATCGTCATCAGCGACGAGATTTACTCCGAGCTGACCTATGGCGACAAGCAGCACTGCTCCTTTGCCTCCATCCCCGGCATGTGGGAGCAGACCATCACCATCAACGGCTTCAGCAAGGCCTTTGCTATGACCGGCTGGCGCGTGGGCTATGTTTGCGGCCCCGAGGAGCTGATTAAGGTGATGACGAAAATTCACCAGTACACCATCATGTGCGCTTCCCGTCAGGGTCAGGTTGCCGCTTACGAGGCACTGAAGGCCGGCCGCGAGAACGGCTATGAGGATGTTCTGCACATGAAGGAAAGCTATGACCGCCGCCGTCGGCTGATGGTCAGCGGCTTCCGCAGCATGGGGCTGGATTGCTTCGAGCCTCTGGGCGCCTTCTACGTGTTCCCCTCCATCAAGTCCACGGGACTGACCAGCGAGGAATTCTGCGAGCGCCTGCTGAAGGAAAAGAAGATTGCCTGCGTCCCCGGCACTGCCTTCGGCGAGAGCGGTCAGGGCCACATCCGCTGCAGCTACGCCACCGCCATCGACAAACTGAACATCGCTCTGGAGCGCATGGGCGAGTTTGTCAGAGGGCTGTAAAGCAAACCTTCACTCCGTCCCGACAGGGGCGGAGTTTTTACATTCCCCCATGTTGACGCGCACCATCGCCATGTTATATACTTAAACTGCACCGATTTACCCAATATGGAGGTACAACATGAAGAGAATGCTGTCAGCTTTGCTGGCTGTTATGATGCTTATGACCGCCCTGCCTGCCGCCTTTGCGGAGGAAGAGGACGATCTGAGCATGTTTGAAATTCTTGAGGATGCGGATGAGCGCGTGCTGTCCGAGACCATCTCCGGCGTGCCGGGGATGGAGGAGATGGAGCTGTACGACGAGGAGGAAGCCCAGGAGCCTGAAGTGGTGGTGGAGGCGGACGGTTCCGTCATCATCACCGTAACGGCCACCGGCGACTTTACCATCGGCGGTGACAGCCGCAAGCGCACCAACATCTTCGAGGATGAAATGAAGCGCCACGGGAACGATGTCAACTTCACCATGACCAACATCCGCGACCTGCTGGCCGATGATGACCTGACCATCGTCAATTTCGAGGGCACGCTGACCAACTCCACCTATGTGCCCAAGGAAAAGAAGGAGAATCAGTTCCTGTTCTCCGCGCCGCCGGAGTATGTATCCGTGCTGGCTGACAACAGCGTGGAGGCCGTGTCTCTGGAAAACAATCACGTGCTGGACCACGGCGAAGAGGTGTATGAGGAAACCCAGCAGCACCTTGATGAGGCCGGCATTGTGTGGTCCAACAGCGAAAACATCGGCGTAATGGACATCAAGGGCGTGACCGTGGCCATGCTGTCTTACCTGTGCATCGACCGGTATGACAAGCTGTGGGCCAAGGTCCCCACGGATATTGCCGCCGCCAAGACCCGCTATGACATCGTCATCGTCAATTTCCACTGGGGCAACGAGCTGGATTATGCCCCCACCAATAATCAGGTGAAGATGGGCCGTCTGGCCGTGGATGCCGGGGCAGATCTGGTCATCGGCCACCACAGCCACCGCATCCAGCCCATTGAGCAGTACAAGGGCGTGTACATCTGCTACTCCCTCGGCAACTTCTGCTTTGCGGGCAACTCCAAGCCCAGCGACATGTCCTCCATTATTTTCCAGACGAAATTCCGGGTGAAGAACGGCGAAGTGACCAATAAGGGCTTCCGCATCGTGCCCATCCGCATCTCCAGTAAAACCGATCGAAACGACTTTATCCCCACGCCGCTGGTGAAGGAAACGGCCATCGATTCCGTCCTGACCACCCTGAAGGCCAACGGCAAAAAGCTGGAATACGCCGTGGAAAGCTATCCTCTGGAATGGTAACAATCAGCTCCGTCCTGTATGGGCGGAGTTTTTTGATTTTTCGGGATGAATCCGCTGCGCCCATCCGTTGTATCAGTGAAGACAAAAACCCACGAAGGGGGTCATGATATGGAAAAAAAGGCAACACGAAGGCGCATCCTCCGCATTTTGGGCATCATCACAGCTGTTGTGCTGGCGGTGGTGGTGCTCGGCTTTGCCGCCGTGCAGGTGCAGCAGAAGCTTGCTGAACCGCCTGCCTATGTGGATGACGGCGGCTACACCGGCTCATCCGTCAGCGGCGGACCGGTGTACAGCAGTGCCAACCGCTACGAGAGCGGCGGCGACATCATCCTCGGGGATTTTGCGTTGGAGGCCGATGCGGATAATTCCTCCAATTCCTCCTATGAGGGCATCATGCCGGAAGAGGGCACGCCGGGGCGCAAGGTCATCTACACTGCAGCCTTGTAGGTGGATACCTACGACTACGATGCTTCCATGGCTGCCGTCCGGCAGAAAATCAAGGACAGCGGCGGCTGGATTGCCTCCGTCAGCGAAAGCGGCAGCAAAACCCGCAGGGCCAGCATGATTCTGCGCATTCCCGTATCGGCCTATGCGGATTTTATGGCCGGTGCCGGGGAGCTTGGCACCGTGACCCGCCGCAGTGAAAACGCCGATGATGTGACGGATGAATACACCGATGTGGCCACCCGGCTGGAGAATCAGCGGGTGCTGATGAAGCGCCTGCAATAGCTGGCCGCCGGTGCGGAAAGCATGACGGACCTGCTGGAAATAGAGGAACGGATGAACAGCACCCAGTACCAGATTGACCGGTACGAGGGTCGTCTGCGGGGGCTGGACAGTCAGGTGGAATACGCCACGGTTACGCTGACGCTTCGGGAAAAGAAGGAAGCGGAGCCGCAGGTGCAGAAAGGATTCTTTGCCAAGGCAGGGGAATCCCTCAAACTGGGCTTTGAAGCCTTCGGAGGCTTCTGCGAAACGGCGGCGCTGGCATTGCTGATGCTGCTTCCCTTCCTGCTGGTGCTGGCGGGCATCATCATCCTGCTGGTGGTGCTGGTGAAAAAACACAGAAAGAATAAGAAGGAGAAGAATCAATGAAAAAGCTGATTGCATTTGTGATGGTGCTGTGCCTGCTGCCCTTTGCGGCGCTGGCGGACAGCGGGGAAATCAAGGTGAATGCCTCTGCCACCGTGCAGATGGAGGCTGATTACGCACAGGTGACGCTGTCTGTGCAGACCAAGGCCGCCAAGGTGGATACGGCCATCAGCCAGAACACCGCCGACATCAACAGGCTGATTGATGCCCTGAAAAAGGCCGGCATTGCGGAAGGGGACATCGTGACGGACAACTTCAGCGTGTTCCCCCTGTATGACTACCAGTACACCTCCGCCGGGGAAATCCCGAAGAATACGGGCTTTCAGGTGACCAACACCCTGACGGTGACCGTGCGCGACCTGACTGCGGTGGGCAGCATGCTGGATACCGCCGCCCAGAACGGCGCCACGGAGATTTACGGCCTGACCTACGGCTCTGCAAAGGCCGGGGAAGCCTATGATCAGGCGCTGACCATGGCCATTGAAGAGGGCCGCCGCAAGGCAGGCGTCATGGCTGCTGCCTGCGGTAAGGAGCTGGGCGAGCTGACGGAAATCAACGAAACCATGGGCAGCTATCTGGGCGCCCGCATTCAGGCCAAGGCCACGGAGGATGCCGCCGCCCCCACCATCATCAGCGATGGGGTGAATGTGACGGCCAATGTGGAAATGGTGTTTGAGGTGAAGTGAGAACCGGCAAATTGCCGCAAATGACCTGTTGAAAAATCGCGGCTGATATGCTATGATGTTCCCATCGGCAATGAAGGGCCCGATGTCGTGTCTTCCCTTAGCGAGCGCAGGGCGGTGCAAGCTGCGCGGATGAAGACAGGATGTTTCCCAGCCCGGAGCTGCGGTTAATCCCCGCCGGCTTGCCCCCGTGACAGGGCCCAACGAGAGAGGGATTGTTCCCTAAGCCGGGTGGTACCGCGAATGCCTGACACAGCAAGTGTACAGACCTTCGTCCCTGCAAATTGATTTTTGCAAGCGACGGAGGTCTTTTTATCTCCGCCGAAGCTGAACATTTCAAGGAGGATGCCGACAATGGCCAAGCAGAAGAATCAGGACTTTGTAACCCATATTACGCCCCGCAGCGAGGATTTCTCCAAGTGGTATACCGATGTCATCCAGCAGACCGGTCTGTGCGATTATGCCCCCGTCCGCGGCTGCATGATCATCCGCCCCTACGGCTATGCCATCTGGGAGCGCATTCAGGCTGAGCTGGATGCCCGCTTCAAGGAAGAGGGCACCGAGAACGTGTACTTCCCCATGCTCATCCCCGAAAGCCTGCTGCTGAAGGAAGCAGAGCACGTGGAAGGCTTTGCCCCCGAGGTTGCCTGGGTTACCCAGGGCGGCACCGAAACCCTGCAGGAGCGTTTGGCTGTACGCCCCACCTCTGAAACCATTTTCTGCACCATGTTCTCCAAGTGGGTGCAGACCTACCGCGACCTGCCCATGAAGTACAACCAGTGGTGCTCCGTTATGCGCTGGGAAAAGGCCACCCGTCCCTTCCTGCGCACCAGCGAGTTCCTGTGGCAGGAGGGTCACACCATCCATGCATCCGCCGAGGAAGCACAGGAGGAGACCCTGCGCATGCTGCAGGTGTATCAGGAAACGGCTGAAAACGTGATGGCTCTGCCCGTGTATGTGGGCCAGAAGAGCGACAAGGAAAAGTTCGCCGGTGCCCGCGCCACCTACTCCATGGAAGCCATGATGAACGACGGCAAGGCCCTGCAGGCCGGCACCACCCACAACTTCGGCACCAACTTCTCCGAAGCCTATGACATCCAGTTCCAGAACAAGGAAGGCAAGCTGCAGTACGCCGAGGAGACCAGCTGGGGCGTATCCACCCGCCTGATTGGCGCCATCATCATGACCCACGGCGATGACCGCGGCCTGCGTCTGCCTCCCCGCATTGCCCCCATTCAGGTGATGATTCTGCCCATCGCCGCCCACAAGCCCGGCATCAACGAGGCATGTGACAAGCTGATGGCCGAGCTGAAGGCCGCCGGTATCCGCGTGAAGGTGGATGACCGCGACACCGTATCCGCCGGCTACAAGTTCAACGACTGCGAGCTGAAGGGCATCCCCGCCCGTATCGAGGTGGGCCCCCGCGATCTGGAAAACGGCGTGGTGACTGTGTTCCGCCGCGACACCCTGGAAAAGACCACCATGCCCATCGATCAGGTAACCGAGCTGATGCCCGCCCTGCTGGATGACATCCAGAAGACCCTGTTCGAGCAGGCCAAGCAGTTCCGCGACGAGCATACCGTCAATGTGACCAACATCGACGAGCTGGGCAAGGCTGTGGAGACCGGCTTCGCCAAGGCCATGTGGTGCGGCGAGCAGGCTTGCGAGGACGAAATCAAGGAGAAGTTCAACGCCTCCTCCCGCAACATGCCCTTCGATCAGGAAGCTCACCGCTTCGGCGAGACCTGCGTGTGCTGCGGCAAGCAGGCCAAGAAGGTCATCTACTTCGCCAAGGCTTATTAATTGGATAACAAAACCCCGCTTCGCCAAACCGGCAAAGCGGGGTTTTTGTGCGTGTGAAGCGAATCAGCCCTGCAGGCCCTGCTCCTGACGCTCCATGTTTTCGATGACCACATCGTAGATTTCACCCAGAGAGCAGGCGTATTCCAGCAGCTTCCAGGGCTCGTTGGTGTGGTAGTGAATCTTGATCAGCTCGTCATCACCGACGGCCAGCAGGCAGTCGCCCTTGAAGTTTTCGGTGATGTAATCGTTGATGGCATCCTCATCCAGACCGGTGCCTTCGATGAGCAGCTGAGTGTCAAACTTGAATTCCAGCATGATGGTATCTCCTTATGAAACAAATGAATTTGCCAAAATTTGGGTATGCTGTCAATGAGCATACCTTTCTTTAATTCTTCATATTAAGTTCATATTCCTGCCTGATGGAAAAATTTTATTCCTCTGCCAGGGCGCGGAGGCCCATGATATAGCCCTTGAAGCCAAAGCCCACAATCTGCCCTGCGGCTGCGGAGGCCGTCATGGAGGTGTGGCGGTAGGCTTCCCGGGCGTGAATGTTGCTCATGTGCACCTCCACGGTGGGAATCGGCACAGAAGCCACCGCGTCATGCAGGGCCACGGAGGTGTGGGTATAGCCGCCGGGATTGAACACAATGCCGGCACAGCCGTCGAAATATGCCTGCTGAATGGCATCAATCAGCGCGCCCTCGTGGTTGGACTGCACAAAGCGCACCTTCACGCCCAGCCGGTCGGCCTCGGCCTGAATCATGTCCAGCATGTCCTGATAGGTCTTTGTGCCGTATACGCCCTTTTCGCGAAGGCCCGTCATGTTGATGTTGGGGCCGTTGAGAATCAGATATTCCTTCATCGGGTGGTCATCTCCTTCATGATGGTGGCGGTCATATCCGCGGGGATGGGGCAGTCCAGCCAGCGGCGCTCGGCTTCCACAGCCTGATCCACCAGCATATACAGCCCCGTGCAGGCAGGCACACCGGCAGCAGCGGCGGCTTTTGTCAGCACGGTTTCAGCCGGGTTGTAGATGACATCCGCCACACCGGCAGCACGTCGCAGGATGTCCTTCAGCTGATGGCCGGGGATGGGGCAGCCATCCACATTGGGCCACATGCCCACAGGCGTGCAGTTGACCAGCACGCCGGAAAAATCATCCGCCAGCTGCTCATAGGTGATATCGCCGCCCTTCGGATGGCGGGATACGCAGGTGACGCTGATGGCGCCCATATTCTGCAGAGCAGCCACGATGGCCTTGGCCGCGCCGCCCGTGCCCAGCACAAAGGCAGGCTTGCCTGCAGGGTCGATGCCGTGGCGGCGCAGCATGGCCGCAAAGCCGGGAGCATCGGTGTTGTACCCGCTGGCATCCTTGCAGCGGACGGTGTTCACCGCGCCGATGGCCTGGGCGAAGGGGTCGATGCTCTTCAGCAGCGGCATGATGTCCTGCTTGTAGGGGATGGTGATGTTGAACCCGTCCAGGGTGTGCAGCAGCTTTTCGGCATCCTGCTTAAAGGTGTCCCTGGGCAGCTCGTACAGCTGATAATCCGCCTCAATGCCCAGCAGGCGGTACAGCGCCTGATGAATGGGCACAGACATGCTGTGGCCCAGGTGCTCGCCGATTAATCCAAAATGCAGCATGGGGACCTCCGGAAGCTATGGCGGAACACAATCCTCTTGCCTTCCCCTCTGGAGAAGGTGCCGCGTGAGCGGCGGATGAGGTTATGCGGCAGAACAGCAATCTGCCGGATTCCGCGGGAATCATAATAATTTATTATACCACAATCTCCCCGCTACGCCACAGGATTTGGCGCGAAGTACAAAATAGGTACAAAAAAGCCCGGTCCTGTGGGGACTGGGCAAAAAATTACACATGCTCAAAGAACGGTTTTTCCTCCGCATCGCACAGCACATCGCTGTCGTCAAAATGCAGGGAGATGGGCTTGGCAATCATGTACTTCATGATTTCGTCCATGCGCACGCTTTCCTGGAAGGTGACCAGGGAGAAGGAAACGCCGTTCTTCTGGGCGCGGCCGGTGCGGCCGATGCGGTGCAGATAGTACTCGTTTTCCGTGGGCAGGTCGAAGTTGATAACGGCCTCCACATCATCCACGTCGATACCACGGGCGGCCACGTCGGTGGCGATGAGGATGGGGAACTTGCCCTTCTTGAAATTCTGCATCACCACATTGCGCTGGCTCTGCTTGATGTCGCCGTGGAGGCAATCCACATCGTAACCTTCCTTGCGCAGGCGGCTGGTCAGCTTGTCGGTCATGAACTTGGTGTTGCAGAAAATCATAATGCGGCCGTACACATCGGCATCCAGCAGATACAGCAGATGGTCGATTTTCTTGGGCTGCTCGGTGGCAATCACATACTGGTCAATCTGCGGGCGGTCCTTCTTGGTGGCCTGCACGGTGATCTCCACAGGATCGGTCTGATACTTCCATGCGATGGTCAGCACGTCCTGATTGGTGGTGGCGGAGAACAGCACCAGCTGACGGTCGCGGGGCGTGGCCTCGATGATTTTGGTCACGTCCTTCACGAAGCCCATGTTCAGCATTTCATCAGCCTCATCCAGCACCATGGTGTGCACGGTGTTCAGGCGGATGTTGCCCCGGTTCATGTGGTCCAGCAGTCGGCCGGGGGTGGCCACGATAATCTGCGGCTTGCGCTTCAGCTGATTCAGCTGCTTGGGAATGGGCTGACCGCCGTAGAGCACGGCGATGCGGGCACCCTTGATGAAGCGGGCCAGCTGGGTCAGCTCCTCGCCAATCTGGATGGCCAGCTCGCGGGTGGGGGCTAGCACAATCTCCTGCACGCACTCATCCGTCAGGGAGATGTACTCCAGCATGGGGATGCCGAAGGCGCAGGTTTTGCCCGTGCCCGTGGGGGCGATGGCGTTGATATCCGCGCCGGACATCATCACCGGGATGGTGCGCGCCTGCACCGTGGAAGGCTGGGTGAAGCCCATGGCCTTCACGGCCTTGAGAATCTCGTCGCTCAGGTCAAGCTCCTCAAAGCTTGTGGGGATTGATTCAGTGATATCAGACAAGGGAAAGCTCCTTTACTCTTCGTCCTTGTAGGCGCGGATGGCCTTGGAAAGCTGGTCGGGGCAGGAGGTGGCACCGCGGCAGGGAGTGCCCTCCAGCAGGGAAGCAACCTCTTCAGCCTTGCGGCCGATGACCATGCGGGCCAGACCCTTGGTGTTGCCGGGGCAGCCGGCGATGAACTCGCACTTGGTGATGATGCCGTCCTGAATTTCCAGGTTGATGCCCTTGGAGCAGGTGCCCTGGGTTGTATAATGGAACATACATTGTCAGTCCTTTCATATAGACAAAATCATACATATTGGATATTCGATGTGGGGAAGGGGAATTCCTGCCGGGGGCGTAAAAAAAGCCCCGAGGCTTTTACACCTCGGGGCCGGACCCTTTGCAGGGTTTAGGATTACTTGGTCAGCTGCTCGTAAGAAGCACGACGAACCTTGGCATCCTGTTCCTGAGCAACGAACATTTCTGCTGCTGCTTCGGGGAACTGCTGCTTCAGGGTAGCGTAGCGGACTTCGCCATCCAGGAAGGCCTGATACTTGGAGTAATCGGGCTCCTTGGAGTCAATCTGCATGGGCTTCTCCAGAGTGGGGTTGTAGCGGTAGGTCTGCCAGTAGCCGCACTCAACAGCCTTCTTGATTTCAGCCTGAGCCTTGCCCATGCCGCCCTTGGTCTTCAGACCGTGGTTAATGCAGGGAGCGTAGGCGATGATCAGGGAAGGACCGTCGTAAGCTTCTGCTTCGATCATGGCCTTCAGCACCTGAGCGGGATCGCTCATGGCAACCTGAGCAACGTATACATAGCCATAAGACATGGCGATCATGCCCAGATCCTTCTTCTTGGTGCGCTTGCCGGAAGCGGCGAACTTGGCAACGGAGCCGGTGGGGGTAGCCTTGGAGGCCTGGCCGCCGGTGTTGGAGTACACTTCGGTATCCAGAACCAGGATGTTGACGTTCTGGTTCTGAGCCAGCACGTGGTCAACACCGCCGAAGCCGATGTCATAGGCCCAGCCGTCGCCGCCGAAGATCCAGATGGACTTCTTGGTCAGCAGGTCCTTATCAGCAACAACAGCCTTGCAGGTATCGCAAGCGGGCTCGCCGATAGCAGCAATCAGCTTTTCGCCGGCAGCGCGGGAACCTTCAGCGTCTTCCATGTTGGCCAGCCATTCAGCGGCAGCAGCCTTCACGTCTTCCTTCTGAGCGTTCTCGGCCAGAACCTTTACGTTCTCAGCCAGCTTAGCGCGGCGCTGTGCAACAGCCAGGTTCATGCCGAAGCCGAACTCAGCGTTGTCCTCGAACAGGGAGTTGGACCATGCAGGACCATGACCCTTTTCGTTGGTGGTGTAGGGGCAGGTGGGAGCGGAGCCGCCATAGATGGAGGAGCAGCCGGTAGCGTTGGCCACGATCATGCGATCGCCGAACAGCTGGGTAACCAGCTTCACATAGGGGGTCTCGCCGCAGCCTGCGCAAGCGCCGGAGAACTCAAACAGGGGCTTCAGAGCCTGGCTGTTCTTCACGGTACCCTTGTTGGCAATCTTGTCAGCCACTTCAGGCACAGTCATGGCGAACTCCCAGTTCTCTTCTTCCTTGCGCTGAGAATCCAGAGACTTCATGGTCAGGGCAGGAGCCTTGCCGGTCTTCTCGGAGGAAGCGTTCACGGGGCAAACGTCCACGCAGTTGCCGCAGCCGGTGCAGTCCAGGGGGCTGACCTGCATACGATACAGCATGCCGGCGAATTCCTTACCGGTAGCAGCCTTGGTCACATAGTTTGCGGGAACCTCGGTGCCTTCAGCCACATAGATGGGGCGGATGCAGGCGTGGGGGCAAACCATGGAGCAGTTGCCGCACTGGATACAGGTATCCACATTCCACTCGGGAACGGTAACAGCGATGCCGCGCTTCTCGAACTTGGTGGTGCCGGTGGGCACAATGCCGCGGGGATCCAGCATGGATACGGGCAGCTTGTTGCCTTCCTGAGCCAGAACGGGAGCAACGAAGGTATCGAAGTACTCGGTGGTGCCGGCAACCTTGGCGGGTTCGGCGCCAACGGTGGTGGTGGCCCAGTCAGCGGGGATCTCGACCTTTACCAGACCGTCAACAGCAGCGTCGATGGCGGCAAAGTTCATGTCGACCACGTTCTGGCCCTTCTTGCCGTAGGAAGCTACGACCTTTTCCTTCATGTACTTGTCAGCATCAGCGTAGGGGATGATCTCGGCCAGCTTGAAGAATGCAGCCTGCAGGGTGGTGTTGGTACGGCCGCCCATGCCGATCTTGCGAGCCAGGTCGATGGCGTTGATGATGTACAGGTTGGCCTGCTTGGCAGCCAGCAGATTCTTCATCTTGGCGGGCAGACGATCGTTCAGTTCCTCTGCGGACCACTGGCAGTTGAGCAGGAAGGTGCCGCCCTTCTTCAGGGGGCTTACCATGTCGTACATGGTGACATAGGCAGGATTGGAGCAGCTGATGAAGTCAGCAGCGTCAATCAGATAGGGGCTCTGGATGGGGGTATCACCAAAGCGCAGGTGAGATACGGTCAGGCCGCCGGACTTCTTGGAATCATAGAAGAAGTAAGCCTGAGCGTACTTGTCGGTGTGGTCACCGATGATCTTGATGGAGTTCTTGTTGGCGCCAACGGTACCGTCAGAACCCAGACCATAGAACATGCAGGCGGTGGTGCCGGCAGGAGCAGCCTCGTAGGTTTCACCCAGAGTCAGGTTGGAGTCGGTCACGTCATCCACGATACCGACGGTGAAGTGGTTCTTCATTTCGCCGGCCAGGTTGTCGTAAACAGCCTTCACCATGGTGGGGGTGAATTCCTTGGAGCCCAGACCATAACGGCCGCCAACAACCTTGATATCGCCGCGGCCCATTTCAGCCAGAGCAGCAACAACATCCAGGTACAGGGGCTCGCCCAGAGAGCCGGATTCCTTGGTGCGGTCCAGCACAGCGATCTTCTTAACAGATTCGGGCAGAACAGCAACCAGGTGCTTTGCGGAGAAGGGACGATACAGGTGAACCTTCACCAGACCGACCTTTTCGCCGGCAGCCAGCATCTTGTTGATGGTCTCGTGAGCCACGTCGCAGCCGGAGCCCATGGCAACGATCACGCGATCGGCATCGGGAGCACCGACATACTCGAAGGGCTTGTAGGAGCGGCCGGTCAGCTTGGCAACATCGGCCATGCACTCTTCAACGATAGCGGGCACTTCCAGATAGAACTTGTTGGCAGCTTCGCGGCCCTGGAAGTAGATATCGCTGTTCTGAGCGGTACCTGCCTGATGGGGATGTTCGG
>JAUNDF010000053.1 GCA_030526225.1 Clostridia bacterium
CCCGGTTGGCAATGGCTTTGATGACGGCCATCTCATGGGTGATGATGACAATGGTGATGCCCAGCTTCCGGTTCAGGTCCTTCAGCAGGGCAAGGATGGCCTCGGTGGCCTCGGGGTCAAGGGCGCTGGTGGCTTCGTCGGACAGGAGAATCTTCGGGTTGGCCGCCAATGCACGGGCGATGGCCACGCGCTGCTTCTGTCCGCCGGAAAGCTGGGAGGGGTACACATCCATCTTGTCGGAAAGGCCCACCAGCTCCAGCAGCTCCTTCACCCGGTCGGCAATCTGCTGCTTGGTGCGGCCGGTAAACTTCAGCGGATAGGCCACGTTGTCAAACACGGTGGAGCGGTCCAGCAGGTTGAAGTGCTGGAAAATCATGCCGATGCCCCGGCGCAGCTCGTTTTGCTGGCGGGAGGACATGGCTTTGCCCTCAAGGAAGGGTTTGCCGTCCTTGAGGGTGATTTCGCCGGAGGTGCCGATGGTCATGCTGCCCGAATCGGGCACCTCCAGCAGATTGAGGCAGCGCACCAGGGTCGACTTGCCTGCACCGGAGTATCCGATTACGCCGTATACCGTGCCGTCTTCGATTTGCAGGGATACATCCTGCAGCGCGGTTACGTCGCCGCTTTTCAGGTGGAAGGTTTTGCTCAGATGCTTCAGTTCAATCATGGTGCGTGCCTCATTTCATTTCGGATGATGGGGGAGGATTACTGGGCAATCAGGCCGGCAGCATCCTTCAGGGCATCCAGAGAATCAAACTTCTGGGAGTACAGGGTCAGGGGAGCAATCAGGGTGTCGGCAATCACGGTCAGGTCATAGCCGTTGGTGGAGGCATCCTTGTTCAGGTAAGCCTTGTGCTGGAAGGCGTTCAGGTCGATTTCGCCGGAGTTCAGGGCTTCGTTGGGCAGGTTGTAGGCATCAAATTCCACCAGCTCGATGTAGATGTTGGCACCCTGCTCGTCCAGTACCTTCTGCACGGCCTTCCACTGATCGTTGTTGGCACCGCAAACGCCCACGGTGACCACGGTCTTGCCTTCCTTGTCGGAGGTGTATTCCACGATGGCCTGTGCATCTTCCTTGGTCAGGGTGATGCTGGAGGCATCATAGGGGAAGGAGGGGAAGAAGGCTTCGGAGTAGTTCACCAGCAGGAACTCGGCCACCAGCTGGGTCTGATAGGCATCCACGATGGTCTTGAAGGTGGGGTTGTCAGCATCGGCGGTGCGGGCCACGATGATGTTCACATAGGGGTTGTCGCCGGCTTCGCTCTGCTTTTCGATAATCAGGCCGTCCTGAGAGGGAATCAGGCCGAAGGGGATGGCGTAGGTGCCGTTGATGGTGGAGGCGCCGAAGTCAGCCAAGGTGGAGGGCAGGGTGTTGGCCTGTACGGGCACGACCTCGATGTCGTAAACATAGCCGGTGATGTCGGCCAGCTCGGGGGTGTAGCCTGCGTCGGGGTTGACGGTAATCAGACCGGCGGTCTCCAGCAGCTTGATGCCGCGGGAAAGGTTGGTGCCGTCATCGGGGATGCCGATTTGCAGGGTATCTGCGCAGGCAAGGCCGGCGGACAGGGACAGGACAGCGGCGGTAACCAGGGACAGGGTCTTCTTTACAAAACGGTTCATAATCATTTATCTCCTTTAATCAATCATATTTTGTGTTTCTTTTGTCGGATAAATGGGGAAGCTGCTTGTGTGCTCACATTCGGTCTGTCGCCCGGACCGGCAGTCTCTTTTTCATGGAAAATTCATCCTTTCTGCATAAAAAAACGGGAACAGCGTGTGTGCTGCTCCCTGATTGGAGGAACCCGGCGGCTTACCGGCCCCGGCTGCAGACACACGACGAACAAAGGCACATGCACATGCACATGTCCTCACGCATCATCATCATCTGCGCCATAGCCGCGAAATTGGTGCGCTTCATCGTGTGTTCCTCCTCTTTCTTTCGTATTTTGCTTCGGTCCCTGACCGATGGTTGTATGATAGCACCGCCGTGCGGTTCTGTCTAATCTGTGATATTTTTAGTCAGCTATAAATTTTGGTTATAACTGAATCACTCCAGCCGCCGTGTATATTCATTCAGGTAGCGCGTAATTTCCTCAATGTAGCGCTGGCCCATGCCGGAGACCTTCATGCCCTTTTTGGTCAGGTAGCCGATTTCCATCACGCTGTTGGGGTTCTCCGAGTCATCCAGATAGGGTACGGCCACAAAGTCCGGGCCGTTCAGCTCCTCGCAGATGACGCCGGAGCACAGGGTGTAGGCGTTCAGGGCCACCAGCAGGTTCAGGTTGGTGGCGCGGTCGGTGGTGTGGATGGTCCGGGGGTACTCCCTTGTGGTCAGGATTTCCTCGGCGAAGTAGAACGAATCATGCTCGCCCTGCTCAAAGGAAAGGCAGGGGTAATCCTGCAGCTGCGCCAAAGTGATGCCCTTCTCCTTTGCCAGCGGATGGGCGGTGCTCAGGTACACATAGGCCCGGCAATGGGCAAGGGGATGGAACTCGACCCCCTTGGCCTTGAACATCTTGGTCATGATGGAGCGGTTGAAATCCGACAGGTACAGGATGCCGATTTCACTGCGCAGCAGCGCCACGTCATCAATCACCGTCTGGGTTTTCGTTTCCCGGATGGCAAAATCATAGTTGGCCGGATCGTACTCCTGCACCGTCCGGGCAAAGGCCTGCACGGCAAAGGAATAATGCTGGGTGGAAACGGCGAAATGCTTGCGCCTGCTGGTGCCGGATAAAAACCGGTCGTTCAGGGCTTCCATCTGCATCAGCACCTGCCGGGCATAGGCGGCAAACTCCACACCGTCCGCCGTCAGCGTAACGCCCCGGCCGGAGCGGTGGAACACCGAAAAGCCCAGCTCGTTTTCCAGCTCCTTGACGGCGCTGGTCAGGTTCGGCTGGGAAACATACAGCTGCTCCGATGCCTTGTTCATGCTGCCCGTTTCCGCGATGGTGAGGATATATTTCAGCTGCTGGAGTGTCAATGGACATTCCCCTTTCCCTTCTGCTTGCGGGGTGACTGACGAAACCACCCTGCCATAAATCCTATCGCATAAGTGGGAAATCGTCAATACGGGGGGAGAAAATCGGCATTTCATGCCACAAAAAAAGGGGCTGTGAAAGAACGCTTTCACAGCCCTGTATGGTGCTTAAAATCAGATGCCCAGCAGATCGCTGAAGACCTTCAGCGCGCCGTCGGTCTCGTGGGCCAGCACGCGCTTGGCCAGCACCTTGCCCAGCTGAACGCCTTCCTGATCGAAGCTGTTCAGATTCCAGACAAAGCCCTGGAACATCACCTTGTTCTCGAAGTGGGCCAGCAGAGCGCCCAGTGCTTCGGGGGTCAGCATGTCGCCGATGATGATGCTGGAGGGACGGCCGCCCTCGAAGTGCTTGTTGCGGTTGTCATCCTGCTTGCCGCAGGCGAAGGCCATAATCTGGGCGGCCACGTTGGCGCACAGCTTCTGCTGGCTGGTGCTGCCCTGAATCACCACATCGGTGCCGATCTGGCTGGCCCTGAAGCCCACAAACTGCAGGGGGATGATATCGGTGCCCTGATGCAGCAGCTGATAGAAGGAGTGCTGACCGTTGGTGCCGGGCTCGCCGAAGATGACGGGGCCGGTGGGGTAGGAAACGGGCTCGCCGTCGCGGTTTACGCTCTTGCCGTTGGATTCCATATCCAGCTGCTGCAGGTGAGCGGGGAAGCGGCTGAGGGCCTGAGAGTAGGGCAGCACGGCGGTGGCATCATAGCCCAGCACGTTGCGCTCATATACGCCAATCAGGGCATCCAGCATGGCGGGGTTCTTGCGGATATCCTTTTCAAGGGACAGGGCATCCTCCTCGGCAGCGCCGGTGAGGAAGCGGGCGAATACATCCGCGCCAAAGGCCAGGGACAGCACCGCACCGCCCACCGCGGAGGTGGAGGAGTAGCGGCCGCCGATGTAATCATCCATGAAGAAGGCAGCCAGATAATCGCTGCTCTTGGCCAAAGGAGAGGTTTCGCTGGTGACGGCAATCATGTGATGGGCGGCATCCAGACCGGCCTTGGCCAGCGCATCCTTCACAAAGGACTCGTTGGTCAGGGTTTCCAGCGTGGTGCCGGACTTGGACACCAGCACGAAAATGGTGCGGCTCACGTCGATGCCGTTCAGTACGGCGGCGGCATCATCGGGGTCAACGTTGCTGATGAAGCGGGCTTCCATCTTGAAGCAGCCGTTCTTCTTTGCCCAGTTCTCCAGGGCCAGAAACATGGCGCGGGGGCCCAGGTCACTGCCGCCGATGCCAATCTGCACCACGGTGGTGAACTTTTCGCCCTTGGCATTGGTGATTTCGCCGGCGTGTACCTTGGCGGCAAACTCGGCAATCTTTTCCTGCTGGGCCACATAGAAGGCGCGCTTGTCCACGCCGTCGGCGGTAACGGTGCCCTTCAGCTGGCCGCGGGTCAGCTGATGCAGCACCAGACGCTTTTCACCGGTGTTGATCACTTCGCCGGACAGCAGTGCCTCGTACTTTTCCACCAGCTGGGCTTCCTCAGCCAGCGCGGCCAGACCGGACAGGATGTCTTCATTGACCTGCTTGGCGGCGTAGTTATAGCTGAGACCGGCGGCCATGGGCACGGTGTAGGTGCGGGCGCGCTGGGCACCCTCTTCACCGGCCATCACCTTGGTCAGGTCGGGCTTTTCATTCTTGGCAGACAGAGCCTGATAGCTCTTCAGGGTGTCCAGATTATTCCAACAAATCACGAGAATTCCTCCTCAGTGTGTAGTGCAAAATGCCATCTACCAGTATACCCAATTTGCTGCGGGATTGCAACTGTGGGCCAAATCCCTTTTAGCCCAGCCCCTGATTGTTGTCCGCAAGGTCCAGCACGGTGCCTGTGGCGGCATCAATGTAAACGGTGTACTGCAGCTGCAAATCATCGCCGGGGCCGGTGTAGTAGTTGATGCTCCAGATGAGCGGGACATCTTCGCCGAAGAATGCCGTGCGGCAGAAATCTGCGCCGGTGCGGTAGTCGTCAGGCTGACAGCCATATGCTTCCATGGCGCCGGCGGCGATGGCAAGGGCTTCCTCCTGGGGGATGGAAGCCGCATCCGGCATGACATCGGCAAATACAACATCCTCTGCCTCGTACAGGCGATGGAACAGGCTGCGGGCTTCAAGGGGCCAGAAGTAAATCTGCTCGCCCAGTGCCTGTGCCCATTCCTGCTCCATTGCCCATGTACTGTCTTCATACAAATCCAGCACATCGTGGGTGGTGGCATCCACCAGAACAGCGGCGGCCATTTGCCCGATATCCTGCGGGAACAGTGCAATCACCCACACGGCGTCATCGCCATTTTGCAGTAAGGTGGCCTTGGAGCTGATGTCAGCATGCTCCACCTCCCGCCCGGGGAAGCTGTAATCCCGCGCACCGTTGAAAACGATGCTGTTCCCGGAGACCGCCGCCGCCCGCATGGCTGATGCCATTACGGTTCTGTCCGGCTGGGCATCCTCCACAATGGCAGACAGGCAGGCTTCGGCATTCTGCGGCATGATGGCGGTCAGGGCTGATTCCGCCCATGCGCCTGTTATCAGGCACAGGGCAAACAGGCAGGCAAGCAGAAGGGTTGGGGCAAATCGCTTTTTCATCGTATCATCTCCGTTGTTTTTGCTCTGTTTGCGGTGAAAATCAGGGCACGATTTCCAGCCAGTAGCCGTCGGGGTCGGTGATGAAGTAGATGCCCATGGCGGGGTTCTCGTAGCAGATGCAGCCCATGTCGGCGTGCTTCTTGTGAGCGGCATCAAAGTCATCCGCCTTGAAGGCCAGATGGAATTCGCACTCGCCCAGATTGTATGCCTGAGGATGGTCCTTCAGCCAGGTCAGCTCCAGCTCGAAGTCGCTTTCGTCATTGCTGAGGTACACGATGATGAAGTCATCGGTGGTCTTGCGGCGCACCTCGTGCAAATCAAGGGCATCGCGGTAGAAGGCAATGGACTTGTCCAGGTCGGCCACGTTGTAGTTCTCGTGAATCATCTTGAAGCTCATACTGTTTCTCCTTTTGCTGTGTTTGTATGCCGAATCCGCGGCTGATGCTGCGGATGCTCTGCCAGAAAGCGTTCGATGACCTGCGGCTGACCCCAGTAGTGCATGGGGAATACCGCGCCGCAGTCTGCCTGCTGCAGGAAGTACAGCATGCCGTCGGCGTAATGTCCTTCCTGCCGGGGGTCCAGCGGGACAAAGGCAACATCGAAGTGCATGCCCCGGATTTTGTCGATGGCGGCGCGGTACATGCCGGTCATGCGGCGGTTGTCGGCCTCCGGTTCGCCCTCCCAGTACCAGTCATTCAGGTCACCGGCGTGGTAGATGGTTCCCTCAGCCGTGGTGACAACAAATGCCACGCCGCTGTCTGTGGACAGCAGGGTGCTGACGGTGGTGCCGTTATCCAGCTGATAGGTTTTGTCGTGCTGGACGGTGGTCACCCTGATGCCCTCCGGATATTTGCGCTTGCTGATATCGTTGGCCAGCACCGCCTGACAGGTGATGCCCATGCTCTGCAGGATGGAGAAAATCTCCGGATTGTAGTGATCCTGATGGAAGTGGCTGCTGAACACGATGGCCGGCTTGTGCCTGTCCAGCACCGGCAGCTTGCCCTGATAATAATCGAAAATGTAATAGCAGTCCTTCGTCTCCACCAAAAATCCGCTGTGGTCAATGTACGTGATGTTCATCGTATCACACCGCTTCTGTTGTTCTTTCGCCTCATATTTTAGCAGATTTGCCGGGGGATGTCTACGCCAAAACACACCGGCCGTCAGACGCCTTCGGTCCGGCAGCCGGTGTGTCAATCATTTTGCGTTCAGTCCACCGCATCGCTGGCCTGCATGGCGAGGATGGTCTGCTCAATCAGCTTGTCCAGCTCCCAGCCCAGCATGGCCGCGCCGCGCTCAATCACCTCTCTGGAGCAGCCGGCGGCGAACTTCTTGTCCTTGTACTTTTTCTTCACGGATTTCACTTCCATGTCGCTTACGCTCTTGGAGGGGCGCATGAGGGCGGCGGCGCCAATCAGACCCGTCAGTTCATCGGCCGCGTAGAGCACCTTTTCCATCTCATGCTCCGGCTGAATGTCCACCGTCAGCATATATCCGTGGCTGGCCACGGCATGAATCAGCCGCTCATCCACACCCAGCCCGCGCAGCAGCTCCTGCTCCTTGGTGCAGTGCTGCTCCGGCCACTGCTCAAAGTCCAAATCATGGAGAATGCCCACGGCCTCCCAGAAATCAGCCTCATCCCCATACCCAAGCGAAATGGCGTACCAGCGCAAAACATCGCCCACGATGCGCCCGTGCTTCTGGTGGAACTCGCCCTCGTTGTATTCGCACAATAAATCCCATGCCTGTGCAGGTGTCGGAATCATAACATATCGCTCCTTATCCATATAATCCTATTAAACTTGTGGGTTTGCGAGGATTATACAATGAGGCGGCGGGAATGTCAAGAAAAAGGGGCTGTGAAAAATCTTCACAGTCCTTCCCCCTCAGCTGATGACCCCGTCCTTCGGCAGAATCATCACGGCGGACAGGATTTTGAACATGGTCTTCAGGTTCAGGGGCTTGGCGATGTGGCCGTTCATGCCCGCGCGGATGGCCTCGCGCTTGTCCTCCTCAAAGGCGTTGGCCGTCATGGCCACGATGTGGATGCCGGCCTTGTCCTTGTCCTCCATGGCGCGGATGGCCCTGGTGGCCTCGTAGCCGTTCATGTTGGGCATCTGGATGTCCATGAGAATCAGGTCATAGGTGCCGGCCTTGGCCCTGCGGACTTTCTCCACGCACTGCAGGCCGTCCACGGCGCGGTCCACAACAAAGCCGGCCTCCTGCAGGATTTCGATGGCAATCTCCGCGTTCAGCTCGTTGTCCTCCGCCAGCAGCACATGCTTGTCCTTGAACATCTTCGGGTCCACCACCACGCCCTCGTGGTTCATCAGGCTGGATTTATCCGCGATTTTGTGGGGCAGGGTGATGGTAAACTTCGTACCCACGCCCTTCTTGCTTTCCACCTCGATGGTGCCGTCCATCAGCTCCACCAGGCGCTTCACAATGGGCATGCCAAGACCCGTGCCTTCCACCTTGGCATCGGTGGAGTTGTTCTCCCGGGCGAATTCCTCAAACAGGTGGGGCAGGAATTCCTCGCTCATGCCGATGCCCGTGTCGGTGATGGTGGTGCGGTAATAGGCAAAGCCCTCCTTCTCCGAGGGGACCTCCTCCAGCTGCATGTGCACCTTGCCGCCGGGCTGGGTGTACTTGTACGCGTTGCTCAGCACATTGGTGAACACCTCGCGCAGCTTGATGGGGTCGCAGTACACATAGGGATTTTCCACCACAACCTCGCGGGTGAATTCGATGCCCTTCTGCCGCATCATGTCAAAGAAGATGGAGTACAGGGTGTCGTTGAACTGCTCGGCGCTCCATGCGGTTTCATCCACCTACAAGGTGCCCTTCTCGATGCGGGCCATTTCCAGCACATTGTTGATGATGGACAGCAGCACCGTGCTGGCATCGTCAATCTTTTTCAGGTATCCGGCGCGCTTTTCCGGCTCATCCTGATGCTTCTAAAGCAGGGTGCGGAAGCCGATGATGGCGTTCATGGGCGTGCGGATATCGTGGCTCATGTTGAACAGGAAGGTGGTTTTGGCGGCGTTGGCATCCTCCGCTTCCTTTCGGGCGGCCTCCACCACGCGCTGCTCCTTGTGGTAGAAGTGGTTCAGGCAGGCTACCAGCACGGCGAACACGGCAATCATCATCACGACCACCAGAAACACCAGCTTGTTTGATTTTGCCACAACGCCCTCATGGGCGGCCTGGGGGAAGATGCGCAGCATGTAGTAGCCGGTCTGGGGCAGTTTGGCAATCACGCCGCCCACATCATTGCCGGCAAAGGAAATGGTCGTCGGCTTGCCCGATGCCATGGCCGCGCTGATTTGCCGCATGACGGCATCATCATGCCCGGCGATATCCGAGATGTATGTCTTGGCCTGCGGGTTATAGCCGGAGGTGGCGGCAATCACCCGTCCGTCTGCTTCAATCAGGTAGGAATCGGCATTTTCGCCGAAATAGCGCTCCGTCAGGAAGCCGGTGATTCTGTTCGATGCCTGATACACGCCCACCAGCGAGCCGACAAATTCATCCTCATAATAAACGGGGGAGTAGAACATCAGCAGTGTTTCATGGGTGGCGCGGGAGTTGTAAATCAGCTCCATGCCCGTGTTGCCGGCCTTGGCATCAAGGTAATACTGCCTGTCCCGCGCATCGGATACGCCGCCGGTGATGTTGTGGTCCATGCCGTCCTTGTCGGCAAACTCCATAAAATCAAACACGGAATTCTGAATCAGATCCTGCACGTTGGCAATGTCAAACTCCGTACCCGTCAGGGAGTTGCTCACAAGGCCGCTGAGCACCTTGATGTTTTTCGTAGCCCATGACAATGTCATCGTCAATGGCGATGGCGGCGCGGCTGGTGTTGTCCGTCAGGTAGCTCAGGTTATAGCTGATGATTCGCTTGTTGTTGGACACGGTAAAAACAGCATAATGCCCGCGAAGGCAAGCGAAATAACCGCAATGAGAGTCAGGAACACTTTTCTTTCTTGTTTCACTCTCAAATCCTCCTTGAATCCGTAAAACGCCGGCAGAACGGCGGCATTTGTGATGCGGGGTATATTGCGCCTGATTATACATTCATCTATTATGCAGTTTAACACCTTGCGCAATATATATCAAGTGCTTTTATACCCCGGACCAGTTGCATCTTTCGCCGAATGTGCTATCATAGGTTAAACCCCTGACCATATATAAAGAAAAAGGAGACAACGAACATGAAAAAACTGATTGCCCTGATGATGCTTCTGGTGTGCCTGCCGGTGATGGCTGAAACGAGCTATACCTTCAATCCCTTGGGGCTGAAGCTCACCGTGCCCGACACCATGGTGGAGGAAGACATCTCGGACGCGGAGGATGAGGACCTGGCGCTGATGCTGCTCAGCGAGGATGAGAGCCTGCTGCTGACGGTCTATCTGGCGGATGCAGACGGCGTTACCGTGCAGGATGTGCAGGCGGAGCTTGCCGGGGAAGAGGGCGTTACCTCCAGCGGCATCACGGTCATCAACGGCATCGAGACCTACTTTATGGTGGGCCGGGATGATGACGGGGACGATTATGTAGCCTACCTGTGCGTAAACAACGATCAGCTGGCAGAGTTCACCTTCTATTTCGCCGGTGATGCTGCCGCGGCTGTTTCCGGCGAAATCATGGGCACACTGTGCGCCGCGGAATAATCCGCCAAAGGAATGAGGAACACGGATGAAGAGCGTTTTTGTAAGGCCTGCCCGGGCATGGCAGAAGCTGAAGCTGGCCGCCAGACTGAACACCAATGTGTACCTGTACGGCGCCACCGGCTTTGGCAAAACAACACTGGTCAATGCCTTCCTGAAGGGGAAGCCGGCCGTGCTGCTCAGCTGCGCCGATTTGCACGAGGGACGGCACAATCCGCTGCCCGACTGCCCGTAGGACACAACGCTCGTCATCGATGACCTGCATCTGGCCAACAACAGCGCCAAGCGCCGTCAGCTGCTGGAGATGCTCTCCGGCTGGCGCGGGTGGATGATCATCATCGGCCGCATGCCCTATCCGGACTGGCTGTCTGCCTTGGCCATCAGCGGCGGCATTGTGGTGGTGGATGAGGATGACCTGCGCTTTGATGAGCAGGCCATGGCAGAGCTTGCGGACAAGATGGGCGTATCGCTGACAAGCGAGGACACCGCCCTGCTGCTGCGCCGCAGTGAGGGCTGTGCCTCCCTGCTGTGCATGGCCATGGAGCTGCTGCTGCAGGGGGAGCCTGTGGGCGAGCCCATGCTGCTGAAGCTGAACAAAATCTACACCAACTATCTGGAGCAGTATATCATCAGCGCGTGGAGCCTGCCGGTGCAGGAGGGGCTGATGCGCCTGAGCGTGGTGGATTCCTTCGACCTGCCCCTGGCGTAGGCCATTACGGGGGATGACAAAATCGCCCTCACCCTGAAGGAGGCCGTCTATTCCGGCAACATCCTCCTGCAGGATGGGGAAACCTACCGCATCCGCCGGGTCCTGCTGGAAACCATCCGCCGCAAGGCCCTGTACGCCTTTGGCCGCAAGGAGGTGGATGCCTGCCGGCTCCGCGCCGCAAGGTGGTATGAGCAGAACGATTTGCTGCTGCAGGCGCTGGAACAGTACGAAACCATGCAGGACCGGGAAAGCATCCGCGGGCTGTTGATTCGCAATGCCATGAAGCACCCCGGTGCAGGCTGTTACTTTGAACTGCGCAAATACTACCTCGCCCTGCCCGAGGAGGAGGTCTCCGCCAGCCCGGTGCTGATGGCCGCGCTGTGCATGCTCTGCTCCATCCTGACGGATACGAAAAAGAGCGAAATGTGGTACGCCCGGCTGAAGGAATACACAAGGCAGACCCACGGCGTTGACAGGCGGGAAGCCATGACGCTGCTGTACACGCTGGATATCACCCTGCCCCACCGGGGGACGGGCAACATGGTGGAGCTGCTGAAAAACATGTCGGCGCATCTTTTGCAAACGGGCACCGTGCTGCCGCCGCTGTCCCTGACCAACAACTGCCCCAGCCTGATGAACGGCGGCAAGGATTTCTGCCCCTGGAGCAAGCAGGATGAGTTTCTGGCCGCAACCATCGGCGGCATGCTTGAGCGGATGATGGGCACCTCCGGCATCGGTCTGGTGCAGGCGGCGCTGGGAGAAAGCCGGTACGAAAAGGGCTGTGATTCCTACAATGTCCTCACCTGCCTGACCCGCTCCCGCAACCAGTGCGAGCACAAGGGCACGCCGGAAATGATGTTTGTCTCCATCGGTCTGCAGGCAAGGCTGGCCGCCTACACCGGCGAAATGGAGGAAGCCCGGGCTGCCCTCCACGGCATGGAAAAGCAGGCACTGCAGGATAACTGTCCGCGGCTTCTGCCGGGGATACACGCCCTGCGCTGCCGCCTGATGCTGATGCAGAACGACCTGCAGCACATCGGGGAATGGATGGCCTCCGCTCCGGACGAGCATGACTCCTTCTGCATCATGGACCGGTACCTGTACATGACGAAAATCAGGTGCTATCTGGCGCTGGGGCAAACGCTCCCGGCCATCGCATTGCTGGAGCGGATGCAGTCCTATGCTGTCCAGTATGACAGAAGCTACATCGCCATGGAGTGCGGATTATTGATGGCCATCGCCCGCAAGCGCAGCGGTCAGCCGTGGCAGGAGGATTTGCAGAATACGCTGGCACAGCTGGCGGATTTCAGCTTCGTCCGCATGATTGCCGAGGAGGGCGCGGCCATACTGCCCCTGCTCACGGCAGTCTATGCCGGCTTCTGCGCGGCGTATCCCCAATATCATGATTGGCTGGACAATGTGCTGAAGGAAACCGAGGGGGTGGCCCGGCGCTATCCCAACTACCTGATTGGCAGCGGCGTGGATGTATCCGACTTCACCGAAACGGCGCTGGCTGTGCTGCGGCTGCAGGCAGTGGGCTACACCACCAAAGAGATTGCCGACCGCCTCCACATCGCCCAGAGCACGGTGAAATACCACTCCCGTGAGAACTACCGCAAGCTGGGTGCCCGGGATCTGGTGGATGCGGTGCAGATTGCCCAAAGCATGCACCTGCTGTGAGACTATACCGCGGGACAGTTTACAATCCTGCAGGGAAGTGTATAATCATACACAGCATATGGATGCCATATGACTACTGTTTTGGGAGGCTTTCCCTATGAAGAAGTTTGTTTCCGTTATGCTTGCTCTGGTCCTGATGATGACCGCCTGCGCCGCCATGGCTGAAACCGCCGGTTATATTCTGGGCGGCGTACAGACCGAGGACGGCAGCATGGTGACCATTGCTGATGCCGAGTTCCCCGTGTTCGTGTTCGTGATGGACAACGAGACCATGGAATGCGCTTTCGGCGTGGAAGACGAAATGGTTGGCGGCACCGTAGCCGTTGAAGCCACCGAAGACGAGGACATTCTGGCCCTGACCGCCACCCTGGAAAACGGCGAAGTGATGAACCTGTACGCCGTGATTTCCGAGGATGTTGTTCTGCTGGAGCAGGACGGCTCTGTGCTGGTACTGGTCAACAGCGAACTCCTTGACGAAGCTGCCTGATTGACCCATTCCGCATCCCCTGCGCCGACGGAGAAAATCCGTTGGCGTTTTTTATTGGAAGTATCCGGACAATGCAAAAGGGACTGCGAAACATTCTTCACAGCCCCTTAAAAAGACCTCATCCGTCACGCCGCAAGCGGCGCGCCGAAGGGGCGGAAGAGGTCTCGTGAGCCCCTTTGCTTCGTCATCCCCCGAAAACATCATGCAGCATGTCCATCATTTTCCCGATATCAATGGGCTTGGACAAATGGCCGTTCATGCCGGCCGCCATGGCGTTGTGCTTGTCCTCATCAAAGGCGTTTGCCGTCATGGCGATGATGGGGATATTGGCCTTGGCGGCATCGGGCATACGGCGAATCTTTTCCGTGGCCTTGTAGCCATCCATGTTGGGCATCTGAATGTCCATCAAAATCAGGTCATAATGGCCGGCTTCGGCCTGCTGCAGCATCTTGACGCACTCGATGCCGTCTGCGGCGCGCTCTACATGGAAGCCGGTTTCCTCAAGGATGGTGACGGCAATCTCGGCGTTCAGGTCATTATCCTCCGCCAAAAGAATCCTTTTTCCGGCGAAGGCATCGGGCGTGATTTCGGCGGATGCGGCATGCGGCTTCACCAGCTGCTCATCCTCCACCAGCCTGTGCTTGATGGTGAAGGTAAAGCGGGTGCCCTTGCCGACCTCGCTCTATACGGCGATGGTGCCGCGCATCAGCTCAACCAGCGTCTTGACAATGGGCATGCCAAGGCCGGTGCCAATCACCTTGCTTTCCGTGGTGTTGCGCTCCCGGACGAAGGGCTCAAACAGGTGCTTGAGGAATTCCTTCGACATGCCCACGCCGTTGTCTTCAATCACATTTTCGTAGATGACATAGCCGGGCTGATCGCACGGGCGCTCGGTGATGGTCATGGACACCGTGCCGCCGGATGGCGTGTACTTGCCCGCGTTGCTCAGCAGATTCAGCATGATTTTGCGCAGCTTCGTTTCATCGGCATAGATGTTTTCGTGCGCCACATTGACCGTCGGGATAAAGGTCACGCCCTTGGCTTCCATATCGGCGGCGAACATGGTTACGATTTCCTTGCCCACATCCATGATGTTGCAGGGCTCTTCATCCAGCGTTTCCTTGCCGCTTTCGATGCGCGCCATCTACAGCGTGTTGTTGATGATGGAGAGCAGGAACTCATTGGAGATTTCGATTATATCCAGATAGGAGTTCAGCTTTTCCCTGTCATCCTGATGCTCCTTGGCCAGCCTCGTAAAGCCGATGATGGCGTTCATGGGCGTGCGGATGTCGTGGGACATGTTGAACAGAAAGTCCGTCTTGGCCTTGGCCGCGGCCTCTGCGGCTTCGTTTGCCTTGTAAAGCCGCGAGAACATCAGCAGAATAATAATCCCGGAAACGGTCATAAACAGTGCGGTCACAACCAGCGGAACATGGCGGTTCACGACGCTGCTGCTCAGGGTGTACGCGGCCGTAATCAGGTATCCGTCAAGGACTCTGCAATGGCAATAGTAGGTGTCGCCCTTGTGGGCAATGGTGAAGCCTGCGGATTCGCCGTCCTTTAGCGCCACCTTGTCTTCATACAGGCTGGCAAGGCCGGAGTTCATCAGTTCGCCGGTGCCGGCAATAATTTCACGGGTCGCAAGGTCCATCACATACAGATGGAAGCCATCCATCAGGGGCAGCCGGCCCACCACCTGCACGATGCTGTTTTCCTTAACCGCCTCAAGGAAGCGGGTGGGCGTAACACCCACCTGCACCAGGAAGGTGCCGTCCGGGCTCCAGACCATGCCGTACATCATGCTCTTGTTTTCCGCCGTGTTGGGCGTGATGTCCTGACACAGCTCCAGCGCGGCATCAGACAGAATGGGCTTGAAGAAGGCCATCTGCTCGCCGGAATCCATGCTGAAGCCGTAATACTTGGGCTCTGTGCCCGCGATGATGCACCCGGCGGTATCGAAAATGTGGATTTCGTCCACGCCCTGCATTGCGGCGATTTCATTCAATGCAGCCCGGTCATCAATCATGGCAGGATTCTGGCTTACTATGTACGCAATGGCCTTTGCCCGGGAAAGGTAGGATTCCTTCAGCTCCTCGGTATGCAGGGCCACATTCTTGGCGCTCTCGTTCCACGCCGTTTCCACCTGATTTAAAAGGATGCCCGTTGATTTGTGCGCGTTCCTTTCAATCGTTAATGTGGTCAGCCCGTCTTCAATGATGATGGCAGAAATCAGGAACAGGCAAACAATCAGCACCACATGCCACATTTTCAAATGCTTTGTATGATAATCCGTCACGGAAATCCCCTCGCCTCTATGTCTTCAATCCAAATAATATGTCGAAATGTTTTTGATAACGGCATACAAACATAGATTGATTATACAACATGTCCGGCGAAATGGAAACCGGGAAACAGGAAATTATCAGACGAGTGACATCAGCGGTGTTTTCAATCGGGCGTGAGGTTTCGTTTACGCCTGTTT
>JAUNDF010000122.1 GCA_030526225.1 Clostridia bacterium
TTTCCCATGCAACCAAACACGCAAAAGCCATCCGGTGGCGGGCATCTGTAGCCTCCTCTACAGCGGCGTGTTCGAAAAGTGCGCTTTGGTTGCATTTTCCTTGGCGCTGTGCTACAATCATACCGAAAACATCTGAGAAAGAAGGAAAACCAATTGCGGGAATTACTGGATATGTATCTGACGTTCTTCCGGATCGGTGCGGTGACCTTCGGCGGCGGCTATGCCATGCTGCCCATCCTCCAGCGTGAGGTCGTGGAGAAAAAGCACTGGGCCACGGACGAGGAGCTGACGGACTACTACGCCATCGGTCAGTGCACCCCCGGCGTCATCGCTGTCAACACGGCCACCTTCATCGGTCAGAAGTACAGAGGGCTGCTGGGCGGCATCATCACCACATTGGGCGTGGTGTCCCCCTCGCTGATCATCATCTCCGTCATTGCGGCGCTCATCAACAACTTCTCCGACATCGCCTGGGTGCAGAACGCCCTGGGCGGCATCCGGGTGTGCGTGTGCGTGTTCATCCTGAACTCCGTGGTGAAGCTCTATAAATCCGCCGTCCGGGACAAGGCCGCCCTGGCCATGTACGTCGTCCTGTTCGCCGTAGCGGTGTTCTTCGACTTCTCCCCGGTCTGGTTTGTCCTGGTGGCCGGCATCCTGGGCGTTGTATTTACGAATCTGGGGGTGCGGGGCAAATGACACTTCTGAAGCTTTTCTGGGAATTTTTCCTGACGGGTCTGTTCGCCATCGGCGGCGGCATGGCCACGGTCCCCTTCCTGCAGGACATCGCTGAGAAAACCGGCTGGTACACCGCAGGTCAATTGGCGGACATGATCGCCGTGTCCGAGAGCACCCCCGGCCCCCTGGGCGTAAACATGGCCACCTATGTGGGCTACACCGTGGGCTCCCAGGAGCTGGGCGGCGCAGTCATGGGCATCGTGGGCGCCATCACAGCCACCATTGGCCTGATTACCCCCAGCGTCATCATCATCATGGTCATCGCATACTTCCTGAAGAAATTCCGGGAGAGCAAGCTGGTGGATGCGGCGCTCTACGGCCTGCGCCCGGCCTCTGTGGCATTGATCAGCGCGGCGGGTGTGGACATCGTCCTGTTTGCGCTGCTGCAGGTGGACTCCATCTATGAAATCGCCCGGGCAATGGTCAGCTGGAAGTCCGTACTGCTGGCCGCGCTGATCTATGTGGGCACCAATTTCATCCCCAAGCTGAAAAAAATTCACCCCATCTGGTTCATCGCCGCCTCCGCCGTTATCGGCATCGTCCTGCAGATGGGCTGATGATTGCCCCATTTCCGCATACATCAAAAACAGCACCTGTTTGGGTGCTGCTTTTTGTTAGGGCATATTGGTTTGACTCAGCAGAGCGACAAAATACAATTATGCCGGGTGAATTACCACCCCGCCACTGTAGGGGAGGATATCATCCTCCCGCGCGGTATAAGCCCACAAAAGGCAATCCCGTTGGGCGAATTCGTACAAACCTGGACGATTCACCATTCAACCAAACACGCAGTTATCGCAACGTGGCGGGAGGCTAATAGCCTCCCCTACAGGGGCTGGGCATATATTTACTGCGCGGGAACGATACCGGGCCGATATGCACATTTTGGTATCTGGAGGGCGGGACAAATTGTTGACATTTCAACGGATTTGTGGTAGGATTTCCAAAATTGAACAATCAACAAGGAGCGGAACGAATGGAAAACCGATTTGAAACCTTCACCGTACTGGTCAGCCGGATCAGCCGGAACATCCGTAAGATCAAAAATCAGGAGATGTCCGACTACAATCTGCGCAGCTCCCACATCTCCTGCCTGTATTACCTGTACACCTCCCCGGGCCTCACTGCCACTGACCTGTGCGAGCGCTGCGACGAGGACAAGGCCACCATCTCCCGGGCGCTGGAATATCTGCAGTCGGGTGGCTATCTGGAGCCGGAGTCCGAGCGGCGCTACCGCAGCCCGCTGGTGCTGACGGAAAAGGGTGCTGCCGCAGGCAAGATCATCGCCGACAAAATCGACGGTGTCCTGGAGGAAGTCAGCGAGGGTCTGACCGAGGAAGAACGCCTGGCCTTTTACCGCAGCCTGACCATCATCAGCGACAGCCTGGACGCCATTGTCAACAAGGACTAAAGTAGGGGAGGATACTATCCTCCCTACAATGACTGGGCGAATTATCTCGCCAAATAACAATTTCTCAGGCAGCTGAGCAAAGCCGATATGCAAAAAACAGGTCCTTTCCTTGACGGAAAGGATCTGCTTTTTGGTTATGGAATTGTGCTTACACGCCGGAGTATGCGGAGAAGCCGCCGTCGATGGGCAGGCAGATGCCGGTG
>JAUNDF010000054.1:0-7844 GCA_030526225.1 Clostridia bacterium
CATGCCGCGATACTGCAGCTTCTTCCACACATCGGGCTCGGTGGCGAAATAACGCTCTGCGCGCTCGATGACATGGAGCATGTCATGGGCGTTGTAATTGAAGAAGGAGAAGCCGTTGCCCTCGTCGGTGTACTTGTTATAGCTGAGTACGGTGTCACGCAGGCCGCCGGTTTCGCGAACCACGGGCACAGTACCATAGCGCAGGGCGATCAGCTGGCTCAGGCCGCAGGGCTCGAACTGGCTGGGCATCAGGAACATATCGGCACCGGCATAAATCTGATGGGCCAGTGCGTTGTCCATGGCGAAGCGGGCAGCCACCTTGCCGGGATACTGGCTTTCTGCCCAGCTGAACAGGTTGACATAGCGGCTGTCACCCATGCCCAGCACAACCAGCTGTACATCGTGGTTCATCAGGTCACCGATGATGTAGTCTACCAGATCCAGACCCTTCTGGTTGCTCAGGCGGCCTACCATGCCGATAATCGGCACATCGGGATTGATTTCCAGACCCAGCTTTTCCTGCAGGGCGCGCTTGCACTCTGACTTGCCGGCCATATCGTCAACAGAGTAGTTGGCGGCAATGTACTTGTCGGTAGCGGGGTTGTAATCCACCATGTCGATGCCGTTGAGCACGCCGAACACGCTGTTCTTGCGGGCGCGAATCAGGCCATCAAGGCGTTCGCCGTAGTAGGCAGTCTGAATCTCCTCGGAATAGGAGGGGCTGACAGTGGTGATCACATCGGCATACACCAGAGCTGCCTTCATGAAGTTGGCGCAGCCGAAGCACTCCAGCTTGTCGTTGGTCCACAGGCTGTCGCCCAAGCCCAGCACATCCTGCACCTCGCGAACACCGAAAATGCCCTGATACTGCAGGTTGTGGATGGTGTACATGCTCTTCATGTTGGCATAGAAGGGCAGATGAGCATACTGAATCTTCAGCAGTGCGGGAACCATACCGGCCTGCCAGTCATGGGCGTGAATCACATCGGGCTGGAAGTCCAGCAGGGGCAGTGCGTTGAGCACTGCGCGGTCGAAGAAGCCGAAGCGCTCGTATTCATCGCCGCCCAGACCATAGATGTAGGAACGGCCGAAATAGTACTTGTTATCGATGAAGTAGAAGGTCACGCCGTCGCGCTCCAGCTTCTCGATACCACAGTACTGACGGCGCCAGCCCAGCTCCACCTCGAAGTCGATTTCGTGCTTCATTTCCTTGACCCACTTCTCGGGGATGGCGGAATAAAGCGGAATCATAACACGGACATCATGTCCCTGAGATGCCAGAACGGGAGCCAGAGCGCCCACAACATCAGCCAAACCGCCAGTTTTGATAAAAGGTACGCATTCACCGGCAGCAAACAAAATCTTCATTACTTTACCTCCAAAAAATAGGGTGTATATTTTCACAGCAAACGCGGAGAGCGTAAAACGCCCCCCGCGATATAGTGATTAAATCACTACATTCTTGCCGATCACAATGGGATAGGATGAAGGGCCAATCAGGCGGGAATTGCGCTTGATGATAGCCTGCTTATCCAGGATGCAGTTTTCAATGTAGGCACCGGAATGCACCTGGCCATCCTGCATGATGACGCAGTTCTTGATATGTGCATCGGGGGCTACACGAACGCCGCGGAACAGGATGGAATTCTCCACCGTGCCTTCAATCACGCAGCCGTCGCTGATGAGGGAGTTCATCACCTTGGCCTTGTCGCCATAGGTAACGGGCATCTCATCGCGGACCTTGGTGTAGATGGGAGACTCGTTGTTGAACAGGCTCTTGCGGGTGGGCGTATCCAGAATGTCCATGTTGAACTGGAAGTAGCTCTGCACAGAGTCGATGCGCCAGCAGGGACCGGTGTATTCCTGACCCATGATGCGCATGGAATTCTCGGTCACGCCCTTGAGCAGAATGTCACGGGTGAGGTGGTGGTTGCCGTGAGCAACGCCGGAATCAGCCAGCTCGCACAGCAGCTCGCGCTTCATGATAAACACTTCCATGAAGGTGTTCTCATAGTGAGGATGGGTGGGCTGGGTCTCAATATCGGTTACCTTGCCGTCTTCATCCACCTTCAGGTAGGTGCCGTACTCATCGCGGATCATGCCGGGATTCTTGGTGTACACCATGGTGATATCGGCATTGGAGGCGATATGAGCGTGCACGAATTCATCCAGCTTGGCATTGTAAATGATGTCGGAGCCGGACAGCACCACATATTCCTGCTTGGAGCGGCTGAGGAAAGGAATGTTGGAGCGAAGAGCATCCAGGGTGCCGGTGTAAACGCCGACATTTTCACGGGTCAGGAAGGGAGGCAGCACATGCAGGCCTTCGTTCTTGCCGTGGATGTCCCATTCCTTGCCGCTGCCCAGATGGTCCATCAGAGAATGGTAGTTCTTCTGCATGATGATGCCGATGTTCTTGGCACCGCTGTTGACCATGGAGGATACCAGGAAGTCAATGATGCGGTAGCGACCAGCCACGGGCAGGGCTGCAATGGCGCGGGTCTGGGAAAGGTCGCGCAGGCGCTCGTCACTCTCGCCGGTATAAATAACGCCCATGATATTTTTCATGTGTATTCAATCCTTTCATGTACAAATATCTGTCGGGGAGCAATCAGGCTTCAAAGGAGAATTCTTCGTCAACCTGTACACCGGCCTTGACGGATGCACCGGCAGGAACAGTCATGTTGGGGCCGACCACAGCAATGTCGCCCTCGCTCTCGCCCACGATGGCACCGGGCATAATCACTGCATTTTCAGCGATGATGGCACGGCGGACCACTGCGCCGCGCTTGATAACGGCACCGGGCATAATCACGCTGTCCTTCACCTCGGCGCCTTCCTCAACAGTGACACCGGAGAAGAGGATGGAATGCTTCACATTGCCGTAAACCTCGGCACCTTCGGTAATCAGGCTGTCGCATACGGTTGCGCCATCAGCGATGAAGTGCGGGGGCAGACCGGGGTTGCGGGCGTAGATGCGCCACTTCTTGTCATGCAGGTCAATGGGCAGAGGCGTGGACAGCAGGTCCATGTTTGCCTCCCACAGGCTGTTGATGGTACCGACATCCTTCCAGTAGCCCTCGAAATCGTAGGCAACCATCTTCTGCTGGTCATTGAGCATGCTGGGGATGATGTTCTTGCCGAAGTCATTGCTGCTCTTCTTGTCAGCTTCATCATCAATCAGATACTTGCGCAGCTTCTCCCAGGTGAAGATGTAGATGCCCATGGAAGCCTTGTTGCTCTTGGGATTCTTGGGCTTTTCTTCAAACTCGACGATGGTGCCTTCGCTGTCGGTATTCATGATGCCGAAGCGGCTTGCCTCTTCCCACGGAACCTCACGCACGGCGATGGTTGCATCGGCGCCGGTGCGGATGTGGTGATCCAGCATGGCGTTATAATCCATCTTGTAGATATGGTCGCCGGACAAAATCAGCACATAATCGGGGCTGAACTGCTCGATGAAGGCGATGTTCTGATAAATGGCGTTGGCCGTGCCGCGGTACCAGTCAGTGCCCTTGATGCGCTGATAGGGCGGAAGCACGAATACGCCGCCGTTGGTCAGGTCCAGATCCCAGGGAGCACCGCTGCCGATATAAGAGTTCAGTTCCAGGGGCTGATACTGGGTCAGCACGCCAACGGTATCAATGCCGCTGTTGGTGCAGTTGCTCAGAGGGAAGTCGATGATGCGGTACTTACCGCCAAAGGGTACGGCGGGCTTGGCGACGTTCTTGGTCAAAACGCCCAAGCGGCTGCCCTGACCACCTGCAAGCAACATTGCTACACAAGTCTTTTTCTTCAGCATGGAAGATAACACGCTCCTTTGAAGTAAAATTTTTGCCAATAAAAATTTTTCAAACCCTTAGCTGCCGGTTTCCCGGCGGCCGTACATAAAGACCTTTCGGTCCGGATGCCTGATTGAAGGCTGCCGCATAAACGGCTTCCCTTTTGGCAGCTTACGCCTCTGCCTTGTCAGCTTCGGCAGCAGCCGCCGGTTCTTCCACCGCATCAATCGTTTCTTCCACGGGCTCGGGCAGCTTGTCATACCGGAAATACACGGTAGCAAGCGACGGCACGCAGATGGTTGTGCGGTACTTGAATTCGCCGTACTGCTCCTTCTTTGCTTCACAGGGAGCAGCATTGTATTGATTGGAGCCGCCGTACTCGGTTTTATCGGTGTTGAAGAACTCCGTCAGTGTACCGTTGTTGGGCAGGCCCAGGGTATACTGCTGATGGAATACAGGGGTGAAGTTGGTTACGGCTGCGATGGTGTTGCCGTCCTTATCGGTACGGGTAAAGGCCACGATGCTGTGATCGTTGTCATTGGCCTGCAGCCACTGGAAGCCGTCCCAGCCGCCATCCACCTGATACAACGCAGGCGTATCGGTGTAGATGTGGTTCAAATCCTTCACGCATTTCTGCAGCTGCGGATGCTTGTCATACAGCAGCAGGAACCAGTCCAGCTGGTCGGCATACTTCCATTCAATCACCTGACCGAACTCGCTGCCCATAAACAGCAGCTTCTTGCCGGGATGTGCCATGGTGTAGCCGTACAGTGCGCGAAGACCGGCAAACTTCTTCCACAAATCACCCGGATGCTTATCCAGCATGGAATGCTTGCCGTGCACCACTTCATCATGGGAGAAAGGCAGGATGAAGTTTTCGGAGAATGCATAGAACAGGGAGAAGGTCAGCTTGTCATGGTGCCATTTGCGATAGACAGGATCCTTCTCCACATAGGCCAGCATATCGTTCATCCAGCCCATGTTCCACTTGAAGTTGAAGTTCAGGCCTCCCTGCTCCGCGGGCTTTGTTACGCCGGGGAATGCATGGGATTCCTCTGCCATCATCAGCACGCCGGGGAACTCCTGATTGCAGCGCTTGTTGAGCATCTGCAGGAAGGAGATGGCGTCCAGGTTCTCCCTGCCGCCGAAGCGGTTGGGGGTCCACTGGCCGGGTTCACGGCAGAAATCATGGTAGACCATGGAGGACACTGCGTCCACGCGAATGCCGTCTGCATGGAATACATCCAGCCAGAAGGTGGCGCTGGACATCATGAAGGACCGGACCTCACCGCGGGCATAGTCAAACATGCAGGTACCCCAGCTGGGCATTTCACCGCGCTGAGGATCGGGATGCTCATAGCAACAGGTGCCGTCAAACCGGCGAAGACCTGCAGCATCCTTGGGGAAGTGCGCCGGCACCCAGTCAAGGAAAACGCCGATGCCGTTCTGATGGCAGGCATCGATGAACTTCATCAGATCACGAGGCTCACCGTATCGGCTGGTGGCGGCAAAATAGCCGGACACCTGATAGCCCCAGGACATATCCAGCGGATGCTCCATTACAGGCAGCAGCTCGATGTGGGTATAGCCCATTTCCTTGACATAAGGAATCAGCTGCTCCGCCATCTCAAGATAGGTAAGATAACGGCCTGCATCCTCTTCCGCACCGTCACTGCCGGCGCCGCCGAGGCCATCCTTCTTGCTGCCCTCGCGCTTCCAGGAGCCAAGATGTACTTCATAAATATTGATGGGACTGGTGTAGGGATCCCACTTGGCCCTGGCCTTCATCCATTTGGAATCGTGCCAGCGGTAATTGCCGAAATCATACAGCTTGCTGGCCGTATTGGGGCGAAGCTGAATGGCAAAAGCATAGGGGTCGGTTTTGTCGACCCAGTTGCCGTCTGCCTGACAGACGGCATACTTATATGCCAGCAGCTTCTCCTTTGCATTTTTATAACTGTACTTTTTTCTGTTGCTTGATACCTTGAAGTTGATGGCAGGAACGCGGATTTCCCAGGTGCCGTCAAACTGCTTGACCATGGGATAAGCCGTGCGGTCCCAGCCGCAGAATTCACCCACAAGGGAAACTGCCTTTGCGTTGGGCGCCCAAACCGCAAAATGCCACATCTCAACGCCATCCTGTTCAACAGGATGAGCGCCAAGCATCTCATAGGCGCGATTATTCAGGCCCTGATGGAACTGCTCGCGCACTTCCGCCGTCGGTGCAATATAACGCATTGAATATAGCCGCCTTTCAGCTTTACTTATAAGTCAATTAATCAGTTATATTGTATACGATATACCGCCATTTCGTCAAGTGAATAATGTGAATTCGGGAATAAATCTACCAATTAACACCAAATGCATGGTTTTTTTGATTTCCATTCGTTTTTGCTTTGTAAAACGGGCATCGGTCATGTGCTCCCCTGTCCGAACGTGGTTTAAATTGCATTTCTGATGTATTTTTGCAATTTTTCATTCGTTTACTTGCAAAAATTCGATTCTTCATTTATAATACACCGTGTTCGGGTTACATTCATGTTAAAATAGTCAGTAAAAATACATGGTACCCCATCATCTTTTCAACATTTGTGAAAGGAAACCGTCATTATGCAGGATATGCAGGATATGATCGAGCGGCTGAACCACTCCGGCAAGCGTCTGAGCAAGGGACACCGCAGAATTGCCCAGTATATTATTGATCATTATGAAAAAGCTGTCTTTATGACCGCCAGCAAGCTTGGCGAATGCGTGGGCGTCAGTGAGTCCACGGTTGTTCGCTTTGCCTCTGCACTCGGCTATGAAGGCTATCCCCAGCTGCAGCGGTCATTGCAGGAGCTGGTCAGCCATCGCCTGACAGCCAACCAGCGCTTTGAAATGTCCAGCGAAATCAAGCCGGAGGAAGCGCTGAACAACGTGCTGAAAAGCGACATGACCAACCTGCGCGCAACCCTGGAGGAATTGGACAAGAACGCTTTTGAAAGCGCCGTGCACCGGTTCCTCAACGCCCGCCGCATTTATGTCATGGGTCTTCGTTCCGCCGCTCCCCTTGCCCAGTTTATGGGTTATTATCTGAACTTCATTTTCGACAGCGTTCACCTGATTGCCTCCAGCACCACCGACGTGTTTGAAGAAATCAGCCGCATCGGCGAGGGTGATGTTCTCTTCGGCATCAGCTTCCCCCGCTACTCCACCCGTACCGTGGAAGCCATGGAATTTGCCAAGCGTCAGGGTGCACAGGTCATCGCGCTGACGGACGGTCCCATGTCTCCCCTGAATGATGCGGCAGATGATTGCCTGACCGCCCACACGGACATGGCTTCCTTTGTGGACTCCCTCGCAGCCCCCTTGAGCGTCATCAACGCCCTGCTGGTTGCCCTCGGTCTGCACCGTAAAGAGGAGCTGTCCCTGCACTTCCGCCAGCTGGAGAGCATCTGGGCCTCCCATTCGACCTATCTTGAGGAAGGAAGTCATCATGGCTGATATCATTGTCATCGGCGGCGGTGCCGCAGGCATGATGAGTGCCCTTGCTGCCGCCAAAAGCGGTGCAGATGTCTTGCTGCTGGAGCGCAACGAAAAGCTGGGCAAAAAGGTGTACATCACCGGCAAGGGCCGCTGCAATGTAACCAACGACTGTACGCTGGATGAATTTATGCAGCAGGTTCCCCGCAACCCCCGCTTTCTGTACAGCGCACTGAGCCAGTTCACCCCACAGGACATGATGGGCCTGCTGGAGGATGCCGGATGTCCCGTGGTGGTGCAGCGCGGCCGACGCGTATATCCCGCTACGGAAAAAGCCAGCGATGTCAACCGTACCCTTGAACGGCTGCTCCGCGACAATCATGTTGCCATCCGTCTGCACTGCGGCGTTAAACAGCTGCTGACAGAGGACGGCCAGGTCAAAGGCGTTGTCACCGACAGCGGCGAAACCATTGCATGTAATAAGGTAATCATTGCAACCGGCGGCATGAGCTATCCCGCCACCGGCTCCACCGGCGATGGCTACCGCTTTGCCACAGATGCAGGACATACATTGATTCCTGCTTCCCCTGTGCTGTCTGC
>JAUNDF010000054.1:7854-9345 GCA_030526225.1 Clostridia bacterium
TGGCCCTGCGAACTGCAGGGTGTCAGCCTCCGCAACGTTACCCTGACGCTGAAAAACGGCAAGAAGAAGCTGTATCACGAGCTGGGCGAAATGCTGTTTACGCATTTCGGCATTTCCGGCCCCCTTGTGCTGGAGATGAGCTGTCATTTGCCCGATATGCCGGAGCAGGCAAAAATCACCCTTGACCTGAAGCCCGGCCTTGACCGCCAGCAGCTGGATGCAAGACTTCAGCGCGAGTTTGCCGCACAATCCCGAAAGCAGCTGCGCAATGTAATGCCCGCATTGCTGCCCGGACGGCTGGCCGATATTTTCCCTTCCCTGTGCAATATTGATGCAGGCAAAACCTGCGACCAGATTACAAAGGCAGAGCGCGATACCCTTTGCACCATGCTGAAGGAGCTGCCCCTGTCCATCAAGCGGCTCCGGCCGATTGCGGAAGCTATCGTCACCCGCGGCGGCGTGGCGGCAAAGGAAATCAATCCCGCAACCATGGAGAGCAAAAAAATCCAGGGGCTGTATTTCGCCGGCGAGGTCATTGATGTGGATGCGCATACCGGCGGCTACAATCTGCAGATTGCCTGGAGCACCGGTCATCTGGCCGGAGAATGCGCCGCCGAAACCTACCCTGATTAACCTAAGGAGAACCCATACGAATGCAGTATATCGTTATTGATCTGGAATGGAACCAGCCAATGAGCTACCAAAGCCAGGTCTATAAAAGGATTGGCAACAAGCTGATTTTTGAAATTATTCAAATCGGTGCTGTAAAGCTGGATGATGAGCTGAAGGTTTGCGACAGCATTTCCATCCCGATTCGTCCCCAGCATTATGTGAAGATTCATCCCCGCATCCGCAAAATGACCGGTCTGGGCAACGAGGAGCTGGAGGATGCACCGTATTTTGAAGAAGCCATGGAGCAGTTCACCGCCTGGTGCGGTGATGACTATACCCTGCTGACCTGGGGCTGTGATGATGTCAGCGTGCTGCAGCAGAATCTGGATTTCTTTGATTGCCATCCCGACCTGCCGCCGCTTTGTGACATTCAGCGGCTTTTCTCGGATATCAATCAGTGCCGCGACCGCAAGGGTCTGAAGCTTGCCATGGAGATGCTTGGCATCGAACCTGATGAAAATCTGGCCTTCCACAACGCCCTCCATGATGCATACTATACGGCCCTCGTCTTTGCAAAGCTGCCCAATCCCGCCGAGGTATTAAAGTACCCCCAGCAGCCCCGGCAGCTGATTCATCAGCACCGCTTCAACAACTCCGACATGAAGGGTGAATTGTTCGATTCCGTTGCGGATGCCCTGCAGAGCCCCGCCGCCATGACCCCCAACTGCTGTGTATGCGGCAAGAAAACCGAACTGGAAGACAGCTACGTAATGCAGGCGCCGGACAAGTACATCGGCCTTGCCGTTTGCAAGTCCCACGGCACCATGCTGCTGAAGGCACGGCTTCAGGCAACGGATGAAGGCAAGTGCATTTTCGGTC
>JAUNDF010000054.1:9355-15266 GCA_030526225.1 Clostridia bacterium
CGGGTCAGCAAGGCATCTGCCTCCAACAAGGCATATGTGCACACCAAGCGCCTGCAGATGCAGCAGAAGAACGAGGAGTGGCTGAAGACCCATGACACACTCCCCGACCCTGATGCGGAGCTTCAGGCGGCAGAACGGTCCAGCATGCCCTTTGATGATTAAAGTTCATAAAAGGATTTTCACATTCCGGTGTAGAATTTAGCAGAAAAGCAATTTACGCTTTTCTGCTTTTTTCATACCATTCGATGCTTCAGCGGAGGGATTCCCGAATGAATATCACCTATGAAAACCGCGTATACAAGGTATCACCCGGCACCACCATCCGTAGCTTTCTGGAACAAAACGGACTGATGAAACCCGGGATTCTGGCTGTTCAGTCAAACGGACAGGCATGGGAGCTGACAGACGCTCTGACCTTTGACTGCACCTTAAAGCCCTTGACATTGTGCGATGAAGAGGGACGGCGCATCTATGAGCGCAGTCTCCGCTTTGTGATGCTGTTAGCCGTCCGCAGGTTGCTCCCCGGACAACGCGTGCGCATTGAATATTCCGCCGGACAAGGCGTGTATGTTCAGCTGCCCGGTTTGAAACCGGATACAACGTTGTTCGAGCGCATCAAGATTGAAATGGAACACATTACCGCAGCCGACCTTCCCTTCACAAAGAAAATCTGGGCTTTGCAGGATGCCATCCGGTATTTCCGCGAGGACGGTCAGCAGGACAAGGTGGAGCTGCTGACACTGCGCCCCTATGATTCCTTCACCATGTACTGCATTGACGGTATGTGGGACTATTTCTACGGCATCATGGCACCCTCCACCGGCAGTGTGAAGGTTTTCAGCATCATTCCCAAGGAACGCGGCTTTGTGCTGCAGCTGCCCGTCAAAGAGGACCCGGCCAATCCGGCAGGCTACATCGAGCGGCCCAAGCATCTGACTGTGTTTGAGCAATCCGCGCACTGGTGCACCATCCTCGGCATCAAAAACGCGGCTGATTTGTCCGCGCTGTATCGAGACAGCAAGTTCCGCCAGTTCATCCGCGTCAACGAGGCACTGCACGATCAGGCCATCGGCAGCATTGCCCATGACATTGCCCAAAAGGGAAAGCGCATCATCTTTGTATCCGGCCCCTCCTCCAGCGGCAAAACGACCTTTGCTCACCGGCTGGATGTGCATCTGCGGGTGCTGGGCTTCCATCCGGTGATTATCAGCCTTGACAATTACTATCTTGACCGGGACAAAATCCCCCTTGAGCCGGACGGAACCATCGACCTTGAGAGCATCCATACATTGGACCTCCCCTGCTTCCAGCAGCAGATGCTTGATTTGCTTGCAGGGCAGACGGTGGCGCTGCCTGTGTTTAACTTCAAGACGGGAAAGCGTGAGGAACACGGCACACCGCTGACTCTGGAACCCGGTCAGCCCATCATCATCGAAGGCATCCACGGGCTGAATCCCCAGCTGTCTGAGAGCATCGGCGAGGACATCAAATACAGAATTTTTGTCAGCGCCCTCACGTGCCTGAATCTGGACGATCACAACCGTATCCGCACCACAGATGTCAGGCTGCTGCGGCGCATCGTGCGGGACAACCAGTTCCGCGGCACACAGCCCGCCGCCACGCTGGCCATGTGGCCCAGTGTGCGCGCCGGTGAGGAAACATGGATTTTCCCCTATCAGGAAAACGCGGATGTCATGTTCAACACCGCACTGCATTACGAGCTGCCCTTCCTGAAGAAGGTTGCGTACGATCTCCTGCAGGCAATCCCCGACAGCAGTGATGTGTATCTGCCCGCAAGAAGGCTGCTGAAGATTCTGCACTACATCCCGGAAATCAGCCACAGCTTGTATGATGAGGTACCGCCCACCTCCATCCTGCGGGAATTCATCGGCGGCTCCGGTTTTGATAAGGATTAAAAAGGAATAAACGAATGAAGAAAATTTCCGCATTTTGGTCGCTGATGCTCCTGACCTTTTGCCTCGGCCATGCAGGGGCGCTGACCCTTGCACATGCCACCGACCTGCACTATCTTTCCCCTGATTTATCCAACGATTCGCCTTATCTGGCACAGCTGCTTAAACAGGGTGACGGGAAAGCGGCCCTGTATACATAGGAAATCATTGATACCTTTGTGGAAGAGGTATCGGCACTGCATCCGGATGCGGTGGTGCTGACCGGCGATTTGACCTTCAGTGGTGCCGCCTCCACCCACAAGGCGCTTGCAGAAAAGCTTGCTGCCCTCACCAGGCAGGGCATCCGTGTGTTTGTACTGCCCGGGAACCATGACCTGTACAACCAATACGCGATGTCCTTTACGGAAACCGAAGCCATTCCCGTGCCATCTGTATCATCAGAGGAATTCCGAAGCATCTATCATGGCTGCGGCTATGATGCGGCAATCAGCTGTGACAGCGACAGTCTCAGCTATGCCGCCATGCTGGATGATGCCACCATGCTGCTGACCATTGATACAAACAAGGAAAACGCGGAATGCATGGTTTCGGATACAACGCTTGCATGGATGGAAGCACAGCTGCAGTATGCCAAATCAAACGGCTTTGCCGTCATTGCGGCCTTTCATCAAAACATCATGCAGCACTCCATCTTCAATACCGGCTATCTGATTTATCAGCACCGCACCATCAAGGAGCTGTTTGCAAAATACGATGTTGCGCTGGCCTTGAGCGGACACCTGCATATGCAGCACATCAAGCAGGGACAGGGTGTTACGGAAATTGCCACCTCTGCCCTGTCCGTATGGCCATGTGAATATGGCATCATCACTGCCAATCACGGTCAGCTGAACTATGGCACCCACCGGCTTGATGTGGCCGCCCGTGCAGCAAGGCTTGGCCTTTCCGATGAGAATCTGCTGCACTTTGATGACTACACCGAAGCACTGCTGCTCGACCGTCTCGGCGGGCAGGCCCGCAGCTTTATTCATGGATTCTATCCCGAGGAGCAGGAAGAGCAGATGGTGGATTACGCCGTACAGGCCACCCGCATGTACTTTTCCGGTGATTTAAGCGGCTTTGATGCCCTTGACCGCGACGGCAGCCTCCGTGCGGCATGGAGCGAAATTGAGGTACCTTATGCCATGTACATTGCCTCCGTAGGCGATGACGCAGGGAAAGTGATGAATCAGCTGACGATTCCATTTCCCGCCCGTTGATACTTGTATCCATCCCCCGAATATGTTAAAGTAAATGCTGTTATTTCATACCGAAAGGCTTGATTCATCCTTGAAGAAATTTGTCTCCGCATTCGTTCTTATCCTCGCCCTTTGTACGGCTGCTGTGTCACTGGGTGAAACCGTGACCATTTCGCTGGTCGGTGACTGCACAGTGGGTGACCAGTGGAAATACCGCGGCATGGGTTATACATTTACAGGAAAAATGAAGACCCTCGGCCTTGATTATCCCTTCAGCCTTGTGGCAGATTTGTTTGCCGCGGATGACCTGACGCTGGCTAACTGCGAGGGCTGCCTGACGGACCGCAAGCCCGATAAAAAGGTCCGCAACTTGATGACGCTGGGCGCGCCCACCTCCTTCGGCGAAGTATTCAAGCTGGGCAACGTGGATGCCTGTGGCGTTGCCAACAACCACAGCAAGAATTTCGGCGAAAAGGGCTGGATTGACACCATCAACACCCTGAACGCGCTGGGCATCGGTACCTTTGGTGACAGCGAGTATTTCATCACCGAAATCAAAGGGGCAAAAATCGGCATTTTCGGTTTTTCCTATCCCTACAACGAAGCCAAGTTCAAGCGCTGTGAAGAAGCCATCGCCCACCTGAAGGAAGAGGGCTGCACCTTCATCATTGCCAGCTGTCACTGGGGCAAGGAGGAAAGCCTGCGCATCAACGCCTCCCAGTCAAAATACGCACCCATGCTGATTGATGCCGGGGTGGACATGGTGTACGGCCACGGCTCCCATACCCTGCAGCCAATTCAGATTTACAACGGCAAGGTGATTTTGTACAGCACCTCCAATTTCACCTTCGGCGCAAATGCCCGCCCGAAGGATGATGATACCGCTGTTTTTCAGGTGATTTTCAACGTCAATGCTGACGGCACCATGGATGCGGTGGAGCTGACTGCCATTCCCTTTAAGATGCACAACAACGGCGATTACCGTCCCTACCCCATTGAGGATGAAGCCGGAAAGGAACAGGTCCTGCGCAAGCTGGTCTTCTCCCGCCCCACCGATCCGGATTCGGGCTTGCCGGAGGATTTCATCAAGACAGGCCATGCTGTGCTGAAGGACATCCCTGTTGTGGAAGAATAACAAGTCAAGGAGAACGATATGCATATTCTTTTGGTCAATGATGACGGCATTGCCAGCGAGGCATTGCACCGCCTGTGCCGTGCCGCCGCGGCTCGCGGACACAAGGTGACCGTTTGCGCACCTGCTGCCCAGCAAAGTGCCAAGGCCCATTCCTTTTCCATCAATGATCCCCTGCGCATCAAAGCTGCCAATGTCGAAGGCGCTGACAGCGCATGGGCCGTTTACGGCACGCCTGCAGACTGCACCAGAATGGGCTTAAAGGCCATGTGCACAAGTCCGGTGGACCTGATTATCAGCGGCGTGAATCTCGGCTATAATACGGGTCTTGCCACCTATGTCTCCGGCACGGTTGGCGCAGCTCGTGAGGGCGCGTTTATGGGTATTCCGGCCATGGCCTTGTCCATGGAAATCGGCACGCCCCTTGAAACAGAGCTGTTTTTTGATGACTGGGCTATCCGCGTGGGTGAGCATCTGGTGGGCTACGGCAAGCGGCCTCCCCTGTCTGTGTGCAACATCAATCTTCCGCCTGTGCCGGTACATCAGCTGAAGGAGCCTGTGATTTGTCCCATCTCCACCAAGGTGTATATGGATGACTATATCTCCTATGAAAGCCCGCAGGGTGAGGTATTCTTCTGGCCCACCAGCGAGTTTACCGATGACAACCCTCCCCAGGGAACCGATGCAGGCTATACCCATTCAGGTCACATCACCTGTACCTTCCTGACCCCGGAGCCCTGCAGTCAGGAGCAGTTCAGCGATTTCTTCGATGCCCTGTAAGGCATTTTGCCCTGCAGCCTGTTTGATGATTTGCTCTTTACAGATTCGCCCTGCTTCTTTATAATAAAATGAATGAAACTCACTGGAGGAATGTGTATGCGTTGTCAGTTCTGCAACTGCATTGAGAGCAAGGTTGTTGATTCCCGCCCTGCCGATGAAGGCAACAGTATCCGTCGGCGCAGAGAGTGCATCGGCTGCGGCCGCCGCTTTACCACCTATGAAAAAATTGAAATGACGCCGCTGATGGTCATCAAGCGCGATGGCCGCCGCGAGCTGTTTGACACAGAAAAAATCAGAACCGGCATTCTCCATTCCTGCGAAAAGCTGCCCGTTCCCATGCAGCAGATTAACGAAATCACCACCCGCATCGAGCAGAAGGCTTATGCTCACTCCGACGGTGAAATCTCCACTCAGGACATCGGTGATATGGTGATGGAAGAACTGAAGCATGTGGATGATGTGGCGTATGTGCGCTTTGCATCGGTCTACCGCAAGTTTACCGACCTTGGCACCTTTATGGAAGAGCTGCAGAAGCTGGCCAACGAGAGCAAGAAATAAATAGTATTAAACCGGTAGAAGGCACTCTTCTGCCGGTTTTTGCATATAATCAGCATAACAAAAAAGCTGACTCCAAACGGAATCAGCTCTTTTGGCAGGGGCAGAAGGATTCGAACCCTCAACAAAGGTTTTGGAGACCCACGTGTTACCGTTACACCATGCCCCTAAGACAAAATGTAGTTTATCACCATTTGTCCGGTTTGTCAACCACATTTTGCAAAGCAGCGGCATCAGCCTTGTAGGTTTACAATTGATGTGAGACCGCAAGGTATACAAAAAAGCGATTGAGT
>JAUNDF010000055.1:0-14663 GCA_030526225.1 Clostridia bacterium
AACTGAGCATCCTGGATATTCCTGCCGGCACCACCTACAGTGTGCGTGAGGCTGATTACTCCGGCGAGGGCTACTCCGTGTATCCCGCCAGCGGTGTTGTTACCGGTGAAATGACCACGGCCAACGCTGTGGCTACCTTCACCAACATCCGCAACTACGGCAAGCTGAACATCCGCAAGGTACTGGGCGGCAACGGCGGCGAGGAAGACCGTGAGTTTGAATTCACTGTCCGCCTCACCCGCAGGGACAATGTTGATCCCGCCGGCACCTATCCCAGCACCATGGGCAACATCCGCTTCGTCGGCAGCGGCAACGGTGTGGCTGAAGCCAAGGTTTCCATCCCGGGCAACAGCAGCATCACCATCAGTGATATTCTGGAAGGCACGGAATACTCCGTCACCGAGGCAGACTACACTGAGGAAGGCTACATCACCGAAATGACCGGTGCCAACGGTACCATTACCACCGGCACCAGCCGCGTAACGGCAACCAATACCCGCAATGTGGGCGAGCTGACCATCACCAAGAAGGTTGTGGCTCTGGGCGGTCTGGAAATCCCCACCACCCAGTACGTCTTCCGCGTGACCCTGGTCAAGGACGGCGTGCCCTTCAGCGGCATCCTGCCCACCACCAACGGTGACCTGGAATTCATCCGCGGCAACGCCACGGTCAAGCTGGCCCACGATGAATCCATCACCATCTACGATATCCTCGAAGGCACCACCTATGTGGTGACCGAGACCGGCTCCTTCGGTGCTGAGGTTTCCTCCACCGGCTCCGCCGGCATCATCACCACCGCCAATGCCCGCGCTGACTTCACCAACACCATCCGCCAGTATCGCACCTCCATTACCGTGCGCAAGGCATGGAATGACCGCGATGACAAGGATCACAAGCGTCCCGTCGAAATCGAGGTTGAAATCTACAACCAGTTCGAAACGCTCTTCAACGTGAAGCTCAACGAGGCCAACGGCTGGACCGCCACCTTCGACAACCTGCCCAGATTTACCGACAGCGGTGAGGTTTACGTCTATTCTGTGCGTGAAATCAACGTACCCGAAGGCTACACCGTCCACTACAGCGCAACGGAAAATGTCATCACCATCACCAACAGCCACGAGCCCGAAGTGTTCAAGAAGACGACCGTGACCATCAATGAATATGATGTGCCTCTGGGCGCCGGCCTGAACATGAACGAAGGCGATTGCATTGACTAATGCATGTAGTGAAATGGAGGGAAAAACCATGAACGGTAAGAGAACCCTGAGTATCCTGCTGGCATTGCTTCTGGCAATGTCAGCAGCCCTTCCGCTGCATGCCCTGGCCGAGGATGCTGACGATGAGGAATTCTACATTCCCACCGACACAGAAATTGCACTGGAAGGCCGTCCTGCCAAGGACGAAATTCTGCACGTCACCGTAGGTAACCCCAACAAAGTAAAAGGCAACTTCTTCACCCGTCTTCTGGGCAACAACACCAGCGATATCGATGTCCGCAGCATGATTCACGGCTACGACCTCATCGTCTGGGATATTCAGCCCGAATTCATCACCGACCCTCAGGTGGTCAAGGATCTGAAAAAGACCGCCGCAGGGGATAACACCCTGTACACCGTCACCATCGCGGATGATTTGGTGTACAACGATGGTGAAACACAGATTACCGCAGCTGATTATGTGTTCTCTCTGCTGCTGTTCTCCAGCAAGGAGATGGCACAGCTCGGCGGCGATATCTCCGTGTACAACCACATCGTCGGCTGGGATGAGTACAGCACCGGCAAGGCCAAAACCTTGTCCGGTGTGCGGCTCATCAGCCCCACCGAGTTCTCTGTGGAAATCAAGGCCGAGTGCCTGCCGTACTTCTACGAGCTCAGCTACCTGTCCGTGGAGCCTTTCCCCATCAGCGTGATTGCTCCCGGCTGCAAGGTGGCTGATGACGGCAAGGGCGCCTACATCACCAACGAGAAGAAGGGCAAGAACATCTTCACCGCCGAGCTGCTGGAGAAGACGGTCATGGACCCCGAAACCGGCTACATGAGCAGCCCCGCGCTGTCCTGCGGCCCGTACAAGTTCCTCTCTTGGGATAGCGATGCCGGCACGGTTGAGTTTGAAATCAACCATTTCTACAAGGGCAACTACGAGGGCGTAAAGCCCTACATCGATGAAATCACTTTGGTCTATGCCCCCACTGCCACCATGGTGGACCGGCTGGCCTCCGGCGAAGTCAACCTGCTCAACAAGTGCGTTGACGGCACCGTGATTCTCGATGCCATCGGCCGCCAGATGGACGATGTAAAGAATTACAACTACGCCCGCCTTGGCTACGGCTATCTGGCTGTATCCTGCGAAAAGGGCCCCCAGCAGTTCCCGGCAGTTCGTCAGGCCATCGCCTGCAGCTTTGATACCGATCGCTTTGTGGATGAATACCTCATGGGCTTCGGTATGCCGGTGTACGGCTACTATGGCCTTGGTCAGTGGATGACCATGGCGGTCAGCGGCACCCTTCGCCCCGAAGGCATCTCTGAAGCCGAGGAAGCAAAGTGGGATGAGCTGACCCTGGACAATCTGGACACGTATGACTATGACCTCGAGCGCGCCGTACAGCTGCTGGAGGATGACGGCTGGGTGCTCAACGCCCAGGGCAAGGCATACAAGAACGGCATCCGCTACAAGCAGCTGGAGGACGGCACGCTGATGCCCCTGTCCTTCGTGTATGCGCTGACGGATGACTCCCGCGCTTCCCTGATGGTGCGCGATATGCTGCAGGAATCCTTCGCCGTTATCGGTGCGGAGCTGGTGGTGTATCCCATGTCCTTTGCCCAGCAGCTGAACAGCTACTACCGCAGCGAGGGCGTCCGTGAATACGATCTGGCCTTCATGGGCACCAACTTCGTATCCACCTTCGACCCCTACATGACCTTCTCCGAAACGGCTGATGCCAACAGCGCCATGAACACCAGCGGCCTGTATGACGAGCAGCTGGTTCAGTCCGCTTACGCCATGCACAGCACCCAGCCTCTGGACCTGCTTGGCTTTGTCACCAACTGGGTATCCTTCCAGGAGCGGTACAACCAGATTCTGCCCACCATCCCGCTGTATTCCAACGTGTACTTTGACTTCAGCAGTGACTGGCTGCAGAACTACAGCATCGCATCCCGCACCAACTGGCCCGATGCAATCCTGTACGCCTTCTGGGCCGAGCCCAAGGCTGAAGAAGAGCCCGACGGGGAAGACGACATGATGGATGATGAAAACACCATGGACCTGTCCGGTGACGACATCATCATCGAGTAAACCAAACAAAACAGCCATGACCGGAGCGATTCGGCCATGGCTGTTTTTTGCAATGATAAAAGATATAGAAAAAACCGCGTATGCCGGCAATCAGCATACGCGGTTTTCTATTACAGCTTCATCAGGATGAATGCGCTGTGGGCGGGCATTTCCAGCGTCAGGCCGCCGTCCTTTACGGCAATGCCGCGGCCAAGGGTGGAATGACCGTTTTCGTCACTGGAGAACTTGATGTCGAATACATCCCCGTTGCGGGCACCCATGTTCCACACAGGGATGACCTCCGTTCGGGCGGCCTCGCTGTTGTTGATGGCCACCACCGCCATGTCCTTGTGGTCAAAGCGGCCATAGGCAATCAGTCCGGCGCCGGAAAGCAGCTCCGTCAGGGAACCGGTGTTCAGTACCTTGTAGGTGCGGCGGATGGCAATCAGGTCGTGGTGTGCCTGCAGCATTTCCTGATTCTCATGCCCCCAGGGATAGGTGCGGCGGTTGTCGGGATCGGTCCAGCCCACCTGACCGGCTTCATCGGCGTAGTACAGGGTCGGTGCACCGGGCCATGTCATCTGGATGGCCACAGCCTCCCGCATGACAGCGGGGTTTACGCCTTCACCGGCGGCTTCGGAGCCCATGGATACCAGACGGCCCACCTTGCGGTTGGTGCGGGTGAGGAAGCGGGAATGGTCATGGTTGGACAGCTGGTTCATGCTGCACATCAGGGACGGCTCCTGCATCTTGGCCATGTTGGCCCGCATGCTGCGGAAGAACGCATCACCGTTCTGGTACAGGTCATCCTTGGTGTAGTCGCTGTGCTTTTCCATGCCGGTCAGGAAATAGCTGACCGGGTCCATGAAGGCATCGTAGTTCATCACGGTGTCCCACTGGTCGCCCTGCAGCCAGGGGGAGGCATCGCCGTAATGCTCGGCAATGATGACCAGATTGGGATTGACGGCCTTGACCCGCCTGCGGAACTCCTGCCAGAAGGCATGGTTCACTTCGGGGGTGTGGCCCAGATCAGCCGCTACATCCAGCCGCCAGCCATCGATGGAATAGGGCGGCCTGGCCCACTTCTCGGCAATGGACAGAATGGTCTCCTTCAGCGTTTCGGATTGGTCATAGTTCAGCTTGGGCAGTGTGGGCAGGCTCCACCAGCCCTCATAGGGAGCGTCCTTGTTGGGCTTGTCGAAATTGAAGAACTCGCGGTATTTGCTGTCCGGGCTTTGGTAGGCACCCTTGTCATAGCTGTCCTGACCCACATAGATGCCCTCGCGGTCCATCCATTTGTGGAAGGAGCCGCAGTGGTTGAACACGCCGTCCAGAATAATCTTCATGCCCCGGCGGTGCAGCTCCTCGCACAGGGAGGCAAAATACTTGTCGCTTTCTTCCAGATTCTTCAGGCTGGTGGTGCGCTTGATGTACTCTGTGGCAAAGCCGTTGTGCTTCTCCCAGTCCTGCATCATGTGGCGTTCATCCTCTTCGATGATGGCCAGATGGGGATCGATGTGATCGTAATCCTGCGTATCATATTTGTGGGAGGAGGGGGAGACGAAAATGGGGTTGAAGTACAGCGCATCCACGCCGAGGGACTGGAGGTAATCCAGCTTCTCCATCACGCCCTGCAGATCGCCGCCGTAGAAATTGTGGATGTCGGGGTCCACCACGGGGGAATCCCAGGTCATGTGCCAGGAATGGCCGTTGACATAATAATACTCGTGGTTGTTGACATCGTTTTTCTTGCAGCCGTTGCGGAAACGGTCGGTGAAAATCTGGTACTGGATGGCGCCCTTGGTCCATTCCGGCACGTGGAAGCCGGGCATAAAGCGGAAGCTGGTATCAGACTCCACCTTGCAGCCATGGCCCATGTGGATGGCGCCCAGCTTGTTGTACATGTACTTTTTGCGCTCGTGGTAGAACTGGAATACATAATGGGTCATTTCCGTGCCGCAGATAAAATCACCGGCAAAGAAATCAAACACCTCATCGCTGTGATGCAGCTGCATGCGGATGTTTTTCCGCTCGCCTTTTTCACTGATGACCAGATAAATGTTGCGCAGTGTTCCTTTGGCTGCGCGGAAAAGCAGCTGAACCCTGTCACCGGGGTTGGGCTCAACCGGCATACGGAAAAAAGGCGACTCATCGGCAAAAAGGGCTTGGAAGAAATTGATTTGCATACAAAGCCTTCGCTTTCCTTATTAATATGGTGATAGAACACGCTGCATACCCGATCCGGTTCTCTCAACAGGAGCTGAAGCGATGGGTGACAGCAACCTGTCTGTTATTATACATAAAAACGATACAATTGAAAAGTACAAAAAAAGAAGGAAATTTTGACAAAACTATACAAAAAAACCTTACCGTTTCCGGTAAGGTTTGTGGCGCAGAGTTAGGGATTCGAACCCTAGTTAGGTTTCAGCCTAAACACGATTTCCAGTCGTGCGCCTTCGACCACTCAGCCAACTCTGCACATTGCGTCGGTCATCCGCAACGAGTATTATTATAGCCGGTGGGGGACAGATTGTCAATACCTTTTCTGCAAGAAAATTGCTAATTGACGAAAAATGCGTTTTTGATGGCATTCACGCCCGCGATTGTCCATTTTTCGTATCTTTTCTGCTGCGCAATTGAACTTGCAGCAAAAAAATGGTAAAATATCAGATAAGAACAGCGATGTTCATATTCGGGCTTTATGTAGGAATGAGGGAAACATATGATTACAACCATCTGCCTGAATCCATCCTTTGATAAAACTGTTACGCTGGAGCAGCTTGAAATCGGCGAGGTCAACCGCATCCAGTCCAGCCGCGTGGATATGGGCGGCAAGGGGCTGAATGTTGCCGTGGTGGCATCCCGGCTGGGGGTCGAGGTACAATGCATCGGCTGCATGGGCGAAACCGGCAGCGATATGCTCGATGCCATGATGCACCGGGAGGGCCTGAAGCACCGCTTTGTCAGAATACCCGGCGAGGTGCGCACCAATACGAAGATTATCTGCACCTCCACACAGGTGGCCACGGAGCTGAACGAGCCCGGCGCGCCCATGACGGAAAAGGGCTTTGCGGAGTTCTGCGCCCTGGCGGAGGAAGCCTCCCGGGAAAGCCTGATGGTGGTTCTGACCGGCTCTCTGCCGCCCAACTGCCCGGTTGGCACCTACAAGACATTGATTGAAAAGCTGGGCGGTGCCGGCTGCATCCTTGATGCAGTGGGGCAGGAGCTGATTCTGGGCGCACAGGCGGCGCCTTACCTGATTAAGCCCAACAAAACCGAGCTGGAGCAGACCATCGGCCGGGAGCTGCGCACCATGCGGGAAATCCGCGATGCGGCCATGGAGTTCATCGACAAGGGCGTGAAATATGTGGCCGTCAGCATGGGGCGCATCGGTGCCATTTTGGTATCGGAAAAGAAAACCCTGTTTGCCCCGGCACTGAAGCTGAAGGTCGGCTCCACCGTGGGTGCCGGCGACAGCATGATTGGCGGCTTCCTGAAGGGAATTACAGAAGAAAAGGATATGGATCGCGCATTCCGCTACGGCGTGGCGGCGGCATCGGCCTGTGTGCTGACGGAAGGCACCCAGCTGGTTCGCCGTGAGGACTTTGACATGCTGCTGGATAAGGTGCGCGTACAGGAATTGTAATGCTGTTATTTTGGAAACGAAACAAGCCGGCCTATACAGACGGCGTGATTGACCTGGTCCCCATCGACCTGTTCCCGCCGCCGGAGGAAATGGGCTTTGGCGACAACTACGATTTTGTCATCACCCCCCACGGGAAAAAGCGGGAGGCAGGCCGCATCAACCTCCGGCTGGGGGAGAGCGAGGCGGTGTACTATTTCGGCCACATCGGCTACCATGTGGATCCGCCCTACCGCGGTCACGGCTATGCCGCCAGAGCCTGCGCCCTGCTGAAGGACCTCATCGTGCGCGAGGGCAAGGGCAGTGTGGTCATCACCGCCGACCCGGACAACATCCCCAGCAGAAAAACCTGCGAAAAGCTGGGCTGTACGCTGGAAAACATTGTGGGTGTGCCGGTCACCATTCAGGACAAGTGGGAAATCAGCTCTGTCAAATGCCGGTACATCTGGCGGATGAATCAGCAGCAGTAATGTGCAGCGATGCATTGCAGGCAGACCGGACAACGGCCATACAGGCCCCTTTTTCGGAAGGGGCTTTATTTTTTTGCCGAATTGGAGTAAAATACAAGATGAATCATTATGTCAACAAGGAGAGAAATGCATGGAGCAGACGGTCATGGGCATCAGAGTCCATTGTGAATTGGCAGGGCAGGGGAGCAAGCGCGTGGTGCTGCTTCACGGCTGGGGCTGCTCCACATCCCTGATGAAGCCCGTCAGCGATGCGCTTTCTCCCCATATGCAGGTGCTGATGGTGGATTTCCCCGCTCACGGCCTCAGCGACCGTCCGCCGGAGCCCTGGGGTGTGCCGGAATTTGCAAAGTGCCTGTATCAGCTGCTGGAGCAGATGAATTTCCTCCCTTGCTCGGTGGTGGCTCATTCCTTCGGCTGCCGCGTAACGCTGGTGATGGCAAACGAGCATCCGGAGTCCTTTGAGAAAATCGTATTTACCGGCGGGGCCGGCATCAAAAAGCCCCAGACCGAAGAGGGCAAAAAGCGCTCCGCCCAGTTCCAGAAGATTAAGGGCATTGCCGCAACCATGAAAAACATGAAGGTGTTCGGCGCCATCCCGGAAAAGATTGAAGCCTCCGCGCGGAAAAAGTACGGCTCGGCTGATTACAACGCACTGGATGAGGAAATGCGCAAAACCTTTGTGAAGGTCATCAGTCAGGACCTGACCGACTGCCTGCCTAATATCAAGCAGCCCACACTGCTGCTGTGGGGCGACAAGGATACGGAAACACCCCTGTGGATGGGTCAAAAGATGGAACAGCTGATTCCCGATGCGGGGCTTGTGGTGCTGGAGGGCGGAACGCATTTCGCCTATCTGGAGCAGCTGCCCCGGTTCAATACAATCGTAAAAACATTCCTGATGGGAGCGTGAGGCACGGATGCCGTTTTATATGATGCTGTTGATTGCTGTTGGCGCTGCTTTGGGCATGGTGATTGCCGCCCGGAGCATCGTGCATTTCTTTCAGCTGGAAAGCTACCAGTTCCCCGGCTACTACAGAACGCTCAAGCGCAACCTGCTTCGGGCGCTGCTGCCGGGCGTGATTCTGTCGCTGGTGCTGCTGGGGCTGTATTTTGCCCTGTCCGCATGGCGTGAGCAGTGGTTCTTCGGCCTTGCATGGCTGCTGGTTCCCGGCATTGCCGGCTGGGGTATCCGCACCGCCATGATGGACCGCAAGGCCAAGAAGCCTCTGGCCTTTACCCCCCGCGTCAAGCGGCTGTATTTCGTCAGCCTGCTGGTGTATGTGCTGGGCCTGCTGGGTCTGCTGTCCCTGATGAAGGAAAGCACCGCCGCGCTGATTGTCATCAGCCTGATGCCCCTGTTCCTGCCTGTTTGGGTGGCACTGGCGGGCCTTTTGGCATGGCCGGTGGAAAAGCTGATCAGCGAGCTGTACTTCCACGATGCCCAGCGCATCCTGAAGAAGCATCCCGACCTGATTAAAATCGGTATCACCGGCAGCTACGGCAAAACCAGCGTCAAATACATTCTGGGCACCATGCTGGCCGAGAAGTATCAGACGCTGATTACCCCCGCCAGCTTCAACACCCCCATGGGCGTGACCAAGGTCATCCGCACCAAGCTGATGCCCGCCCATCAGGTGTTTGTGGCGGAAATGGGTGCCCGCCATGTGGGCGATATCAAGGAGCTTTGCCGTCTGGTGCATCCCACCCTCGGCGTGATTACCTCCGTGGGTCCTCAGCACCTTGACACCTTCAAAACCGTTGAGCGCATCAAGAACACCAAGTATGAGCTGATTTCCGCCCTGCCCAGGACCGGCGTTTCCTTCTTCCCGGATGACGGGGCAATCTGCCGCGAGCTGTATGACAAAACAAAGAAGGAAAAGCACATCGTATCCCTGAACAAAACTGACGATGCTGATGTATGGGCAGAAAATGTGACCGTGTCCGAGCGCGGCAGCAGCTTTATGCTCTGCACCCCCTCCGGCAGCATTCAGTGCGAAACGAAGCTGCTGGGCGAGCACAATATCCAGAACATTCTGCTGGCGGCTTCCGTCTGCCTGAAGCTGGGGCTGACCCTGCGCCAGCTGCGCAACGGCATCGGCCGCATTCAGCCGGTGGAGCATCGCCTGCAGCTGCTGCCCAATCCCGGCGGCATGACCATCATCGACGATGCCTTCAACAGCAACCCCCGGGGTGCCGAGGCTGCTCTGAAGGTGCTGGCCCAGTTCCCCGCCCGCCGCATCATCATCACCCCCGGCATGGTGGAGCTTGGTGCCGAAGAGGCTGATTTCAACCGCTCCTTTGGCGAAAAGATGGCCGCCAGCGTGGATGTGGCCATTCTGGTTGGCGCCAATCATACCGCCCCCATTGTGGAGGGCCTGAAGGCCGCCGGCTTTGACGAAAGCAATATTCATGTGGTGCGCAGCCTGAACGATGCCTCCGCCCTGCTGCGGCAAATCGGCCATAAGGGCGACACTGTGCTGTTTGAAAACGACCTGCCTGACCACTATCAGGAATAAGGCAGCATCGGAAAGGAAGAGACCATGAGCAAGATTCAACTGGGCGTGATTTTCGGCAGCCGCAGCTGTGAGCGCGAGGTGGCCATTATCAGCGCCGTACAGCTGATGAACAATGTGGATACCGAAAAGTACGATATCATTCCTGTTTATATTGATGAACTGGGCCACTGGTATACCGGCGAGGCTCTGCGCCGTGTGGATACCTTTGTGTCCTTCAATCCCGATGCAAAGGGTGTGCAGCAGGTCAGCCTTGATTTGTCTGCCGGCTCCGGCGCACTGCTGGCGGTCAAGCCCGGCAGCGGTCTGTTCGGCAAGCCCGAGCAGGTGCTGGCAGCCCGGCTGGAGGTCTGCGTCATCGTGATGCACGGCCTCAACGGCGAGGACGGCACCCTGCAGGGCCTGCTGGAAATGGCCAACCTGCCCTACACCTCCACGGGTGTGGCCGGCAGTGCCATCGGCATGGACAAAATTATGATGAAGCAATTCTTCAAGGGCGCGGGTCTTCCGGTGCTGCCCGGCGTATGGCACACCCGCACCCAGTGGGAGCAGAACCCCGATGCAGTGATGGATGACTGCGAAACCCTGGGCTATCCGGTGTTCGTCAAGCCCGCCAATCTGGGCTCCTCCATCGGCGTCAGCCGTGCGGATGACCGGGAGGGTCTGGCTGATTCCCTGTCCCTGGCCTTTGAGTATGACCGCCGTGTGCTGATTGAAAAGGGCCTGGACCGCCCGGTGGAGCTGAACTGCTCCGTGCTGGGCTATGATGAGGATGTCACCGCATCGCCCATTGAGATGCCTGTGTCCGCCGTGGGCGATGATGCCGAGTTCCTCGACTTCCGCAAAAAGTATCTGGAAAACAGCGGCACCAAGGGCATGGCCAGCCTGTCCCGGCTGCTGCCTGCACCCATCGAGGACGACCTGAAGGAAAAGATTCAGCAGCTTTCATGTGACATCTTCCGCATGATGGACTGCAAGGGCGTTGTCCGCATCGACTACATGTTTGACAAGGCCTCCAACGGCGTATATATTACCGAAATCAACACCATCCCCGGCAGCCTGTCCTTCTATCTGTGGGAGAATGCCGGCATGAGCTATGCAAAGCTCATTGACCGCATGGTGGATTGCGCCATCAGGGCCCATGAGGACCGCAATGCCCGCAGCTATGCCTTCACCTCTGATATCCTGCAGAGCGTGAACCTTGGCGGCGGCAAGGGGGCCAAGGGCGCAAAGGGCGCCAAGGGCGGCGCAGGCTGCAAGGGTGCCAAGGCGTAAACACGGTCTGCGCATATGCGCGCAGCAGCCGTGCCTGAAAAGGAGAGGACGCAAATGCATTTGGAGGATGTTCATTCCCCCAGGGATATTAAAAACCTGACCTATCCCGAGCTGGATGAACTGGCGCACGAAATCAGGGAAAAGCTGATTTCCACCACATCCAAACGGGGCGGTCATCTGGCCAGCAATCTGGGCGTGGTGGAGCTGACCCTTGCGCTGCACCGTGTGTTTGACATGCCCAGGGACAAAATCGTATTCGATGTGGGCCATCAAAGCTATGTGCACAAGCTGCTCACCGGCCGCTTTGCCACCTTTGATACGCTGCGCGGCTTCGGCGGTCTGTCCGGCTTCCCCAAGCGCTCGGAAAGCGAATACGATGTGTTCGACACCGGCCATTCCTCCACGGCCATCTCCGCTGCACTGGGCATGGCCCGTGCGCGGGACTTCCTGAAGCAGGATAACCATGTCATCGCGGTGGTGGGCGACGGTGCATTGACCGGCGGCATGTGCTACGAGGCACTGAACGATGCCGGCAGCACCAAAACCAAGCTGATTGTCATCCTCAATGATAATGAAATGTCCATTGCCCCCAATGTGGGCGCGCTGTCCCGCCATTTGACGGACCTGCGCGTATCCAACGGCTGGACCAGCACCAAAAAGCGGGTGAAGACGCGGCTCAGCCGCATCCCTGTGGTGGGCAAGCCCATGTACAATGTCATCCACTGGGCCAAGAAGAGCGTGAAGTCCCTGTTTGTGGATGAGGGCTTCTTTGATGCGCTGGGCTTCCAGTATTTCGGTCCCATCAGCGGCCACGACCAGCGGAGTCTGGAAAAAACGCTGATGCTGGCCAAGGATTATGACGGCCCTGCGGTGATTCACGTGCTGACCCGCAAGGGCTACGGCTATGACAAGGCCGAGCAGAAGCCCGAGGCCTTCCACGGCACGCCGCCCTTCTATATTGATACGGGCGATGTGCGCAAGACCTCCAATCTGCCTTCCTTCGGCAAGGTGATGGCCCAGGAGCTGTGCACACTGGCCGAAAAGGATGAGCGGGTCATTGCCATCACAGCGGCCATGGCCGGCGGTACTGGCTTGAATATATTTGAAGAAAAATTCCCCGGCCGCATGCTGGATGTGGGCATTGCCGAGGAGCATGCGGTGACCATGGCGGCCGGTATGGCAGCCGGCGGCATGAAGCCCTACTTTGCCGTGTATACCTCCTTCTTCCAGCGCTGCTACGATCAGCTGATTCACGATGTATGCATGCAGGGGCTGGGGGTGACCTTCCTGCTGGACCGCGCAGGTCTTGTGGGTCAGGACGGTGCCACCCATCACGGCGTATACGATTTTGCCGAAATGCTGTCCATCCCCGGGCTGAATGTGCTGGCCCCGAGGGATATCCACGAGCTGCGGCACATGATGCGCTGGACGGCAGGCAACACCATGCCTCTGGCTATCCGTTACGGACGCGACAGCGTGGACCTTTCCGACAAGTACCCCTGCGGCGGCTTTGAATTCGGCAGGTGGGAAATGCTGGAGGACGGCAGAGATTGTGCCCTGCTGGCCGTGGGCTCCATGGTGAAAATCGCCCTGGAAGCCCGGGCTGTGCTGGCTGAAATGAACATTGACGCGGCGGTCATCAACTGCTCCACCGTCAAGCCCATGGATGAAGATATGATTCGCCGTCTTTCCGGCCGTGCGCTGGTCACGCTGGAGGAGCATGTGCTTTCCGGCGGCTTCGGCAGCGCGGTCAGCAGCTTCTGCGTCAGTGAGGAGCTGCCGGGGCCGGTGATGTCCTTCGGCATTCCGGATACCTATGTGCAGCATGGCCGCCGCGACCAGCTGCTCAAATACCTGGGACTGACACCCAGACAGATTGCAATGCGCCTGAAGGCGGTTTTGGAGGAGAAAAATGGCAGATAAAGTACGTGCCGATGTAGCCCTTGTGGAGCGTGGATTGTGCGAAAGCCGGGTGAAGGCTCAGGCCTGCATCATGGCCGGTCAGGTGTATATCGGCGAGCGCAAGGTGATGAAATCCTCCGACCCGGTGAAGGCGGAGGACGAACTGATTCTCCGCGGTCCGGCACATCCCTATGCCAGCCGCGGCGGATTGAAGCTGGAAAAGGCCATCACCTCCTTCGGGGCGGATGTCACGGGCAAAATCTGCATGGATATCGGCGCGGCCACCGGCGGCTTTACCGATGTGCTGCTGCGCAATGGTGCCAAGCACGTGTATGCCATCGATGTGGGCTATGGTCAGTTCGACTGGAAGCTGCGCAACGATGAGCGCGTTACCCTGATGGAGCGCACCAACGCCCGCAACCTCACCCCCGATATGGTCCCTCTGCATCCCACGGTTGCGGTAATGGATGTGTCCTTCATCTCCATCACCCTGATTCTGCCGGTGGCGGCACAGATTATGGGCGAGAACGGCGTGTTCTACACCCTCATCAAGCCCCAGTTCGAGGTGGGTCCCGATAAGGTGGGCAAGAAGGGCGTTGTCCGCGAGGCAAAGCTGCATGAAGAGGTCCTGCAGAAGATTGTTGACTTTGTGCCTTCCTTCGGCTGGCAGGTGCAGGCGCTGGAGTTTTCCCCCATCAAGGGACCGGAGGGCAACATCGAATTTTTGGGCATGATTACCCCGCGAAAGCATGAGGAAGAGCCCTGCACCCCCGAGGTCATTCATCAGCTGGTGGAAAAGGCGCATCTGGAAGCCGGCAAAACAAAATGAGTGCATAAATATGCTTGAATGAATGAATATTATATGATATAATCTCCTCAGAAGGTTCTTTCTTTATGAAGATTGATTAAACAGGAGGAGGCTGTATCATTGAAAAACATCCGTCAGGTTGCCATTTTGGACATTATTGAGAAAAACGATCTTGAAACACAGGAAGATCTTGCCAATGCCCTGAAGGAACGCGGTATGCATGTCACCCAGGCCACCGTATCCCGTGATATCAAGGAGCTGCGCCTGCTGAAGGTGCTGACCCCTGCGGGTACCTATAAGTATGCAACCGCAGACAAGGCCTCCAACGGGCTGAACGAGCGGTTTATGCGCATGCTGGGCGAATCGGTGCTGAGCGTGAGTTCCTCCGGGAATCTGGTGGTGGTCAAAACCCTCAACGGCAGTGCCAATGTGGCCGCCGAAGCGCTGGACAGCCTGCACTGGACGGACATCATCGGCACTCTGGCCGGTGACAACACCATCCTGCTGGTCATCCGCGAGGGCGCCGATGTATCCCTGATTGTGGACCAGATCAAGCAGATGATGCGCTGAAGAACGCAAACAAATTGAAGGAGTGTCGCGGATGATCGTTTCGCTGCGGGTGCAGAACCTTGCCCTGATTGAAGATGCTGCAGTTGATTTTCATCAGGGTCTGCACGCACTGACAGGTGAGACCGGCGCCGGCAAATCCATTGTGGTGGATGCGGTCAACCTTGTCCTCGGCGGAAGAGCCGACCGCGACCTCATCCGCACCGGCACCG
>JAUNDF010000055.1:14735-15080 GCA_030526225.1 Clostridia bacterium
CAGGGGTGGAAGCCATCTTCGAGGTGCCCGGCAATGAAAAAATCGAAGCATTGTTCCGTGAAAAGGAACTGGAATGGGATGGCTGCTCGGTAACGCTGTACCGGGAAATCACCCAGTCGGGCAGAAACCTGTGCCGCGTGTGCGGCATGAGCATGCCTGTCAGCTTTCTGAAGGAGGTGGCCGCCTGCCTGATGGATGTCCACGGGCAGCACGAGCATCAGTTCCTGATGGACAGCAAGTTCCATATGGACTTCCTTGACCGCTCCGGCGATGCGGCGCATCAGCAGCTGCTGGCTGATACGGCCTCCGCATGGGAAGCATTTATGACCAACCACCGGGCTTATG
>JAUNDF010000123.1 GCA_030526225.1 Clostridia bacterium
ACACTGCCTGACACACCCGCTGACACACTGTGTCAAAAGGGAATGTCCTCATCGTCCACAGGCGTAAAGCCCTTGGCGATATCACCCTTAAAATCCATTTGGACGGGCTCCGGCACTACCGGCTCCGGCACCTTCTCCCAGCCGCGCTGGCGGCCATACTTGGGATAGTACCGGGCGTTCTTGTGCCTGACCCAGCCGACAATGTCACCGTGCTCGATGCCGGCATTCACAATCTCGCAGATTTCCCGGATCTCGTAGGTCTTCGGCTCGTCGAAGCGGCGATCCAGTCCCTCCTTGAACACCTGCAGTGCACAGACCTTGTCATACTCGCAATTCTCAAACCATGCGTAGATGCGGCCTGCCATGGTATCCTCCTGGGCGTAGTCCTTTTGTGCTTCCAGCAGCCTGACTTCATCCTCTTTGGACAGGTGCGTGCTGTATTCACCGGAGTTGAATTCCACCATGATCTCCGCCCACATCTGCTCGAAGTATTCCTTGGATTCGGCGGGGTTATCGAGGATGTGGCAATCGGCCTTGGACGCATCCACCGATACAGGCAGGAACCGACGGTTGCCGCTGCGGTCAAGAGGCAGGAAATCCATGCGATTCGTTGTGCCTGCAAACACGCTCTGACGAGGATGATCGCCGCCATAGTGATCATAGGCGATGCGCAGGAAGTCCTTGTCGCGTGACAGAAACGACTTGATTTCCTCGATGCTCTTGGCGTTGGCCGTGGCCACCATTTCGCTCATCTCGCAGATCCAGTGGCCGTTCAGCCGATGGAACATCTCCTTGTCGTCCAATTTGCTGATTTCGTCCGTAAACCATTCCGGCTCCATGGCCAGATATCGGATGAAGGTGGTCTTGCCCGCACCCTGACCACCCACGAGGACGAGCATCAGCTCAAACTTGCACCCCGGATAGAACACTCGCTCCACGGCACCCAGCATAAAGGTACGAAGGTATTTCTCGTTGATGTCATTGATATCCGCTCCAAGGAAGTGGTGCAGTGCTTCACGGATGCGGGGCTTGCCGTCCCACACGAGGCTGTTCAGCTTATCCCGCACGGGATGAAACGCCTGATCGGTAGCCACCACATCCAATGCTGTGTAAATCAGCTTTTCGGAGCGCAATCCGTAGTTTTGCTCCAAATACAGGCGAAGGAAAGACACATCGATATCCGTGATGATATCCCCCTGCCGTTCCCACCATACAGGGCAGGTGATGGCGTTGCGCTCCTTGAACAGGTTGCGGCGAATGTTGCCGCCGAAGATGGGGTCGAACTTCAGCGCGGTGGTAAAGTTGGTCAGGGTGTTGCGGATTTCGCCGCTTTTGGCGAACTCCATCTGTGCAAGGATGACGCTGTATGCCTGCGCCATCAGGTCATCCGGCATGGGCGGGGACCAGTCGGTTTTGATCAATTGCTCGTTCATAATCTTCAATCTCCTCGTGAAATAATTCATAGAAATACGGCCGTTCAATGGGATTGTCCAGCAGCTCCATCAGGTGCCAGACATACTCCTCCTGCTTTACGGCCTCTGCAAACAGTGGGTGAAAGTCCTCGGTTTCGTCCGTGGGAGCGCATTCCGCTTGCACAATATGGAGGAGCCGCGTGTAGCCCGTCAGCACCTCCATGGCGTGATTCAGCCAGTCCTCCCGGCTCTTTTCACTGGCCTGCTGACTAATCGCCGCCAGTTGTGCGGACAGGTCTTCTGTCTTAGGCTTGAAGGGCATCCGGGGTGTGACAGGCTTGCGTTTCTTTGCCGGAGATACATCCACCGGAACGCTGAAGGCATCAGCCAAAAGCAGGGCGGCATCTTTCGGGGACAGGTTTTTCAGCTTGGCCACAAGGTTGATGGCATCGCCGTGCTCATGACAGCCGAAGCAGTAGTAATGGTCGAGGTACAGCTTGAAGCTGGGCGTGCGCTCGCTGTGAAACGGACAGCAGCACACATCGCCTCTATGGATGGTCAGGCCGCAATACTCAGCCGCCTTTGGAACGCTGACAGCGGCTTTGACAGTTTCAAACAGCGTCATAAAATCCTTCTTTCAATGAATCTTGTTCGCATGCATGCAATGCAAATATAGTTGATAAGCGGTATGACATTCTATGTCATGGCATGCCATTTTATGACATTGGATGCCATTGGTTTTTGGTTATGGCCTTGAACCCTTCATCTATAGGGCTTCTCGGAGGCCGAAGACGCTGCGCGGCAGCGCCCTGATACAATCATCGGCACCAGCGTGCCGGTCTCAAATAAAATATTCAGTTGTCAGTGGTT
>JAUNDF010000124.1 GCA_030526225.1 Clostridia bacterium
TGATGTTCGGCATGGAGACCATGTCCGGCGCGGTTTCCGGCCTGCGGGATGTGCCGGGCTTCCAAAATCTGTTCCTGATGTTCCGCAATCCCGTGCTGGGTGTGCTGGCCGGGGCGGTGCTCACCGCCATCATCCAGTCCAGCTCCGCATCCGTGGGCATTCTGCAGGCCCTGGCGGTGACGGGACAGGTCAGCTTCGGCGCGGCCATCCCCATCATCATGGGCCAGAACATCGGCACCTGCGTCACCGCCATGCTCTCTTCCATCGGCGCCAACAAAAATGCAAGGCGGGCCGCCATGGTGCACCTGAGCTTCAATGTCATCGGCACCCTGGTGTGGCTGACGGTGTTCTGCCTGGTCAAGGTGATTTTTGCCCCGGCGTTTCTGGATCAGTCTGCCAGCCTGCTGGGCATCGCCGTGGCCCACTCCGTGTTCAATGTGCTCTGCACCGTGCTGATGCTGCCTATGTCGAATCTCCTGGAGCGGCTGGTTTGCCGGATCGTCCCCGACGACAAGAAGCCCGAGGTGGTCAGCGAGCTGGATGAGCGTCTGCTGACCACGCCTCCCGTGGCCCTGGCCCGGTGCAAGGAGGTGGCGGAGGATATGGCAAACTGTGCCGTCGCCGCCATGAAGCAGAGCATCACCGCCCTGGGTGCTTACACGCCGGAGCTGGATGCCGAAGTGCGCCGCCTGGAGGATAAGACCGATCACTATGAGGATATTTTGGGTACCTATCTGGTGAAGCTCAGCACCCGCCGGATCAGCCGGGACGACAGCAACGAGGCTGCCAAGCTGCTGAAGGTCATCGGCGATTTTGAGCGCATCGGCGACCACGCTGTGGGTATTGTGGCCTCTGCAGAGGAACTGAGCCGGAAGGAACTGGCACTGTCTGCGGAAGCCAGGGCGGAGCTGAATGTGCTGGCCGATGCCGTGGAGGAGATCATGGATCTGGCGCTGGAAGCCTTCCTGAAGGATGATTACCGGGCTGCCGGAATGGTGGAGCCTCTGGAGCAGGTCATCGACGAGCTGAAGGAGTCCCTGCGCACCGCCCACATCCTGCGGCTGCAGCGGGAGGCGTGCAGCATCGAGGCCGGCTTTGTCTGGTCGGATCTGCTGACCTGCCTGGAGCGGGTGTCTGACCACTGTTCCAACATCGCCGGCTGCATCACTGACATGCACGAAGGAAACCTCCATCTGCATGAATCCCTGCGGGCGGTGAAAAACAACCGGGAAGACTACGAAGAACGCTATGACAACTTCCGCAGGAAATACGCCCTGCCGGGTGGAGCCGAGGCATAAATGTCCAACAGGCTGATCTTTTTCAGCTGTTTTTCGAAATGCTCATTGCGGTCAGAGTGGAGAGTGAAGAGTGAGGGAGAAAGCAAATCCTTCTTTATCTTCACTCTCCAATCTCCACTTTTCACTCTTTTATACTCCGATTTTGAAAGCACATTCCAAATTTTACAGGATCTTTACCTTGCCGCGATAGTGGATTTTACAGCCGGGTGGTAAGCTGTAATCACAGCCAAGGGATTAGCCTTGGGCTGAAAGAGTCGCGAATAAAGGAGATAGTAATTATGAAAAAGATCATTGCAATTGCGCTGGCAGTCGTCATGGCTGTGGCAGTGCTGCCCATGTCCGCCTGCGCCAAGGGCCTGAGCGGCACCGTTTCCACCAATGGCTCCACCTCCATGGAGAAGGTCATCGGCATTCTCAGCGAGCAGTTCATGGAAGACAACGGCGATGTGACCATCACCTATGACGCCACCGGCTCCGGCACCGGCATCGAAGCCGCCGCCAACGGCACCGCCGACATCGGCCTGGCCTCCCGGGCACTGAAGGATGCCGAGGTGGAGAAGGGCCTCATTGCCACCACCGTGGCTCTGGACGGCATCGCCATCATCGTCAACGAAAACTGCCCCGTGGATGACCTGACTGTCGAGCAGATCGCCGCCATCTTCACCGGTGAAATCACCGACTGGGCTGACTTCGGCGGCAAGGGCGAGATCGCCTGCATCGGCCGGGAAGCCGGTTCCGGCACCCGTGACGGCTTCGAGTCCATCACCAAGACCGCCGACAAGTGCGTCCTGAAGCAGGAGCTGACCTCCACCGGCGCTGTCATCGCAGCCGTGAAGAGCAGCGAAAACGCCATCGGCTATGCCTCCTTCGCTGCCGTGGAAGGCCAGGAGGGCATCAAGGTCCTGACGGTGGAGGGTGTGGAGTGCACCGCCGAAAACATCATTGACGGCACCTATGTGATCCAGCGCCCCTTCAATC
>JAUNDF010000056.1 GCA_030526225.1 Clostridia bacterium
GACTCAATCGCTTTTTTGTATACCTTGCGGTCTCACATCAATTGTAAACCTACACCAGCCATGCTTGAGTCATGTACTCTTGCTTGACATCCCCAAATCCATCTTTTACAATAAAATGAACAAGTTTTTTCCGGAGGACAGCACCATGAACAACACCTTTCTGCCTGTGACCATGGAGGAGTGCCGCGCCAGGGGCTGGGATGCCCCTGATTTCGTGTATGTGTGCGGCGACGCGTATGTGGATCATCCCTCCTTCGGCCATGCCATCATCGGCCGCATTCTGGAAAAGGCAGGGTATCGGGTGGCCATGCTGTGCCTGCCCTCCTGGCAGGATACAACCGATTTTACCCGCTTCGGCCGCCCCCGGCTGGGCTTTCTGGTGACCGCCGGTGTCATCGACAGCATGGTCAACCACTACACCGTGGCCAAAAAGCGCCGCCATGACGATGCCTATGCCCCCGGCGGCAAGGGCGGCATGCGCCCCGACCGGGCCACCGTGGTGTACTGCAACCGCATCCGGCAGGCTTACCGGGATGTGCCGGTGCTCATCGGCGGCGTGGAAGCCTCATTGCGGCGCTTCTCCCACTACGATTACTGGGATGACAAGGTGCGCCGCTCCGTGCTGGTGGACAGCGGTGCCACCCTGCTGATGTACGGCATGGGCGAAAAATCCATCATCGAGTGCGCCAACTGGGTAGCTGACGGCATGAACCCCGCAGAGCTGCGCAATATCCGCGGCATCTGCTACATGGCCAAAACGCCGGACCCCCAGTGCATCCAGCTGCCCTCCCACGAGGAGGTCTCCACCAGCCGCCGCAAGTATGCGGAGGCCTTTGTCATCCAGTATGACGAGCAGGACCCCATCCGCGGCAAGCGCATGTGCCAGCAGCAGGATACGGACCGGTACCTGATTCAGAACCAGCCCTCCCTGCCCCTGACGCGGGAGGAGCTGGATGCCGTGTACGAGCTGCCCTACACCCGCCGCTGGCATCCCATGTATGACAAGGACGGCGGCATCCCCGCCCTGCAGGAGGTGGAGTTCTCCATCGCCTCCACCCGGGGCTGCTTCGGCTCCTGCAGCTTCTGCGCCATCACCTTCCATCAGGGGCGCATCATCCAGTCCCGCAGTGTGGAAAGCATTGTGAAGGAAGGCAGGCTGCTGACCACCCTGCCCAATTTCAAGGGCTACATCCACGATGTGGGCGGCCCCACCGCCAACTTCCGCCAGCCCGCCTGCAAGCATCAGCTGGAGCACGGCGCCTGCAAAAACAGACAGTGCCTGTTCCCGGAGCCCTGCAAGAACATGGATGTCAGCCACCGGGAGCTGATTGATATCCTCCGTAAGCTGCGCGCCCTGCCCAAGGTGAAAAAGGTGTTTATCCGCAGCGGCCTGCGCTATGATTACATCATGGCCGACAAGGACCACAGCTTCCTGCGGGAGCTGAGCGAGCACCACATCTCCGGCCAGCTGAAGGTGGCCCCGGAGCATGTATCCCCCAAGGTACTGGCCAAAATGGGCAAGCCGGGGCGAAATGTGTACGATGCCTTCTGCCAGCGGTATGCCAACGTCAACGAAAAGCTGGGCAAAAAGCAGTACCTGATTCCCTACCTCATGTCCAGCCATCCCGGCAGCGACCTGAATGCCGCCGTGGAGCTGGCCTGCTATCTGCGGGATATCGGCTTCCAGCCCGATCAGGTGCAGGATTTCTACCCCACCCCCGGCACCCTGAGCACCGCCATGTTCTATACCGGCCTTGACCCCCGCACCATGGAGCCGGTGTTTGTGGCCCGCAGTCCTCAGGAGAAGGCCATGCAGCGGGCGCTGATGCAGTACCGTGTGCCGCAGAACCGTCCGCTGGTCCGCAAGGCGCTGCGCCTGTGCGGCAGGGAGGATTTGATTGGCTACGGCCCCAAGTGCCTTGTTCCCCCGGAGCATGACGACCGCCCTGCCATCCGTCCCGGTCACGGCAGACCCGATGCCGGCAAGCCCGCCCGCGGCAGACAGTCCGCAGAGCCCCGCCGCACCGGCAGACCGGAGCGGACAGAAAGGCACGGCAATCCTGCCCGCGGCAAGCATGATGCCGCCCGCCGTGAGCGTCCCGGTCAGGGCCGCGCCCAAAGCCGCCCCCAGTCCAGAGAGGGCAGAAGACGGTAATTGAAGGAAACGAAACAGCGCTCCGGCTTGGTCATCCATAAACAGGATGATGAACCGGAGCGCTTTTATATGCAATTCGTCACCATTATTTCGCCACCGAAATTCTGGCAGCCAGCAGTCTTGCGGCATCCTCCCAGTCCTTGAGGCTGATGAGGCGCACGGAGTCAAAGGGGGCGCACAGCAGGCGCTCGATGCAGGCCCTTGCCCCTTCGGAGGCATCCAGCAAGGCACCGATGCGGGGCTGGACACCGTCGGCAAAATCCTGCAGAAGGGACTTGGCGGCCGTAATCCATGCATGGTTGACCATGCGCAGCATGATTTCCGCCACGCCGCCGGCCACAGGCAGGCAAATCTGCTTTTCCTTTGTTGCCGCATCCAGCGCCTTTTCCATCAGCGGCAGAAAGCAGCCCACCAGTGCATCCTCGTAGGTCACACAGAGGGTGCGGCCCTCACGGGTCTGCAGCTGGGGCAAAAGCACAGCCATAAAGCTGACCTCTGTTTTGCGCAGGGGAATCATGCCGCTGAGCACCGTGTTGATGCCCTCCACCGTGCCCAGCTTCTTTTCCAGCCGTGCGGCGGTTTCCGCGGCAGACCGCTCGGCCCGCTGGGCGCAGATGGTCTCCAGCACCATATCCTTGCTCTCGAAATGGTGATAAAAGCTGCCCTTGCTGGTCTTCAGCGCATCAAGGATATCCTGCACGCTGGTTTCCCGGTAGCCCTTCACGCAAAAAAGCCGCTCGGCGGCCGCCAGAATCTCCTGCTTTTTCTCTTCGCCCTTCCGCATCAAAAACACTCCTCAAACAGACCGATGTCTGTTTACAGTATAACGGAGGTGCCCTGTTCCGTCAAGCTTCGGGGCAAAATCGGGCAGATATGCCGAAAAGCGGCGAATTTCCCTGCCTGTTCCATTCCCTTTTGCAGGAAAGTATGGTATACTGATTTCGCTATGTATTTTCTTTAAATCGCTAAAGTATCCAAGGTGGCTTTGGCGATGGCAAAGGAAAGGAGACCCCGCCTATGAAAACGGAAAACCGTACTGCCTTTGAAGGTTCATCATACACCCCGACCATCCGCAATGAGCAGACCGACATGCTGATGCAGGCCATGCTGCACATGGAATCCCTGGAGGATGCGTATCGCTTCTTCGAGGACCTGTGCACCATTGCGGAGCTGAAGAGCATCGCCCAGCGCTTTGATGTGGCGGTGATGCTGCGCCAGAAGGAGACCTATCAGGACATCGTGCGCAAAACAGGCGCATCCTCTGCCACCATCAGCCGCGTTAACCGCGCATTGCTCTACGGTGCCGACGGCTACAACCGCGTGCTGAACCGCATGGCCAAGGATGGTCTGCTCCCCGGCGAATCCCCCGACAAAGAATAAGAAGACCGAGGTAAGATATGGATTTATCAATGCTGAACCCCGAGCAGCGGCTGGCCGCCGATACCCTTGAAGGACCTGTGCTGGTTCTGGCCGGTGCCGGCAGCGGCAAGACCCGCGCCCTCACCTACCGGGTGGCCAACCTGATGGACCACGGCGTGCCCGCCTGGACCATCCTGTGCCTGACCTTTACCAACAAGGCCGCCAAGGAGATGAAGACCCGTATTGCCCAGCTGGTGGGCGAGGAGGAAGCTGAAGAGGCGTGGATTTCCACCTTCCACTCCGTGTGTGCCAGAATCCTGCGCCGGGATATCGAGAAGCTGGGCTACACCCGCTCCTTCGTGATTTATGACGATGACGATCAGATGGCGGTGCTCAAGGAGGTCCTGAAGCGGCTGAACATCGATGACAGCGTGATGAAGCCCCGGGACATCAAGTCCGTCATCGGCGATGCGAAAAACAAGCTGCTCAGCGCGGATGAATGGTTCCAGCAAAGCCCCCGGGATTTCCGCAGCCAGCAGATGCACACCGTGTTTGTGGAATACGAGCACAAGCTGAAGAGCAACAACGCCCTTGATTTTGACGATTTGCTCATCAAAACCCTGACGCTGTTTGCCGACCATCCCCCGGTGCTGGAAAGCTACCGCAACAAGTTCCGCTATGTGATGGTGGACGAGTATCAGGATACCAACCCGGCCCAGTATCATCTGGTCAAGCTGCTGACCGACCGCAGCCGCAACCTGTGCGTGGTGGGTGACGATGACCAGTCCATCTACGGCTGGCGCGGCGCCGACATCCGCAACATCCTCGATTTTGAAAAGGACTACCCGGACGCCAGGGTCATCAAGCTGGAGCAGAACTACCGCTCCACCGCCAACATCCTTGATGCGGCCAATCAGGTCATCGCCCACAACACCGGCCGCAAGGAAAAGGCACTGTGGACCGAGGAGGATGCGGGCGAAAAAATCCGCCTGTATACCGCTGCAGACGAGCGGGAGGAAGCCGCATGGGTGGCCAACCGCATGGTGCAGCTGAACCGGCAGGGTGAGGGCTACGGCAAAATGGCCATCCTTTACCGCACCAACGCCCAGTCCCGTGTGCTGGAAGAAATGCTCATGCGCGCCGCCATCCCCTACAAGGTATTCGGCGGCCAGAAGTTCTATGACCGCAAGGAGGTCAAGGACATCATCGCCTACCTGCGAATCATCGTCAATCCCGCGGATGATGTCTCCCTGCGGCGCATCATCAATGTGCCCAAGCGCGCCATCGGCGACAGCACCGTAGAGGTGCTGGCCGCCCATGCCGCCGCCAATGATATGCCTCTGTTCTCCGCGTTGGCTGATTTGCCCGAGTCTCTGTCCGCACGGCCGCGGAAGAATGTCACCGAATTCATGGTGCTGCTGTCCACCCTCATGGCTATGAAGGAAATGATGCCCCTTGAGGAATTTGTGGAGACGCTCATCAACCAGACGGGGCTGATGAGCCAGTACCAGAAGGAAGACAATGACGAGGCCCGCGCCCGGGTGGAGAACATTCAGGAATTTATGGGTGCCGTCAGCGAGTTTGCCAAGAACACCGAAAACGCCACCCTGGAGGATTATCTGGAGAACGTGTCGCTGGTCACAGACCTTGACCGGGCCGATGACAACCACGGCTTTGTCACGCTGATGACACTGCACTCCGCCAAGGGTCTGGAGTTCCCGGATGTGTTCATCACCGGCCTTGAGGAGGGCATCTTCCCCTCCAGCCGCTCGGTGATGGATGAGGAAAAGGTGGAGGAGGAGCGCCGTCTGGCCTATGTGGGCATCACCCGCGCCCGGGAGCGGCTGTTCATCACCCGCGCCCGCCGCCGCATGCTCTTCAACCAGATGAGCTTCAATGCCCCCAGCCGCTTTTTGGATGAAATGCCCGACCGTGTGCTGGAGGACGAAAGCGATCCCTTTGCCGGCGGATATTCCTCCGGCCGCAGCGCCTACGGCACCTCCGGCGGCTATGCACCCCAGCGGCCCATGCCGCCCCGTCCTGCTTCCATGGGCCATGCACCCATGGCGCCCCAAAGACCCGCCATGCCCCCCAAGCCCGTGTACGGCTCCACCGGCAGTGCACCGAAGGCCGCGCCCAGACCGAAGCTGACCCTTGGCGGTCAGGGGCTGAACATCCCCGGTGTGCAGAAGGGCTTTGTCCCCTCCCCTGCAAGAGAGACAGGCAGTGCCATGCAGGCGCTGTTCAATCAGGGGGACAAGGTGATGCACAACAAATTCGGCGAGGGCCGCGTGGTAGAGGTCAAGGGCAGCGGCAGCAGCGCCCGCATCCGCATTGAGTTTATGACCTACGGGGTCAAGGAATTTGCCCTGGCCATCGCACCCATTGTGAAACTGGAGGACTAATCCATGGCAGAAGAAGCATTATCCCGCATGCGGGGTCTGGTGGACCGGCTGAACGAAACCGCCTACGCCTACTATGTGCTGGGCGAGCCTGTCATCTCCGACAAGCAGTGGGATGAACTGTATGACGAGCTGCTGGCCCTTGAAAAGGAGACCGGCACCGTGCTGGATGACAGCCCCTCCCGCCGGGTGGGCGGCACCATCCTCAAGGGCTTTGAGCCCCACACCCACATCACCCGGCTGTGGTCCATGGACAAGGTACAGTCCATCGAGGCGCTGGATGAGTGGATTACCCGCTCGGAAAAGCTGGCCGGGCAAACCGACCTGCAGTATTATGTGGAATACAAATTCGACGGTCTGACCCTTAACCTGACCTATAACGAGGGCAGGCTGATTCAGGCCGCCACCCGGGGCAACGGCGTAACCGGCGAGGCCATCCTGCCCCAGGCCATGACCATCCGCACCGTGCCCCTGACCATCCCCTACAAGGGCCTTTTGGAGGTGCAGGGCGAGTGCATCATGCGCCTGTCCACGCTGGAAAAGTACAACCAGACCGCCAGGGAGCCCCTGAAGAACGCCCGAAACGCCGCCGCCGGTGCCTTGCGCAATCTGGACCCGGCCATCACCGCCCAGCGGAAGCTGGATGCGTTTTTCTATCAGGTGGGCACCATTGAAAATCCGCCCTACGCAAGCCAGCCCGGCATGCTGCAGTTCCTGAAGGACAACGGCTTCCAGGTCAGCCCCTATCTGGGCACACCCCACAGCCGCAGGGAGCTTTAGGACTGCATTGAGGAAATCGGCGCCCAGCGCGATTCCCTCGACTGGCTGATTGACGGCGTGGTGATTAAAATCGGCGACTTTGCTCTGCGGGAGCAGATGGGCTTTACGGAGAAATTCCCCCGCTGGGCCGTGGCCTACAAGTTTAAGGCCGAGGAAAGCGTGACCACCCTGCGGAATGTCACCTGGGAGCTGGGCCGCACCGGCAAGCTGACCCCGCTGGCCCATCTGGATGCGGTGGATTTCTACGGCGTAACCGTGCGCAAGGCCACGCTGAACAACTGGGGCGATATCCAGCGCAAGCAGGTGGCCATCGGCGCACCGGTGTGGATTCGCCGCTCCAATGACGTGATTCCCGAAATCATGGGCCGCGTGGGTGAGCCCGGCGAGGACGAAACAGCCATCACCCGGCCGGAATACTGCCCTGCCTGCGGCGAAAAGCTGGTGGAGCGCGGCGCGCACATTTTCTGCATCAACCGCACCTCCTGCCGTCCGCAGGCGGTGGCCCGGCTGGACCATTTTGCCGGACGGGATGCCATGGACATCGACGGCTTCTCTGAAAAAACGGCGGAGCAGCTGTACGACAGCATGGAGGTCCGCGACCCGGCTGACCTGTATCATCTGACGCGGGAGCAGGTGCTGACGCTGGAGGGCTTCAAGGCCCGCAAGGCAGACAAGCTCCTTGCCGCGCTGGAAAAGAGCAAGGACTGCACCCTGGATGCCTTCCTGTTCGCGGTGGGTATCCCCAATGTGGGCCGCAAAACCGCCCGGGACATTGCCAATCACTTCGGCACGCTGGAAAAGGTGGAGGCCGCCTCCGCCCAGGAGCTGACCGCCATCCCCGATGTGGGCGAGGTGGTGGCCCAGAGCGTGGTGGAGTTTTTCTCCTTCCCCGAAAACAAGGTGATGATTGACCGTCTGCTGGCTGCAGGGGTCACGCCGCAGACCGCACAGGGCAAGGCTGAGGGCGTGTTCTCCGGCATGAGCATCGTGGTCACCGGCACCCTGCCCACCCTCAGCCGCAAGCAGGCGGAGGATCTCATCCGGGCAAACGGCGGCACCGCTGCCTCCTCCGTCAGCAAAAAGACAGCCTTTGTGGTGGCCGGTGAAGCCGCCGGCAGCAAGCTGACCAAAGCGCAAACCCTGGGCATCGAAGTGATTGACGAAGCAGAGCTGCTGCGCCGCACCGGTGCACAGGCCTAACATACAAATGATATGAAAGAAGCGACCGACCATGAATCAACCGTTTCTTCGCCGCACCTGGATTGATATCGATCTGGACAAATTGGCGGCCAATTATCGCACCGCCTGCAGCCTGACGGATGCCACCGTGACCTGCGTGGTCAAGAGCAACGCCTACGGCCACGGCGCGGTGCGCATCGCCCAGCATCTGCAAAAGCAGGGCTGCCGCAGCTTTGCCGTCAGCTGTGCAAGAGAGGGCATCGAGCTGCGCCTGAATGGCATTGAGGGCGAAATTCTGGTGATGGGCCTGACCGAGCCGGACATCCTGCCCCAGTGCATGGCCTCCCGCCTGACGCTGACCGCCGGCTCCATTTCGGACCTGCAGGCTATGGACAGCGCCGCCGCTGAGGCCGGCATCACCGCCGTGATTCACCTGAAGCTAGACACGGGCTTCCACCGCCTTGGCTTTGACTGCACGGAGGAAAACGCCGCCGCCATCGCAGAAGCGCTCCGTCAGCTGCCGCATCTGCAGGTGCAGGGCGTATACGGTCATCTGGGCCTGATTACAAAGGAGCGGGACGAAAAGCAGCACGAGGCACTGGTGTGGATGCACGAGGCGCTGGCTCGCCACGGTGTGTCCGTCCCCGAAATGCACCTGTGCGATTCCATCGGACTGGTGCGCTATCCCCAGTGGCACCACAGCCGGGTGCGGGTGGGTGCCATCCTCTTCGGCGTGCGCCCCTACGGCTCAGACCACATGCCCTTCTCCTGTTACGAGACGCTGACCTTCCATACCACGGTTTCCCGTGTGCACACAGCTCATGCGGGGGATATGGTGGGCTACACCGAGGACCATGTTTTGGACCGCGACACCCGCATCGCCACCCTGTGCATGGGCTATGGCGACGGCTACCCCCGCCACCTGTCCAACGGATTGGGATGGGTTTCCATCCGGGGCAAGCGGGCGCCGGTGGTGGGGCTTATCTGCATGGACCAGATGATGGTGGATGTAACAGACATCCCCGATGTGAAGGCCGGTGACACCGTGGACCTGATCGGCGGCGGCATCCCCTACATGGATTACGCCGATATGGCCCGCACAAACCGCAACGAATGCATCACCATCCTCAGCCGCCGCCCCGTGCGCGTGTATTATGAGGGCGGCAAAATCGTCACCGCGGATGACGCGCTGGTGGGCGGAAGGAGTGATTACTGATGACCATCAATTGGCAGGAGGCGCTCCGGGATGTGGTGCCTCATGTAACAGCCCTGCGCCGGGAGCTGCACCGGCATCCCGAGCTGAGCGGCCACGAGGAAAAGACCCGGGAAACACTGCTGGAGGCATTGCGCCCGCTGGGCTGCAAGCTGCATGAATTCAAGAACTGCAACGGCATCATGGCCACGGTTGAAAACGGCGAGGGCGACTGCGTGGCCGTCCGGGCCGACATGGATGCACTGCCCGTCTGCGAGCCCGCGGGGCTGTCCTTTGCATCGGCCAACGAGGGCGTGATGCATGCCTGCGGCCACGATGTCCACATGGCACTGGCCTATGGCTGCTGCAAATGGCTGTGCGAAAACAGGGACAAGTGGCAGGGCACGGTGAAGTTTCTCTTTGAGCCCATGGAGGAAACCGTGGGCGGCGGCAAGCTGATGGTGGAGCAGGGCTGTATGGAAAACCCCGATGTCAAGTGCGTCATCGGGCAGCATGTGAACCCCCGCTACAAGGCCGGTGTGTTTTTCGCCAAGCCCGGCTTCGTCAGCGGCTCCAGCGATGATCTGATGATTACCGTCAAGGGCAGCCAGTGCCACGGCGCGTACCCCGAGCAGGGCATTGATGCCATTGTGCTGTCGGCCCAGATTGTATCCGCCCTGCAGCAGCTGGTCAGCCGCACCATCTCCCCCTTTGACCCGGCGGTGGTAACCATCGGCACCATCAACGGCGGCAAGGCCAACAACATCGTCTGCGGCGAGGTAGTCATGCGCGGCACCCTGCGCACCATGTCTGCCGATACAAGGAAAAAGCTGCAAGCGGAAATCGTATCCACCGCCGAGGGCATCGCCTCCGCCATGGGCGGCAGCGCCAGGGTGGATATCATCCCCAGCTACGGCGCGGTATATAACGATGACGCGTTTTATTCAATCATCGACCGGGAGGCCGAAACGCTTCTGGGCCGGGAAAACATGGTACTCCGGGAAGCCCCCAGCCTTGGCGTGGAGAGCTTCTGCTACTTCCTCGACCACACCCCCGGCGTGTATTACGACATCGGCTCCGGCATCGGCACGGCCCTGCACACCGACACCTTTATGGTGGATGAGGACTGTCTGCTGCCCGGCGTGGCATTGCAGTGCGCTTCCGTATTGGCACTGCTGAAAGCATAAAAGGAGATGCGCTTATGAAGAAGATTTTTCTGTCTGCCGATATTGAGGGCACCTGCGGCATCGCCCACTGGAACGAAACGGAAAAGGCCCACGGGGATGAATACGCCCCCTTCTCCGAGCAGATGAGCAAGGAAGTGGCCGCCGCCTGTGAGGGCGTGCTGGCCGCCGAGGACGATGCATTTGTATTCGTCCGCGATTCCCACGACAGCGCCCGCAACATTCGACCGGCCATGCTGCCCCAGGTGAGCAACATTCAGCTGTTCCGCGGCTGGGGCCGTGACCCCTACTCCATGATGAGCGGCGTGGATGAGTCCTTCACCGGCGTAATGTTCACCGGCTATCATTCCGCCTGCGGCTGGGACGGCAACCCCCTCAGCCACACCATGAACGGACAAAATGTGTATGTAAAGGTCAACGGCGAGGTGATGAGCGAGCTGATGATGAACAGCCTCACCGCCGCCATGTTCGGTGTGCCTGTTCTGATGGTCACCGGCGACCAGATGCTGTGCGACTGGTTCCGCACCAAGGTGCCGGATGCCGTTACCGTGCCTGTCAGCTACGGCGTGGGCAACGGCAGCGTATCCATCATGCCCATGGAGGCCACCCGCCGCATCAAGGCCGGTGCGGAAAAGGCCATGGCGCTGGATGCCGCCAGGTGCCTGTATCCCATGCCCGATTCCTTCCATGTGGAAATCTGCTTCCGCCAGCACTTCAACGCCCGCAACGCCGCATGGTATCCGGGCTGTGTGCAGACAGACAGCCGCAGTGTGGCCTTTGACTGCACCGACTGGATGGATGCGCTGAAGTTCCTGCACTTCTGCCTGTAAGGAGGAAGCGCCATGATTTACCCCAAGCTGAAACAGGGCGGCACCGTCCGCATGATTGGCGTTTCCGGTACTATCCGCAGCGATGATGCGGCCAAGGTGGTATCTGACAGCGCCGAAAAGCTGCGCGGTCTGGGCTTTCAGGTGCAGGTGGATGATTCCTGCCTGCAGAAGCACGGCTACCTTTCCGGCACCGACAGCGTCCGGGCCGATGCCTTCAACCGCGCCTTTGCCGATGACAGCGTGGACGGTGTCTGGTGCATCCGGGGCGGCTACGGCTGCATCCGCATGGCAGACGGCGTTGACTGGGACATGGTGGCCGCCCATCCCAAGCCCCTGATTGGCTACAGCGACATCACCACCCTGCACATCATGCTGCAGAACCGGGGCATTGTGTCCTTTCACGGCCCCATGCCCTCCACCGACAGCTTCACCGGCGCCAGTCTGGACAGCCTGATGCATGCCATCACCGGCAACCCCGACAAGGTGCTGCAAAACCCTGACGGCACCGGCCTTGAAACCGTCATCCCCGGTCAGGCGGAGGGTGTGCTGGTGGGCGGCAACCTGACGCTGGTCACGTCCTCCGTAGGCACCCCCTATGACCTGGATGTCAAGGGCAAGCTGCTGTTTCTTGAGGACATCGGCGAGGATACCTATGTGCTGGACCGGTACTTCCACCAGCTGCTTCACGCAGGCAAGCTGCACGAATGCGCCGGCATCATTCTGGGCGGCTTTACGGATATCACCGTCGAGCACCCGGAAGCAGGGCTGACGCTGAACGAAGTGTTTGACGATGTCTTTGCCAAGGTCCATGTGCCGGTGGTCAAGGGACTGCAGGCAGGCCACCTGAAGGAAAAGCTGACCCTGCCCCTGGGCTGCCGCTACAAGCTGGATGCCGGCCGGGGCATCATCACCCTGGCAGAATAAGCGAGGTTATATGACGGACAACCGCTACCCCACCTTCGGTCAGGCGCTGACCGGCTGGATGAATGACCACCGCTATTCCTGCCACCGGCTGGCGGATGCGCTGGGCATCAAAAGCGCCACCACCGTATCCCGGCTGCGGCTGGACCGGTGCAAGGTCTCCAGCTGTGAGGAATTCCTGTCCCTTTTGGAAAGCACCCTGCCGGTAACAGAACAGGAGCGCTACCGGCTGCATCTGGGCATTGATGTGCTGAAGTACGGCACCTCCTACTACGAAAACTACACCACCTTTGACCATGTCATTTTCGGCGAACAGGCACAGGTGGATGAAAATCTGCCCATTGTGCAGGCATTTGCCGCGCTGAAAAACGCCAGCAGATGCGAAGTGCTGTGCCTGCACTGCGTGGTGCCGGAGGTTTTTGCCGCCTTTCAGGCATTGCTTCGTGAAACCACGGGCTCGGTGGAGATTCGTCACTTCGTATCCCTTGAGCGGCAGCAGAACCTGAACTGCTATCTGGACAATGCCCTGCCCCTGATTGCCAACAGCGCCTACCACGCAAAGCTGCTGCTGCAAACCTCCCGGCTGGGCATGCCGGCAAGCAATTTCCTGCTTGTGCGGTATCTGGAAAACGGTCAGCTGTATCAGCGGTTGATTCTCCCCCGGGACGGCGGCGAATACAACTGCTGCCCCCTGGACCGGGATTCCGCGCTGTTTGACTTCTTTTACAAGATTATCAACAATGCCGCACCGGACAGCAGCAACGTGGTGGATATCCTCCATATGAACATGGTGAAGGACATCAACCAGCTGTTTATGCGCAAGACCGCAGAGGAGAAAAACAGCGAGATTTTGTTGCTTTCCTCAGACCTGTTTATGTCCGTGCTGCCCACGGATGTGCTGGTTGGCAGCATGTGCCGCCACCTGATGCTGAATCCCCTGGACAGCGAGATTATCAATCTGCGCAGTCAGTTCTATCTCAAGCGGGCCAATCTGCTGCAGAAAAAGCAGCCCACCATCCAGCTGACCTCCCGCCGTACCTTTGAACGGCTGGCCCGGGAGGGACTGACCCCCTATACATCTTTTGTGGACGCACTGATGCCCATCCGCGACCGGCGGATCATTCTGCAGTCCATTCTGGAGGCCATGGAGAAGAATCCCAACTTCAGGGTTCACCTATCCTCCTCGGAGGAGATTTTCAGCCAGACCACCATCCTCCTTACCGACAAGCGGCTGTCCTTCTTCAATCAGCCGGATGCGCGGCATATCCCCAACTTTTAGCTGTCCACCGCCAACGAGAGCATGCGCGGCAATTACAGAAAGTATTTCCATGAGATGCTCATGGACCGCTATGCCCTGCCCATTGAAGAAACCTTTTCTCTGCTGCGGCAGCTGCTTGATGAGCTGCCCCGGGAATAACGCTGTCTGAAAATGTCTCCCGTCAAGCGACCTGAACGGGCCTGCAGTGTGTTATCATCCAATCGTAAGGTTGATACGCACCGACGACAAGGAGGACATTTGTATGGAAAACAAGCGCAATCTCACCGAGCTGGTATTTATTCTTGACCGCAGCGGCTCCATGGCCGGGCTGGAAAGCGACACCATCGGCGGCTTTAACGCCATGATTGATGAGCAGCGCCAGAAGGACGGCGAGTGCTATGTCTCCACCGTGCTCTTTGACAGCAGCTGTCAGGTGCTCCATGACCGGGTGGAGCTGAAGGACATCAAGCCCATGACCCGGGCTGATTATTCCGTCCGCGGCACCACGGCCCTGCTGGATGCATTGGGCGGCGCCATCCACCACATCGGCAATGTACACAAGTACGCCCGCAGGGAGGATGTCCCCACCCGCACCCTGTTTGTCATCACCACCGACGGCATGGAGAACGCCAGCCATCACTACACCCAGGAGCGCGTCCGCCACATGATTGAGCGGCAGAAGGTGAAGTACGACTGGGAGTTCCTGTTCATCGGCGCCAACATTGATGCCGTGCAGACCGCCGCCCGCTACGGCATCGACAGCCGCCGCGCCGTGAATTACAATGCCGATGGCGAGGGCACCCGGGTGATGTACCGGGCCGTTGCCCGTGCGGTGGGCGAATTCTGCGCCCCCCGTGCCGCCGACAAGCAGCTGGATGACAGCTGGCGCGAGGAGCTGGACCGCGACTACATGACCCGCCGCCGTTAATGCACAAAGCCCCCGGACTTCCCTCTTGCGGGATGTCCGGGGGCTGTTTTGTTTTGTCTGAAGACTGCGTTAACCCAGCTGACCCAGCAGCAGCTGCTTGCCGTTGTCATAGCAGATGGCCTGAGCGGTTTCCTCATCACAGGTTTCAAAAATATAGCGGATGCCGCTTTCCATGTTGGGTTCGCGGTGATAGGTGCGGTGGGCATCGGAGCCGATGCAGAACACGCGGCCTTCCTTCAGCAGACGGCGGGCGTTCTCCTTGCGCTGCTCGTTCTGTTCCTCCATCAGGTTGTAGGCGTTGATCTGAATCAGCACACCCATCACCCGCAGACGGTCCAGTGCGGCGGTATCGGCACACAGGTCGTCATAGCGCTCGGCATGAGCCAGCAGCACGCGCTGGGGCTTTACGTTCAGTTCGCGGGCCAGACGGATGTATTCCTGAATAAATTCCACAATATCACGGCTGCTGTCGCCGGGGTTGAACTCCAGCAGCACATAGCCGGAATTGCCCAGGGGCGCATAGCGGCCATCCAGCACGCCCTGAAGCACCTCATTGGGCTCTTCGTACACGCAGTAGATTTCACAGCCGGGGTACAGGGTAATGTCAAGGCCCGTATCCCTGGCCACCTGCTGCAGCTG
>JAUNDF010000057.1 GCA_030526225.1 Clostridia bacterium
CTTAACCAGAGGGGCTGAGGTGCTTAAGTTGACGGCATTGCCCCAGAGGGGAAGGCAAGATTAGCAAACAAAATAAAAGCCTTCCCCCGTTGGGGAAGGTGGCGCGCCGCTTGCGGCGTGACGGATGAGGTCCTTTGTGGGGCTGTGAACAATCATGTTTCACAGCTCCATTTTTTATTCACAATCGTTTATTGTAACAACAGCTTATCAAGATTCCTTGCTCTGCTGCAGTTGCTTCAGCATGCTCCGGATTCTTGCCATAACCTCTTGATACTCATATCTTTCATCAGTATCTTCAGACTATTGCTGTGCAGCCAGCAATTCCATATCAATTTCATTCTCGCGCATCAAGCAAACACCCTTTCCCTGTATCTTTTAAGAACTTCAATTTGTATTTATTATAAACCAACCTGAACGCAGAAGCAATGCCGCAAATATTGAGAAAAAAAGCCGCCTGTGGTATAATCAAACCTACCGGTATGCCCCATGGGGCTGCTGCTTTTACAAGGACGATTCTCTTAAAGGAGGACATAGAATGGATGTGAAAAAGATCCTGACCGAGGCCACGGCTTGTCTGGGGCCCAGCGGGCAGGAAATGCAGGTAGCGGAGTATTTCGCCGATGCATTCCGTCCCTTTGTGGACGAGGTTTATGTGGATGATTTGTTCAATGTGGTGGCCCATATCAAGGGCAGCGGCCCCCGCATTATGCTGGCGGCCCATATGGACGAAATCTGCATGATGGTCATCGGCATCGAGGATGACGGCTGCATCCGCATGGGCAATGTGGGCGGTGTGGATCCCCGCATTCTGCCGGCCAGCCGGGTGTGGGTCCATGGCCGGGAAAAGCTGTTCGGCACCGTGGGCGCACTGCCGCCCCATCTGCTGAGCGAAGAGGACCGCAAGCACAACTACGATAAGGATGCCCTGTATGTGGATGTGGGCCTGCCGGCAGAAAAGGTGCGGGAGCTGGTGCGCATCGGCGACCCCATCACCTTTAACTGCAAGCCTGTTGCCATGCTCAATGACCAGTTTGCCTGCAAAACGCAGGATGACCGTGCCTGCGTGACCATGCTGCTGTTGGCGGCCGAGCGGCTGCAGAAGCTGCATCACGATGCGGACGTATGGTTTGTGGGCACCACCACCGAGGAGGTGGGCAGCAGGGGCGCCATGACCGCGGCCTTCCGCATTGACCCCGACCTTGCCATCGCCCTGGATGTGGACCATGCCACCATCCCCGGCAGCCGCACGGATACCACCGTGGATCTGGACTGTCTGAGCGTGACCATCGGCCCGTTCATCCAGCCGAAGCTGCTGGAGCGGCTGAAGAAATGCGCAGCGGACCACCATGTGAAGCTGCAGTACACCGTCAGCGAGCGGGAAACATGGACGGATACCGACCACATCAACGCGGCCCGGGAGGGTGTGCCTTCCGTGCTGCTGAGCCTGCCGGAAAAATACATGCATACCAGCGTGGAAACCATCGACCTGAAGGTGCTCACCGAGGGCGGACGGCTGATGGCGCATTTCATCTCCGAGCTGGATGAGGGATGGGAGGAAGATTTATGGATTTAAAGCAGCTGACCGATATCCATGCCGTCAGCGGTCATGAGCAGGCACTGCGCCGGGCACTGCTGGCCGAGCTGAAGGACATGGGCCTTTCCCCCAGAATCGACCGCGCCGGCAATGTCATTGTTGAAAAGCAGGGCACCGACCCCAACGGCAAGCGGGTGATGCTCTCCGCCCATATGGACGAGGTGGGCTTTATCGTTACCTCCTGCACATCGGAGGGATTCCTGCGCATCGCCCCCTGCGGCGGCATCGACCCCCGTGTGGTCATCTCCAAGCGGGTGCTGGTGGGGGATGAGCTGATTCCCGGCGTGATCGGCGCCATGGCCATCCACCTGCAGTCTGCCGCAGACCGCAAGCGTGTGCTGGATTACAGCGATATTTATGTGGACATCGGTGCCAAGGACAAGGAGGAGGCCGAGAGCAAGGCCCCCAAGGGCACCTACATCGCCTTCGATACGGATTATGTGCTCTTCGGCGACGGCTTTGTATCCGCCAAGGCACTGGATGACCGGGTGGGCATTTATACCATCCTGCGCCTGCTGAAGGAAGACTTCCCCTGCACCATTGCCGCCGCCTTTACCTCTCAGGAGGAGGTGGGCTGCCGCGGCGGTCAGGCTGCGGCCTTCGGCATCGCACCGGATATCGGCATCGCCCTGGAGGGCACCACCTGCAACGATCTGGGTGATGTTCCCGCCACGGCACAGGTGTGCAACGCGGGGCAGGGCGTGTGCGTCAGCTTTATGGACCGCGCCTCCATTGCCAACCGCGATCTGTTCCGCAAAACGGTGGAAATCGGTGATGCACAGCAGATTCCCTATCAGATCAAGCGCGGCGTGGCCGGCGGCAACGAGGGCGGCGTGATGCAGCGCACCCGGGCAGCCGTGCCCACGGTGGTGCTGTCCGTGCCCTGCCGGTACATCCACAGCCCCTCCAGCGTGTGCAAGCTGAGCGATATTGACAGCCAGTTCCTGCTGGCCAAGGCACTGCTGAAAACCCTGTAACAGCCGAAAATAAATCAGCCCGACTGAACCATACATGAACGAAGGAGTCTTCTGTTATGTTTGATATTCTTGAAAAGGTACTCAAGCCCTTTGGCCCCAGCGGCATGGAGACAGCGGTGGCCAATACCGTCCGCAAGGAAATCGAGCCCTTTGTGGATACCATCGAGACCGATGCCATGGGCAACCTGATTGCCACCAAGGCCGGCACCGACCCCAACGGCAAAAAAATTATGTTCTCCGCCCACATGGACCACATCGGCTTTGTGGTGACCGGCTACGAAAAGGGCGGCTTCCTGCGGGTGGCCCCCGTAGGCGGCGTTTCCGTGGATATGTCCCGCACCCGCCATGTATCCTTTGAAAACGGTTCTCACGGCGTGGTGGTATGCCAGCCGGTGAAGGGCGCCGCCCAGATGACCGACCTGTTCATCGACATCGGCGCTCAGGATGAGGACGAGGCCCGCACCATGGTCCGTCTGGGTGACATGGCCGTATACGCCAACGATTGCTTCCGTCTGGGCCAGAATCGGGTAGCCAGCCCCGCCATGGATGACCGCTGTGCCGTGGCCCTGCTGGTGAAGCTCCTGCAGACCGTGGGCGAAACGAAGGACACCATCGTGGCCCTGTTCTCCGTACAGGAGGAGGTGGGCTGCCGCGGCGCCAAGGTGGCTTCCTTTGCCAAGGAGCCTGACATCGGCATCGCGCTGGATGTAACCGCCTGGGGCGATACACCCGAGGTGACGCAGCCCGCCATCAAGCTGGGCGAGGGCGTGGCCGTGAAGGTGATGGACAAGCTGTCCATTTCCCATCCTGCATTGCGGGAAGCGCTGATTGAAGCGGGCGAACAGGCCGGCGTGAAGGTTCAGCGCGAGGTTTTGGCCTTTGGCGGCACCGATGCCGGCAGCATGCAGACCAGCCGCGGCGGCATCCCCGTATGCACGGTATCCATCCCCTGCCGCTATGTCCATTCTGCCTGCGAAGTGATTGACATGCGGGATATGGATGCGGCCCTGACGATGCTGAAGGCATGGCTGAACAAGTAAGTTTGAGGTGAACAAATGGTTTCGCTGTTGTACCTGGCGGTGTATCTTTTCTGCGGCATTGTGATGGTCCGCTGGCTTTTGCCGCGCCATCCGGTGCTGAACCGGCTGTGGCTGGGCTGCTCGGCAGGGTTGCTGATGATGATGTGGCTCCCGGCGCTGTGCGCATATGTGCTGCGCTTTTCTGTGACGGCCCACATGGCCGCGCTGGGGCTGCTGGCGCTCGTCACCTTCCTTTGCTATCTGGGCAGGGACAAGCGTCCCGTCCGCCCCTGGGATGAAAAGGAAACGGCCCAGCTCAGGCTGCTGGTGATAGTGGTGCTGCCGCTGACCTTCCTGTCGGCGTTCCTGCAGTACACCCACAATTTCCGCATCGCGGCGGACGGCAGCTGGCACGTGGGCCAGAGCACCTACGGCGACCTGCCCATGCACACCAGCTTTATCACCGGCATGGTCAACAGCACCTTCCCTCCGGAATATTCCTTTTACCCCGGGCATAAGCTGTCCTATCCCTACCTGACGGACAGCCTGTCCTCCACCTTCTACCTTTTCGGCATGAGCCTGCAATTGGCCATCTGTGTGCCCGGCACGCTGATGATGCTGCTGTGCTTTGCCGGAGTGATGCTGCTGGCCCGGGAAATGACCACCGGCAAAAAGGCGGCACTTTTGGCCACCCTGCTGTTTTTCCTCAACGGCGGGCTTGGCTTCCTGTATGATTTCGATCAGGCCGCCGGCCGCGCGGCAGACGGCTCCTCTGTGCTGATGGGCCGCCTGAACACCATCCTCACCGGCTTTTACAAAACGCCCACCAACCAGCCCGACCCCAACAACCTGCGCTGGAGCAATGTCATCGTGGACATGATGATTCCCCAGCGGACGCTCCTTGGGGGCTGGTGCGTCGGCATTCCCTGCTTCTATCTGCTGTACACGGCATTTGACCCCCACAAGCGGGAACACCTCGGCGGTCTGCGGGCACGGCTGATGCTGGGCGTGTGGGCGGGTCTTCTGCCCCTGGTGCACACCCACACCTTCCTGGCGCTGGGGCTTTGCTCCGCCGGTATGCTGGTTTATGACCTGATTGCCGAAAAGGGCCGGAAGGACACGCTTTTGCGGTATCTGCCCTATGCACTGTGCGCCGTTGTGCTGGCGGCACCCCAGCTGATTCTGGATACCTTTGCCCAGACCTTCCAGTCTGCCGGGGCAGAGGGCAGCGGCAACAGCTTCCTGCGGCTCCAGTTCAACTGGGTCAACAACCCCAACGGGCAGGGCATGCGGGATTTCTACCTGTGGTTCTACATCAAAAACATCGGCCTGCCCTTTATCCTGCTGGTGCTGGCGCTGTTTGAGCGCGACAGCCGTCAGCGGCGGATGTTTGCCGGAGCGCTGGCCATCATTCTGGCGGCGGAGCTGGTACGCTTCCAGCCCAACGAATACGACAACAACAAGCTGTTCTATCTCGCATGGCTGATTTGCGCCATGGTGGCGGCCAACTACTGCGCCGTGCTGTGGCACAGGCTGCAGGGACTTCGCGGCCGCAAGGTCATGGCCTTTGCCGCGGCGGTGGTCATGTTCCTTTCCGCCGGGCTTACCATCGCCCGTGAATGCGTCAGCGATTATCAGGCCTTCAGCCGCGACAGCGTGGCCGCCGGCATGTATTTCCGCGACAACACGCCCGAGGATGCCATGGTGCTCACCGGTACCCAGCACCTCAATCCGGTCAATGCCATTGCGGGCCGCCGCATTGTCTGCGGTCCCGATTTGTGGCTGTACTGGCACGGCTTCAATACCACGGAGCGCAAGCTGGATCTGGCGGATTTCTATGCCGATCCCGCAGGCAGTGCGCACATCCTGCAAAAATACGGCGTGGATTATATCTATGTCAGCAGCTATGAGCGCAGTGAATACGAGATTGATATGAACGCACTGAACGCCCTGTACCCCGTGATCTTCTCCAACAACGAGGCCACGGTGTGGCAGGTCCCGGAGGGCTGAGCCATGGACAGCACCATTCTGCGCTTTCTGCAATACTCCCTTGAACGGGAAAAGCCCATCCGCCTGATGTGGCAGCAGGATGCCGCCATCCGTCAGGCCAATGTACAGGTGACATCCGTTGCCGGTGACACGGTAACGTTCCTCACCCTGCGCCCCAAGGGACAGGTCACCTGCGATGCCGGCATGATTTTATCCGCCGACTACAAAAAGGGCGATGACGGGCAATAACAAGCAATTTCCAACCGGAGCATAACCATGAACAAATTTCAACCGGCCGTCCTCGACAGAGGCGATGTATCCTCTCTGGTGCGTCCATGGGAAATGGGCGCGGACGGCACCATGCGTCCCCCGCTGGACCGGGACGCCATGCATCTTTCCGTAATTCTTTCCGGCGACTGCTACGAGATGAACACTGCCCCCTGGACAGACAGCGGCTGGCAGGATGTAACGCTTCGCATCAACGGCGAGCTGATTGGCAGCCAGCCCACCCACGATGACTTTATCGGCAGCATCAGGGAAAAGCTGAAAAGCAACTACCTGTTCAGCTTCCTCAAGCGGCAGAACCCCTTCCGGCAGGTGCTGGAGACACTGCACCACAAGAACAACGGCGACACAGGCAAGGCCATCATCATGGCCCATCCCGCACCGGATGGCCGCACGGTGATTGCCATCGGCTTTATGGGCACCGGCGCACAGCTGTATGACTGGTTTTCCAACTTCCGCATGCAGCTGACCGAGGGCACCCACACGGGCTTTCTGAAGCTGGTGCAGCAATTCGAGGCAGATGAAAACGACATCCTTTTCCCCGAAACCGCCAAACGGCTGGGGCTGAAGCGCCTGTCCCTGCGGGACATCCTCATGTCCATGCGTCAGCCCGGGAGCCCCTTTGTGCTGTGGCTGACGGGTCACAGTCAGGGCGGCGCGCTGACCCAGATTTACTGCCGCCGCAAGATTGTAGGTGACGGCATCCTGCCGCAATATGTGGTGGGCTACGGCTTTGCATCCCCCACAGTGATGGCTTCCTCTGCAGAGGAGCATCCGGCGGATTACCCCATTTATCATGTGGTCAATTCTGACGATACGGTGCCCCGGATGGGCAGTCAGGTGCATCTGGGCCTGCTGCTGTGCTATAAATCCGACGAAGCACTGCGCCGCACCTGCTACGGCTGGCAGTGGGATGAGGAATCCGTCCGGCGGCGGAGCCTTGTGCGCCCGCTGGTTGAGGACATGCAGTCCACCGGCAGCTTCCTGATTGGCTTTATGGGCTTTATCCGGGCGCTGGAGGGCCGCAGCATCGAGGATGTGGAGGCGGTATTGAAGGTAGGCGGCTGGCAGGATAATCCCGTGGTCAAAAAGGCGCTGGATCTGGCCGATTCCGGCTATGACCGGCTGCTGCGCTTTGCCTTCCGCCGCTTTGCCTACGATTACGAGAGCATCCTCGGCGACAAGGTCCCCATGCGCAGGGTAAACGCAGCTGCCAAACGGGCAAACGAAATGATTGCCCTGCTGGGCATCAAGGGCTTTATGGGCACCTTCAACCAGATGAACCTGCCGGCCCATTCCTGCTGCAACGATGCGGACCACCCCAACGGCGTATACCAATACATTGTGGAACACGGCTTTGATGAACTGCAGTGCGCCAAATGGCTCTCCGGTACGCGGCCCTGCCGGGTGGCAATCACCCCTGCCGCGCCCCGCAACCGCCGCGCCAGCCGTTCCCCCCGCAGAGCATACCGTGTCAAAACACGGCGCGGCCTGAGAAGCTGATTAGCCCCACAGACAAAGCAACGGAGAGCGTATGGAAGATTTGTTTACCCAGGCAAGGGCATCGGCGGCCCCCTTGGCCGACCGCATGCGGCCCCGCACCCTGGATGAAATCATCGGACAAAAGCATATTATCGGTGAAGGACGGCTGCTGCGCCGGGCCATTGAGGCCGACCGGCTGACCTCCTCCATCTTTTTCGGCCCCCCGGGCTGCGGCAAGACCACGCTGGCTTCCGTCATCGCCGGGGCCACCAAGGCCGCCTTTGTGCAGCTGAACGCCGTAACCAGCGGCGTTGGCGATGTGCGGGAGGTGCTGAAGAAGGCAGATGAACGCCGCATCATGTACGGGCAGCCCACCTATCTGCTGCTGGATGAATGCCACCGCTGGAACAAGGCCCAGTCGGACAGCATTCTGCCCGCCATTGAGAAGGGCATCATCCGCTTTATCGGCTCCACCACGGAAAACCCCATGATTGCCATGACCCCGGCCATTGTCAGCCGGTGCCGGGTGTTTCAGTTCTTCCCCCTGACGGAGGAGGATGTCATCGCCGCCATGCGCCGGGCCATCACCGACAAAGAGCGGGGCTACGGCGAACTGAATGTGCAGGCGGATGAGGATGCACTGCGTCACATCGCCCGCATTGCCGACGGCGATGTCCGCACGGCGCTGGGCGCGGTGGAGCTGGCCGTGCTGACCACCCCCGCCGACAGCGAGGGCATCATCCACATTGATTTGGCGGTGGCGGAGGAGAGCATCCAGAAGCCCATGCTCCGCTGTGACGAAAGCCTGTATTATGACATGCTCAGCGCCTTCTGCAAGTCCCTGCGCGGCTCCGACAGCGATGCCGCCATGGCCTGGTACGCACGGCTGACCTACGCAGGCGTTGACCCCCGGCTGATTGTCCGCCGGGTGATTGCCCATGCCAGCGAGGATGTGGGGCTGGCCAACCCCATTGCCATGCTGCAGGCCACTGCCGCGGCACAGGCGCTGGAGACCGTGGGCATGCCGGAGGCAAAGCTGTCCATCGCTCAGGCCATCATTGCCGTGTGCGAAAGCCCCAAGAGCAACAGCGTGGTCTGCGCCATTGATGCCGCCATGGCGGATGCGGAAAAGGGCGGCTTCGGCCCGGTGCCTGTGTACCTGCGGGATACCCACTACAGCGGTGCCGGCCGCATTGGCTCCGGAAAGGGCTACCTGTATCCCCACGATTTCCCCGGCCACTGGGTGGAGCAGGAGTACATGCCCCCGGAGGTTAAGGGCAAGCGCTACTACATCCCCTCCGAGATGGGACACGAGGACACCATCCGCAAAAACCACGAACGCAGGAAAAAGAAATAACGGGCATAAGAAAAGGCTGTGAATTTCGTTTCACAGCCTTTTTTCTTATTCGTATTTTGCCCGTTCGCCGCCGATATAGGGCAGGCGGCTGTAGGCCATAACCAGATTGGCCTCGCCCAGCTTTTTGTATTCGCCTCGAAGGGGAACAGCCACCGGACGGATGTGCATGCCCACCAGCGTGTCACCAACGTCAATGGCGGCATCGGCCTGAATCTGCATTGCCAGCGCGGGCTTTTCCATCAGCTGCCACGCAGCTGCCGGCACAGAGCCGCCGGCCTTGGGCTGGGGGACAGCCCGCACCTGCATCAGGCGCAGTTCCCTCAGCACATCCTGCTCCAGCACGATGGCACGATTGAGATGCTCACAGCACTGGAAGGCCGCATGGAGGCCGTGCTTGCGGCAGGCAGTCAGCATGGCTTCGGCAATGATGCCGCCCAGCTCCGGTACGCTGGCCTTGCCGATTCTGCCCCCGGCCACCTCGCTGGTGGAGCAGCCCAGCACCACCACGCCGCCCTCGGGCAGGCTGCCCGCCTGACACAGCTCGGCGATGCAGGTCTCCAGCACCTGTGCGGCTTCCTGCTTCATTGCAACAAGTTCCATGGTTCGCGCCTCCTGTTACTCGCCGTACAGCTCGGCAAAATATGCCTTTGCCTCCACGGTGTCGGCTTCAATCCGCTGCCGCAGCTGCTCGGCAGATTCAAACTGCCGCTCGGCCCGGACAAACTTGAGGAAATACACACGGGCCTGCTGGCCGTACAAATCGGGACAATCACCCAGCACATGGGCCTCGATGGTCACGCCGCCGCCGGGCAGGGTGGGATGCAGACCCACATTGGTCACCGAGCGGCGCATGCCGTCTTTCGTTTCCAGCATGGTGACATACACGCCGTTTTCCGGTATCACCTTGCCCTTGGGGATGGTGATGTTGGCGGTGGGGAAGCCCAGCTCGTGGCCGAACTGACGGCCCGATACCACCTTGCCGGACATGGTGTAGAAATGGCCCAGCAGCTTGGCGGCGGTGGTCACATCACCATCGTGCAGCAAACTGCGGATGCGGGTGGAGCACACCTGCTGGCCATGCCATGTAAACTCCGGCACAACCACCGTCTCCCAGCCGTATTTTGCGCCGCCTTCCTTCAGGGTATCGCCGTTGCCGGCACCCTTCTGGCCGAAGGTGAAATTGTAGCCGCAGACCACCGCGGCGGGCTGATAAATCTCCGCCATGTCCTGCATAAAGGCTTCGGGGGTCTCATCGGCCCGCTGCTTGGTGAAGGTAGTCACGCACAGGGCATCCACGCCGAAGGTGGCCATCACCTGCGCCCGCTCGGGGAGGGTGGTCAGCATGGGCGGGGCTAGCTCGGGCCGGATGACCGCCAGGGGATGGGGCTCAAAGGTGCACACGTGCAGGGGCAGGCCCAGCTTTTCCTTCAGCCGCAGGCCCTCCAAAAGCAGTGCCTGATGACCGCGGTGTACACCGTCAAACATGCCCAGCACCAGCACACATGGGCCGGTATGGGTCGGATTGCGAAGAATTTTCATGTGCCGCTTTCTCCTTCCGGTGCAATCTGGGCGCGCCAGGTGAGCATATCGTCCTCCCGGGCAGCCATGCCCCAGAATTCATTTTCAAGATAAATGCGCACCACACCGCCCTGCGGAATCTCCTCATTCAGACAGGGGAGCTTTGCGCCGTTTTTCACCTGCTTGCGGTATTTCGCGGGATAATCCGCCCGGGGGATGTGCTGCAGGGGATAATCGGGCTTCAGCAGATGCTGTGCCAGCACGCCCTGCTCCTGCAGTGCGGTTACCTCCTCCACGGTCATGGCGGTGGCCAAATCAAAGGCACCGCTCTGGGCCCGCAGCAGAAAGCGCATATGCGCAGGACAGCCCACCAGCTCGCCCATGTCATGGCAGATGGAGCGGATGTAGGTGCCGCGGCCGCAGTGGACGGTCATCAGGAAGCCGTGGTTGGGCAGCTCCTCCGTAACGGAAATGGACTCCACATGCACCAGCCGCCTGGGCACCTCCACGGTTTCACCCTTGCGGGCCAGCTGATGCAGCGCCTTGCCCCCCACCTTGATGGCGGAGAACATGCTGGGCGTTTGCCAGATATCGCCGGTCAGCTTTTCCGCGGCAGCGCGCACCTGCGCCATGTCGGGGTAGCTGTCGCCCTCCGCAATAACGGTGCCGGTGGCATCCTGCGTATCCGTGGCCTGACCAAAGGCAACCTCGGCCACGTAGGTCTTTTCTTTGTCAACAAGGTAATCAAACAGCCGGGCGGCCTTGCCAATCATCACCGGCAACACGCCTGCGGCCTCCGGATCCAGGGTACCGGCATGGCCGATGCGCTTTTCGCCCGTCAGGCGGCGCAGCACGGCCACCACCGCGGCAGAGGTCATGCCCGGCGGCTTGAGGATGTTCAGGTATCCGTTCATAAGGCTCCTTGTCTTGTTGTTATTTGTTTAATGCTTCGACCATGGCCTGTGCCACAAGCTCCGCAGCCTGCTGAAGCGTACCTTCCACAGAGCAGCCGGAGGCCTGGGCATGACCGCCGCCGCCAAAGGCAGAGGCAATGTCATTGACGGTGCGGGGGGCCATGGCGCGCAGGCTCATCTTGATGGGACCGGCGGCGGTTTCCTTGGCCAGCAGGGCCATTTCCACGCCCTGAATCTCCACGCCGAAGTTCACGATGGCATCGGCATTTTCCGGCAGAGCGCCGCATTCCTCAAAATCCTTGAGGGACAGGGTCATCACGGCCAGCCGGTCATCGGCATAAAATGTCATGGAATTGAGGGCACGGCGCAGCAGCAGCATAGCCGCCTTGGTGCGCTCCCGGAAAAGGGTGCGGGTCAGCTCTGCTAGCGGCAGGCCGTACGCCATCAGCCCGGAGACCACGCTGAAGGCCTCCTCGGTGGTGTTGGAGTAGCTGAAGTTGCCCGTGTCGGTGCTGATGGCCACATACAGGCAGGTGGCGATGTCCCGGTTCAGCTGCACAGACAGCGCCTGCAGCAGCTCATGGGCAATCAGGCCCGTGGCGGAAGCGGCAGCATCCACCACATTGCGCTCCATGTACATGGGGTTGGTGCCGTGGTGATCAATCTGGGCGGTGACGGCCGCCTGCTGCCGGAGCATCACGCAGGAGCCCATACGCTTTTCGTCAGATACATCCACGCACAGCAGCAGGTCAAAGCTTTCCCCGGCGGCACTTTCCGGCACGCGGACCAAATCAGCACCCTTGAGCATCATCAGATTGCGGGGCACAGGGTCCTGACAGAAATGGCTGACGGTCTTGCCCAGCTGCTCCAATCCGCCCCGCAGTGCAAGGGCAGAGCCAAGGGTATCACCGTCGGGGGACACATGGCTGACCAGCGCAATGGTCTTTGCCGCGTGAATGGCGGAAACAATGTCCGTCAGATTACGCTTGCTCATCATCATGGGCGGCCTCCGTTTTCTGGGCATCGGCCAGCACCTTGGCGATGTGTACGCCGTACTCAATGTTGTGGTCAATCACAAAGGACAGCTCGGGGGCATAGCGGATAATCATGTTCTTGCCCAGGCTGCGGCGGATGTAGCCGGCGGCGGACTTCAGAGCCTTGAGGAAATCGGCCTGCTTGTCCTCCTCCAGCACGGAGACATAAATCTTGGCGTAGCGCAGGTCGCGGGTCACATCGGCACGGGTGATGGACCAGGTGCCGTCAATGCGGGGATCGGACAGCTCGTCCCGGATGATTTTGTCAACCTCCCGGCGGACTTCTTCGCTGATGCGGTCAATTCTCTGATAATTGCTCATGGTTGTTCCTTTCTGTTCAGAAAAACAGGAAAACCGGAGGGGAGGCAATGTGGATGCCCCGCCTCCGGTTTGTTCACAGTCGCTTATGGGGTGTAGGGAAATCAGCGCGGAATTTCTTCCATGATGTAGCACTCGACGATATCGCCTTCCTTGATGTCGTTGTGACCCTCAAGGCTCATGCCGCATTCGAAGCCTTCCTTCATTTCCTTCACGTCTTCCTTCAGGTGCTTCAGGCTGGACAGCTTGCCCTCGAAGACCACCACGTTGTCACGCAGCAGACGGACACCGGCGTTGCGCTGCACCTTGCCGTCCTGCACGTAGCAGCCGGCGATGATGCCTGCACCGGTAATCTTGAACACGTTGCGGACCTCGGCGTGGCCCAGCAGCACCTCGCGGTACTCGGGCTCCAGCAGACCCTTCATGGCCTTCTCCATGTCCTCCATGGCCTTGTAGATGATGGTGTACAGACGGATGTCCACCTTCTCCTTGGCGGCGGCATCACGGGCGGATGCATCGGGACGGATGTTGAAGCCGATGATGATGGCATTGAAGGCGGAGGCCAGGTTCACATCGTCCTTGGTGATGGCACCGGCGCCGGAATGCAGCACGCGGACCTTCACCTCGTCGTTGGACAGCTTCTCCATGGCCTGCTTCACAGCTTCCACAGAGCCCTGTACGTCGGCCTTGATAATCAGGTTCAGGGTGGTGACCTTGCCGGCCTCGATGGAGGAGAACAGGTTCTCCATGGTCATCTTGGCCATGGTGGCCTCGCGGGAAGCACGCATCTTCTCGCGGCGCTCGTCAGCAACCTGACGGGACAGCTTGTCATCGCCCACGGCAATCATTTCGTCACCGGCGCAGGGCACTTCGTCAAAGCCCATGATTTCCACGGGGGTGGCGGGGCCGGCGGACTGTACCTTTTCGCCGCGGTCATTAATCAGTGCACGGACACGGCCAGCTGCCATGCCGGCGATGATGTTGTCGCCCACATGCAGGGTACCGTTCTGGAGCAGCACGGTGGCCAGGGGGCCGCGGGCCTTATCCAGCTTGGCTTCGATGATAACACCCTTGGCGTTGCGGTTGGGGTTGGCGCGCAGCTGCATCATGTCGGCCTGGAGCAGAATCATCTCCAGCAGATCGTCGATGCCTTCGCCGGTCTTGGCGGAAACAGGCACGGTGATGGTTTCGCCGCCCCAGTCTTCGCACACAACGCCGTACTTGGTCAGGTCCTGCTTGACCACCTCGGGGTTGGCGGCGGGCTTATCAATCTTGTTGATGGCCACAATCATGGGCACTTCGGCAGCCTTGGCGTGGTTGATGGATTCAACGGTCTGGGGCATGACGGAGTCGTCAGCGGCGACCACCAGCACGGCGATGTCGGTTGCCTGAGTACCGCGGGCACGCATGGCGGTAAAGGCCTCGTGACCGGGGGTATCCAGGAAGGTAATCTTGCGGCCGTTGACATCCACGGTGTAAGCACCGATGTGCTGGGTAATGCCGCCTGCTTCGCCTGCGGTTACGCGGCTCTTGCGGATGTAGTCCAGCAGGGAGGTCTTGCCGTGGTCAACGTGACCCATGATGGTAACGACGGGGGAGCGGGGCTCCAGGTTCTCGTCGGTATCCTCGAAGTCCTCGGCCACCAGCGCATCCTCGGCGGTCTTTTCGGCCTTCTTCTCCAGAGTGATTTCAAAGTCGGAGCAGACCAGCTGGGCGGTATCAAAGTCGATTTCGCTGTTGATGGTGGCCATGTTGCCCAGCATGAACAGCTTCTTGATGATTTCGCCGGCGGGCTTTCCGATCTTTTCGGTCAGGTCGCGGACGGTGATGGTATCACCGGACATATAGGCGGTCTCAATCTTGATGGGCGCCATCAGCTGCTGGGCAGAGGGCTTCTTGATGCGGGACCGCTTGCCGCCGCGGATTACGTCATCATCGTAACCGCTGAAGTTGTTCTTGGCCATCTGCTTGCGGTTGCGGGTCTGATGCTCGGGATCATGCTGACGGACGTAGTTCTTCTTGTTGGGATCGTAATTGGAGACGCGCTCCTTCTCCATTACGGGGGTCAGGTCCGGGGCCTTGCTGCGGCCCATGGGACGGCCGCCCTGAGGACGGGCACCGCCGGGACCACCCTGAGGACGGGCACCGGGTGCACCCTGGGGACGGCCTGCAAAGCCGCCCTGAGGACGGGGACCACCCTGCTGTCCGTTGGCGGGACGGCCCTGATAGCCGCCCTGAGGATTAGCGGGACGGCCATAGGGGCCCTGGGG
>JAUNDF010000058.1 GCA_030526225.1 Clostridia bacterium
TTTTGCGCAAAAAAGAGACCTGGTTTTTGACCAAGTCTCTTTGTCAGCGGTCTGACCTTCCCCTCTGGGGAAGGTGGCGCGCCGCTTGCGGCGTGACGGATGAGGTCTTTTAAGGGGCTGTGAAAAGTGTTTTTTCACAGCTGTGAGCAATTACCTTTACTCTTCTACAACCTTGCCCATTCGTGCATAGGCGATAAAGCCGAGAATGGACTGCACAATGACCATCATTGCGTACATGGGGAACATCACCGCTGCAACGGCCATCAAAATGGCGCAGGTCAGCATGGCCCATCTCTTTTTGACAAAGAAGCCGACAAGAGAGAAGACTGCAGCAACAGCAACGCAAATCATGTGAGGCACAACAAGCGCCGTGGCAATCGCGCCGCCCAGATTGGTTGTACTGGCGTTGCCAAAATAAGCAACGATGTAGATGGCGTAGGCGACTGTCAGAATCATGCACAGCAAACCGGAAATGCGACCTTTGGTTTTCATAGAGTATCACCTCATGTATGAATTTGAAAAGGAGGTTCCGAACAGCAAAATGGAATTATTTCTATGGATGGAGAAAAACAACATAAACAGCCGAACAGTATCCCCTTCACTCATATAGTATTATACATCGTGTTTGATCATTGTTCAATATTCAATATATTATATACACAACAAAAACAGAATCCCTGCGTTTGATTTCAAAATCACTCCCCCCTTGCTTTCCCCCTATCTCGTGCTATAATAGACAATGGAGGAAAAGGGGAATTGGGCCCCTTGCTCCATCTCAAGAAAAGAGGGAAAAAGAACATGGTTAAGATTAACATCATTTCCGGCTTTTTGGGCGCTGGCAAAACCACGCTGATTAAAAAGCTGCTTGCCTCCGTCAGCGGTGAAAAGGTCATCCTGCTGGAGAATGAATATGGCGAAGTTGGCGTGGACGGCAGCTTTATGAAGGATGCGGGCATCACCGTAACCGAGCTGAACAGCGGCTGCATCTGCTGCACCCTGGCCGGTGATTTCCAGAAGAGCATCGACGAGCTGATTGATACCTACCACCCTGACCGCATCATCGTGGAGCCTACCGGCGTGGGCAAGCTGAGCGAAATCGTCACCGCGGTGATGAAGGCTCAGGAGCGCCATCCCGATATGGTGATTTCCGGCTGTGCCACCGTGGTGGATGCCGGCAAGTGCCGTATGTATATGAAGAATTTCGGTGAGTTCTTCCTCGATCAGGTGAAGAGCGCATCCACCATCATCTTCAGCCGCACCCAGCTGCTGACCGCCGAGCGCGTGGAAAAGAGCCGCGTGCTGATTGGCGAGGCACACCCCGGCGCCCGCGTGGTCACCACCCCCTGGGATGACCTGTCTGCCGAAACCATGCTGGAGGTTATCGAGAGCGGCAAGCCCATGAACATCGAACTGCCCGAGCATCATCATGAGCATCATCACGACCATGATGACCATGACCACGAGCATGAACATCATCATCATGACCATGACGAGCACTGCGAATGCGGCTGCCACGATCATGACCATGAGCACCATCATGACCACGATGACCATGACCACGAGCATGAGCATCACCATGAACATCATCACCATGACGAGCACTGCGAGTGCGGCTGCCACGATCATGACCATGAGCATCATCATCATGACCACGAGGAGCATGTGGTGGATGAACACGGCCATTGCTCCTGCGGCCATGACCACCATCATCACCATCACCACGGCGAGCATGATGCCGATGAGGTGTTCCAGAACATCGGTGTGGAGACGGCCAACCGCTACACTCAGGATGAAATCCGCGCCATGCTGGACAAGCTCTCCGATGAGGAGGAGTACGGTGCCATCCTGCGCGCCAAGGGTGTACTGCAGACCCCCGATGGGGACTGGTTCCAGTTTGACTATGTGCCCGGCGAAAGCCAGTTCCGCGCCGGCAGCGCCGACTACACCGGCCGTCTGTGCGTAATCGGAGCCCATGTGGAGGAAAGCGCAGTCCGTGCGCTGTTTAGAGTATGAGAGAGCAGCAGATTATCCCCGTATATGTGATTACCGGCTTTCTGGAAAGCGGCAAGACCACGCTGATTCAATCCATGATTGAGGATACCGGCTTTTCCCGCGGCCAGAAAACGCTGATTCTCCGCTGTGAGGACGGCGAGGTGGAGTACGATGATTTCCTCAAGCCCGAGCACTGCGTGACCGTGGTGCCCTTTGAGGAAGCATCCGAAATGACCAGCCTGAAGCTGAAGAGCATCAACAACGAATACAAGCCCGAGCGCGTCATCATCGAGTACAACAACGTGTGGGGCGTGGAGCTGCTGGGCCGCATCAACCTGCCCCCCAAGTGGGAGTATGTGCAGGTCATCAGCCTTGCAGACGGCACCACCTTTGACAACTACATGACCAACATGCGCCAAATGATGACCGACCCCATGAAGGAAGCCGACCTGATTATGGTCAACCGCTGCCGCCCCGAGGATCCCAAGAGCGCATGGCGCCGGCTGCTGAAGGGTGTGAACCAGCAGTGCAACATCATGTTTGAAAACCTGGACGGCACCACCGAGGACGGCGTGAGCGATGAGGACCTGCCCTATGACATGAAGGCGGACATCATCGACATCAAGGATGAGGATGTGGGCATCTTCTACATGGACAGCCTCGATCACCCCGACCGGTACGATGGCAAAACCGTGCGGCTGGTGGGTGTGTGCTATCCCGACAAGACCATGCCCAACGGCTTCTATCTCTTCGGCCGCGAAGCCATGACCTGCTGTGCCGATGACATTGCGAAAATCGGCTGGGTGACCCGCGGTACCCAGAAGCCCAACGCCAAGCGCTTTGTGCGCATCACTGCCCGCTGCCAGATGATGATTTCTCCAGACGGCAGCCAGCGCGTGCTGATGCTCCACGAGGGCAAAATCGAACCCGCCAACGCACCCAAGGAAGAGTACGTCACCTTCGGTTAAACCCCTTCGGGGTCGGGGTACCTTTTTCACCCATCAAACAATCAGATGGCGCGGCACGGCTTTACAGGCCATGCCGCGCTTTGTGCAATTTTCTTTTTGAAAAGGAGCAGCGCATGTTTTCAAGTGTACGCCGTCTGGTGGCCATGATTCTGCTTTTTATCGGGCTGATGTTCCTGCTGCCCGGCGGCATTATGCTGATGAACCGCGACAAGCTGCCCATCAGCCGCGACCCTGCAGTGGTGTTGCTTTTGACCATCTTCAGTGCCGTGGGTGCCGCGCTGGTGCTGCCGGCTGTGATTCTCATTGCGCTGGACATCCATGCCAGGCGCCGGGATGAGATGCTCGTCGCCATGGGTCAGCGCGAATGGGTGCAGATTACCCGTGTGGAGCAGGTGATGAATGTGACCATCAACGGTCAGCATCCCTGGCGCGCCTATGCAGAATGCACTCATCCCATCACCTACGAACCTGTCACCCTGAAGAGCAAGCTGCTCCAGAAGAACATCCCGCAGGTGGGTGACACCGTTGAAGCCGTGTTCGACCAGTACAAAGAAAAGCGGTATGTACTGCTGCTTCAGGAAGGATAGTGACTCATGGCTATAACCATCATCGCCGTAGGCAAAATGAAAGAAAAGCCCTTCCGCGCCATGGCGGATGAGTACCTCAAGCGCCTGAGCCGCTTCGGCAAAACCGAGGAAATCGAGCTGCCTGATTTGCCCGAACCGCAGATGACCTCTGCCGCCATTGAAAAGCAAATCAAGGACAAGGAAGGGGAGGCCATCCTCAGCCGCATCAAGCCCTCGGATTACGTCATCGCCATGACCATCCCCGGCAAGCAGTGGGACAGCCCCGGCCTTTCCCGTCACATGGAGGACCTGATGAGCGCCGGGCGGTCGAATCTGGTGTTTGTTATCGGCGGCTCTCTGGGCATTGCGGATGCGGTGCTGAAGCGCGCCGACGAGGAAATCAGCATGAGCAAAATGACCTTCCCCCATCAGCTGGCCCGGGTGATGCTCCTTGAGCAGCTCTACCGCGCCCAGAAAATCCGGGCAGGGGAAAGGTATCACAAGTAATCGGCGCCTGCCGGAAGGGAAGTGATGCGATGCAGGGCTATGTCGATTTGTGCGGCACACCGCTGGACCTGTCGAAGGTGAAGGACTTTCGGCTTGGGGTGGTGGAGTACATCTTCCAGCCATCCTACCGGGAAGTGATTTACAAAACCGAGCGCACATGGTTCCGTCCGGAAACGGTGACCTCTGCCATTGAGTTCTACAAAATGGAGCCCTACGGTGTGGTGCTGGACCGGTACGACGGCTTTGACCTGCGCAGCTACTACCCGCAGTCGGTGTTTGATACCATCGCCCAGCAGGCGGCCATGACGGGACAATCCATCGTATCCGGTGTGAGCAACGCTGTGTCGGATCTGCTGAAGCTGGACCGCACCGAAACCGAGCCAAAGACCATCAGAAGGCGGTCGGGCGCGGTGGAAACAAAGCTTCTGCGGGATATCCCCGTCAAGGTTTATTACCGGAACAAGCAGGTGGCCGATGTGCCGAAAAACAGCGACATCCTGAAGGATGTGGACCATCCGCCGCTGTCGGCAGTGCGGGAGGTACACGCCCTGCTGGTGATGGCAGACAAGCCTGTTGTGGTGTACGGCAGCGGCATCGACACGGACGATGTGGATGACATCTACCGCTACTTCCTGCAGCTGAAGCAGGAGGAGCTGCACCGGGAGCGTGACCGGCAAAGCAAAAAAGGCATGCTGAACATTCAGCTGCCCAATCCCTTCGTCAGCGGAAAACCACGGGAATCCACTGAATCAAAAACAAATCAAACAATCAAATAAGGAGAACATCAACCATGAACATGAAAAAACTCCTGACCCGGTTCCTGGCGGTCTTTGCGGCGCTGTTGATGATGTTCGGTGCTTCCCAGGGCGCACTGGAGCAGCTGGCACAGGGACAGTTCCCCGTAAGCAGTGCACAGGCGGAGCTGGTGGCCGCCAAGCGGAAAACCACTCCGACCCCCAAGCCCAAGAAGACACCCAAGCCCACGCAAGTTGCCACGGCAACCCCCAAGCCGGAAAGCGCCAAGCCCACCGCAACCCCCGTCCCCGACGGCCCGATTATCGAGCCTCAGGCCATTGCGGATTACATCTTCGCCAACGGCTGCCTGCCGGATAACTTCATCACCAAGAAGGAAGCGCAGAATCTGGGCTGGGACAGCTACTACAACTACGTCAGCGATGTAGCCCCCGGCAAATCCATCGGCGGCGACCGCTTCGGCAACTATGAGGGTCTGCTGCCCAAGGCAAAGGGCCGGCAGTATTACGAGGCCGACTGCTACTACACCAAGGGCAGACGCAACGCCTACCGCATCATCTTCTCCAATGACGGTCTGGTGTACTACACCGAGGACCACTACAAGACCTTCATTGAAATGAAGCCCAGCACAGAAAAATAACAAATCGGCTCCCCTGACAAACGATGGTCGGGGGAGCCGATGTTTTTTATCTTCCTGCGGATTGCTGGCTGAGCAGATACACGCAGTACTGATTCATGCTGATGCCCTCGCGCCGGGACTGCATGGCCAGCTGGCGGTGGAGGGATTTGGGCAGCCGCAGCTTAAACTGACCGGAGAACTCCTCTTCAGCTTCCGGCAGGGGGATAACGCAGCCATCCTCCATGGCGGCGGTCAGCCACTGGCGCTTGGCATCCTCCGCATTGGCCATGGCCTGTTCAAGGGTATCGGCACAGGTGAGGCAGCCCTTCAATTCCGGAAAGGAAACCACATAGCCACCCTCGGAGGGGTCGGGAATCACTTCCATACGATAAGGAGCACGCATATATTCTTCAATGCTTTTCATGTTGCTTTTCCTCCTCTGCTAAAACAACATCGCGAACCATTTCAACATAAATCCTTATTTAACCTTCAAAAATCCCCATGACTGCATCGGTAATATCCATGATGTCGAAATAGTGGGTGGAGGTCAGCTTGGTATAGCGGCGCTGGCGCAGGTCGAGATAGCGCACCTGCTCGCAGAGCACATAGCCCTCAACCGGTACGCCGGTCAGGGGAATATGCAGAGGGCCGGGGATGGCGTTTCGCACAATGGGGCAAACGAGGACGGCGTTTTCCTTGTTGAAAAAGTTGTTGCTCACCACAATGACCGGGTGGGCGATGCCCTCGATTTTCAGCAGGTCACCTTGCTCTGCGCACAGCATTACCACACCTCATTTCCCTTCGGCTCGTCCCATACGACCTCTTCGGAGAGATTCAGCCTGCCGCCGTATGCTTCGGCGCGCTGGCGGAGGGTGCGGTGCCGGAATTCCTTTTTCAGGATGATGGCGCCGTCCTGCACCTCTGCGGTGAGGATGTCATCGGGCTTGATGCCGGCAGAGGAAAGCAGCTCTCGGGGGAGGCGGACACCCTGACTGTTGCCCCAGGGCTTCAACTGAAGCTGCATCAAAACACCTCCTATTCTGTATATACAAAGTATATACCTCACGAAAGACACCGTCAAGCTGTGTTTTGCCTGTTCTTCCTGCATTTTCCCCTATGCAACCCATGGCGTTTGTGATAGAATGCAATATGGGTTATTGTTTTAACATACACATTCATATGGAAGGGCGGAAGCCCGGATGATTGAATATAAGGGAGTCAACAACATGAAGAAGTTTGTCCGTGCGGCAGTGCTTTTTATGATGATGCTTGCTTTGTTATGCCTTTGCGGCTTTTCTGCGGCGGAGTCTGCCCAGCAGGAGCGGCAGATAATCCGGGTGGGCATCCGGGATACCATCCGGCACAACACCCATCAAACCGGCGTGTATGACTCCATCGACATCGAGCTGGTTACGGAGGCCTTCCGCCGCATGGGCTACGAGCCGGAGTTTGTCCCCATCCAGCGCAGCAAAATGAAGCAGATGCTGACCAACTGCAAGGTGGACTGCGTGCTGGCCTGCGATGACGGCAGCCTTGACCTGTCGGAGTATGCGTATTCCGACCATTACATCAACGGCCGTCTGGCGGTGATGGTGCCGGCCAAGAGCAGCATCAAGACATTGGCTGATTTGAAGGGCGTGCGCATGGCCGTGCGCATGGACAGCCAGTGCGAGCGGTACTTCGATAACCACGGCAAAATCGGCATGCTGCTGACCTTCCCCTCCCTGACCGATGCAGTGGATGCCATGCGGTATTTCCACGCCGAAGCCGTGGCCGGGGACATGGCGGAAATGATGTGCCTCACCGGCCGTGACCGCAGCCAGTACCGACTGCTGGAGGATTACATTACCACCGGGCAGAAGTGCGTTTTGTTTGACAAGGTGCGCGGGGCCCAGTGGGTGGAGCCGCTCAACAACGCCTTCCGCGCCATGCGGGCGGATGGCTTTACCGAGGCTGTGATTGAAAAGCACGGCGCAGAAGAAGCAAGCTTTCTGGAAGGAGTGGAATAAGGCCCATGCAAAAGCAAATCATGCTTTCCGGAAAGAAATTCTATACCTGCATTTGTCTGGTGGGCGTGGCGGTGCTGCTGCTGTCCGCGCTGGCAGGTGCGGTGGTGGCCTATGTCAAGCTGGATAACGCGGCTGACAATGCCATGACCTACACCAGAAACATGTGCGACAATTATCTGGATATCCAGCGGGGCAACCGTGCGGAGGATATGAGTCAGGTGGCCAACGCGGCCATGTTCATCTCCCGGTATGTATCGGAGGATGTGCTGATGAACGCCGACAGCATGGATACCCTCCTGCACGAGCTGGAGGTGGACGGCATGGTGCTGTATGACTATGCCCTGAAGCCTGTGGTCACCGGCGGTCCTCACGAGGTGCCGCCCTTCCAGCGGGAGCTGAACGGCGAAATTCTGGCCAGCCTGCACCAGCACATCAACAAGACCTACGCCGCCATCAAGCCCGTGGGTGACCGGACCTACTGCTTTTCCGTCATCCGCACCAAAAGGCTGAACGGCTACATGCTCTGCTACACCGATGTGACCGATGAATACACCTACAATGATGAGCATGTGCTGGACAACATCATCTCCTCCTTCAATCTGGAGATGGGCGGCCAGATTGTGGTGATGAAGGGCGAAACCAAGGTGCTGGCCACCAACTCCGGCAAAACCCGGGAAAGCATTGACAATGCCTTCAAAACCGGGAACTGGGAGCTGGGCCATCTGACGAAGCAAATCATGAGTCTTCGGACCAACGGCCGGTACTACTTCGGCAAAATGGAGACCTACCGGGACTACAACCTGTTCGTGTTTTTCCCTCTGATGGGCCTTTTGGACAGCATGACCAGCGTGATTCTGCTGGCAATGATTGTCTACGCCGTTATCTGCCTGTGCGTGATGAACCTGCGCATGAAATATGTAGACCTGAACGTGCAGGAGGCCAACAAGGCCAACAACGCCAAAACCGCCTTCCTGACCAAGATTTCTCACGATATGCGCACGCCGCTCAACGGCATCATCGGCCTGATTGAGCTGGATGAGCGCCACCCCGATGACGCGCAGATGATTACCCAGAACCGCCAAAAGGCCAAGGTAGCCGCCTCTCATCTGCTGTCGCTGATTAATGACGTGCTGGACATGACCAAGCTGGAGGACAACGATACACAGCTGGTGACCGAGCCGGTGAACCTGAAAACGCTGATGGGCGAGGTGATGACCATCTCCCGTCTGCGGGCGGAGGAACAGGGCGTTACGCTGACGGACAACACCCCCGGCGGCATGGTGTACCCCTATGTGTACGGCAGTCCCCTGCACATCAAGCGGATTTTGCTGAACCTGATCAGCAACGGCATCAAGTACAATCATTCCGGCGGACAGGTCACCGTGGGCTGTGAGCTGGTCACCCTGGCCGGTGACAGCGTGACCTACCGCTTCACCATCGAGGACAACGGCATCGGCATGAGCCCTGAATTTTTGGAGAAGGTCTTCGACCCCTTCACCCAGGAGCGCAGCGATGCCCGCAGCAAGTATCAGGGCACCGGCATGGGCATGGCCATTGTGAAGGCGCTGACGGAAAAAATGGGCGGCACCATCACCGTGGAAAGCGAGCAGGGCAAGGGCTCTGTGTTCCGGGTGGCCATTCCCTTTGATGTGTGCTACGAGCCGGTGGAGGAAAACAGCGCTGCCGCACAGGATGTTGACCTGACCGGCATGCGGGTGCTGTTGGTGGAGGACAACGAGCTGAACATGGAAATCGCACAGGCGCTGCTGGAGGATGCCGGGGTTATCATCACCCCTGCGGAAAACGGCAGGATTGCGGTGGAGCTGTACACCCAGAAGCCCGAGGGCAGCTTTGATGCCATCCTGATGGACATCATGATGCCGGAGATGGATGGCTACGAGGCCACGCAGGCCATTCGCCTGAGCAACCGGAAGGATGCCGACAGCATCCCCATCATCGCCATGACGGCCAATGCCTTTGTGGAGGATGTGATGAAGGCCCGCGCCTGCGGCATGAATGACCATCTGGCCAAGCCGCTGGACATCGGCCTGGTGCTGAAAACACTGGCGAAGTATAAGAAGTGATAAGGTTCAGGGGCTGTGGAGAGCATTTTTCCACAGCTCCTTTTTCCTTGTTTTCCTCTTTACAAACCCCGTTTGTCCGTGTTATAATTCTGTCATTCGCGAAGAACGGGAACGCCGTTTTCGGGCCTGCATAGAGAGCTGTGTGTCGGTGGAAGCACGGCGGGGCACGGGATGGCTGCTCGCCCGGGAGCGACCTGCCGGAGACGGCGGCGGAGGCGTCCGTTACAGCGCATAAAGAGAGGTCGGCCATCCGGTCGGCAAGCAGAGTGGTACCGCGAAACAACCGTTTCGTCTTTGCAGCAAGTAAAGGCGGGGCGTTTTTTATTTGCCCCAAAACGAGGAGGAAACAGAAATGGTCAACAAGCCCTACGATCCCAGTGAAATCGAGCCGAAATGGCAAAAATACTGGGCCGATCACGAAACCTTCAAGACTGATGTGTGGGATTTCTCCAAGCCCAAATTCTACGCATTGGATATGTTCCCCTATCCCTCCGGCGTGGGTCTGCATGCCGGTCATCCCGAAGGCTACACCGCCACGGATATCGCCAGCCGCATGAAGCGCATGCAGGGCTACAACGTGCTGCATCCCATGGGCTATGACTCCTTCGGCCTGCCCGCAGAGCAGTATGCCATCTCCACCGGCAATCATCCCGACGGCTTTACTCAGGCCAACATCGCCACCTTCTCCAAGCAGCTGAAGGAGCTGGGCTTTGACTATGACTGGTCCAAGCAGCTGGCCACCAGCGACCCCAAGTTCTACAAGTGGACCCAGTGGATTTTCAAGAAGCTGTACGAGGCCGGCTATGCCCGCTGCGTGGATATGCCCGTGAACTGGTGCGAAGAGCTGGGCACCGTGCTGAGCAATGACGAAATCATCGACGGCAAGAGCGAGCGCGGCGGCTATCCCGTGGTGCGCCGTTACATGAAGCAGTGGGTCATCGACCAGCCTGCCTTTGCCGAAAAGCTGCTGGAGGGTCTGAACGAAATCGACTGGCCCGAATCCACCAAGGATATGCAGCGCCACTGGATTGGCAAGTCCACCGGCGTGGAGGTTAAGTTCCAGATTGTGGGCGGCGGCGAGTTCTCCATCTTCACCACCTGCATCGAGACCATCTACGGCATCACCTTTATGGTGCTGGCCCCTGACGGACAGCTGGTGCAGGACCTGATGCCCCGCATCAAGAATCAGGACGAGGTGAAGGCATACATCGAAGAAGCCAGCAAAAAGAGCGACATGGACCGCACCGAGCTGAACAAGGGCAAGAGCGGCTGCCGCCTGGAGGGCGTGAAGTGCATCAACCCCGTCAACGGCAAGGAAGCCGAGCTGTTTATCGGTGACTTCGTTCTGGCCAGCTACGGCACCGGCGCCGTGATGGCCGTGCCTGCCCATGACCAGCGCGACTTCGAGTACGCCGTTGCCCATCACATCGACATGATTCAGGTCATCGACGGCGATGAAAAGCTGGGTCATGTGGATGTCAGCGAGCATGCCTTTGAAAAGGGCGATTATCTGGGCAAGGGCTACCGCCTCATCAACAGCGAAGAATTCACCGGCATGACCGTGGAGGAGGCCAAGGAGGCCATCACCTGCAAGCTGGAGAAGATGGGCGTGGCCAAGCGCACCATCAACTATCACTTCCGTGAGTGGATTTTTGCCCGTCAGCGCTACTGGGGCGAGCCTGTGCCCATGGTGCACACCGAGGACGGCGGCATTTACGCCCTCCCCGATGAAGAGCTGCCCCTGGTGCTGCCCACTTTGGATGACTACAAGTCCAAGGGAGGCAAGGCTCCGCTGGAAAACGCCACCGACTGGGTCAACTATGATGCCCACGGCGTAAAGGGCAAGCGCGAAACCAGCACCATGCCCGGCAGCGCCGGCTCCAGCTGGTACTACATGCGCTACATCGACCCCAACAACGATGAGCAGCTGTGCGACCCCGAGCTGCTGAAGCACTGGCTGCCTGTTGACCTGTACATCGGCGGCCCCGAGCATGCTGTCGGTCACCTGATGTACAGCCGCATCTGGAACCGCTTCCTGTACGATAACGGCATCAGCCCCGTGAAGGAGCCCTTCCAGAAGCTGGTTCATCAGGGCATGATTCTGGGCGAGAACGGCATCAAGATGGGCAAGCGCTATCCTGAATACGCCGTAAACCCCAGCGATATCGTCCGTGACTTCGGTGCTGATACCCTGCGTCTGTACGAGATGTTCATGGGTCCGCTGGAGGTCTCCAAGCCCTGGAGCAAAACGGGCGTGGAAGGCAGCCGCCGGTTCCTCAACCGCGTGTGGAACTTCTTTACCGACCCCGAAAAGCTCACTGATGAGGATGATGGCGAGCTGACCCGCCTGTATCATCAGACTGTGAAGAAGGTCACCTCCGACTTTGAGTCCCTGGGCTACAACACCGCCATCAGCCAGATGATGATCTTCATGAACGGCGCCTACAAGAAGGGCACCTGCCCCAAGGCATACGCCGAGGGCATCATCAAGATGCTCAGCTGCATCTGCCCCCACATCGGTGAGGAAATGTGGCAGATTCTGGGCCACAACGACACCATCGCCTTCGAGCCCTGGCCGGAATACGACGAGAGCAAGATCAAGAGCGATGAGGTGGAGATTGCCGTGCAGATTTGCGGCAAGGTCCGCGCCCGCCTGATGATTCCCGCCGACACCGCCAAGGAAGACGGCGAGAAGCTGCTGGAGCTGCCTGAGGTGAAAAAGCTGCTGGAAGGCAAGCAGGTCATGAAGGTTATCTTCGTGCCCGGCCGCCTGCTGAACATCGTGGCAAAGTAAAAATAATCAGGGATGCAGCCGTTATGGGCTGCATCCCTTTTGCGAGGAAACAATGAAGCATACCGAGGTAACACTGGTCCCCATCACCCCGGATGACCGGGAGCAGTTTATACTGGACAATCAGTGGTCCTTCAAGCACAGCGCACTGCTGGAATTCGGTGAGCGGGACAACCATATCGATGAATTCTGGTGCGAGTACTTCGCCCCCACAGAAAGCATCCCCGACGGCGCCCCTGACGAAGGCCCCGACGAAATGTTCCATTTTGTCAAGCGAATGAAGGAAGCATAAAACGAATCCCCGGCATCCGAAATTGGTGCCGGGGATTTTGCATGATTATTTTGTTCTGTAATAGCGTGTGCTTCTGCCCGCGCCCTCGCGGATAATTTCGCCCGATTGCTGCATGGTGCGCAGCGCGCTTTCAAGAGAGGAGTTGCTCAAGCCGGGACACAACTCCCGCAGGTCCTGCTTGGTAAAGCGGCCAAGCTTTTGCATGGTTGCCTGACGGACAAGGTCGAGGGCGGATTGTTTTGGCGCAATCAGCTCACAGCGCTGTTCAAAATCGTTGTAGGCAGACAGAATTGTGCCGAGCAGATATTTGATAAAGGGCACATTGTCTTCCTGCGCTTCGTGCCAGCCGTATTGTGACTGGCGAAGGGCATCGTAATACAGGTCCTTGTTGTTTGCGATTTTCTTTTCCAGAGAAATGTATTTGCCCACATAAAAGCCGCTGCGGTACAGCAGCAGGGTTGTCAGCAGCCGGCTCATGCGGCCGTTGCCGTCATTGAAGGGATGAATGCAGAGGAAATCGTGGATGAAAATGGGAATGGCCAGCAGCGGCTCCACCTCGCCGTTGCCGATGACGCGATTGTATTCATCACAAATCTGTCGCAGTGCTTCGGGCGTTTCAAAGGGGGAAAGCGGTACAAAAAGTGTTTCGGTGTGACCGTCGGGCCAAGTGGCGCTGATATAATTCTGCACGCTCTTTGTTTTTCCGGCGGAAAGGTTGTTCATGTGGCTGCAGAGCACCTTGTGCAGCTGAAGGATGTAGTTGGGGGTGATGGGGATTGCATCAAAGTTTTCGTGGATGATGTTCAGGGCATCGCGATATCCGGCGATTTCCTGTTCATCACGGCTGCGGGGTGTCGTTTTCTCTTCCACCAGCTGACGAATGCGGGTGGAGGTGGTAACAATGCCTTCAATGGCGTTGGATGCTTCGGTGCTTTGAATCTTTGCGATTTCCACCAGCTTTTCCAGCGTTTCCGGTTTTTGGCGCAAATAGAGCTATTGCTTTCCGGTTTGTCTGTAGATGGCGGCAATCAGCCCCAAAATTTCACCATCCCACTTCTGATTTTTGATTTGGCTGTAGTTGAATGGTCGCATAATCCCTTATTCACCTCTCTTTTCCCTTAAATTATAGCAGTTTTTAAGGGAAAAACAAGATGCATAAGGGAAAACGAGGATTCTATGCGACTTTTATCAACGTCATCCCCACAAAAAATCCCCATGCCGTCAAGCATGGGGACGAAAGCAATCACGCTGCTGTCCGCAGGACTGAAACCGGATTACTTGCACATTGCCTTGGCGATTTCGGCGCCCAGGGCAACGTTGTTGAACACCAGCTGGATGTTGGCCTCCAGGCTCTTGCCGGCGGTCAGCTTCTGAATCTTGTCCAGCAGGAAGGGGGTGATGTTCTTGCCGGTGATGCCCTTCTCGTCGCATTCCTTCACAGCGGCTTCAATGTAGCCGTTGATGTAGTCGGGATCCATGGCATGCTCGGCGGGGATGGGGTTGGCCACCAGCATGCCGCCCTTCAGGTCGCAATCCAGCTTGGCCTGGAAGGTGGCGGCGATTTCTTCGGGGGTATCCATGCGGTAATCAACCTTGAAGCCGCTCTTCTGGGCATAGAAGGCGGGCATGTCCTCGGTCTTGTAGCCCAGCACGGGAACACCCTTGGTTTCCAGATATTCCAGGGTCAGGCCGATATCCAGAATGGACTTGCAGCCGGCGCAAACGACCATCACGGGGGTCATGGCCAGCTCTTCCAGGTCGGCAGAGATGTCCATGGTGGTTTCGGCACCGCGGTGCACACCGCCGATGCCGCCGGTGGCGAACACCTTGATGCCGGCCAGTGCGGCACCGATCATGGTGGTGGTTACGGTGGTGGCGCCGTCAGCACCGCGGGCCAGCAGCACGGGCAGGTCGCGGCGGGAAGCCTTGGGCACATTCAGGCCAACCTTGCCCAGGTATTCGATTTCCTCGGCAGAGCAGCCAACGGTCAGCTTGCCCTTGATGATGGCGATGGTGGCGGGCACAGCGCCGTGATCGCGGATAATCTTTTCCACCTGCAGGGCGGTTTCCACATTCTTGGGATAGGGCATGCCATGGGAAATGATGGTGCTCTCCAGAGCCACAACAGGCTTGCCTGCATCGAGTGCAGCCTGAACTTCTTC
>JAUNDF010000059.1 GCA_030526225.1 Clostridia bacterium
CGGCTCGTCTGACAGCACACCTCCCAGCGGTGGTTCCACCGGCGGCAACGGCGGCTCTGCTGACAACACGCCTCCCAGTGGCGGTTCCACCGATAGCAGCGGCTCGACCGATAATCCGCCTCCCAGTGGTGGCTCAACCGATGGCGGCAGCGGTGGTACAACCGACACCACACCCTCCACGGGAGATACTACGCCGCCCGCCAGCGAAACCAGTACCGGAGATACCGGAGACACAGAAGAAACACAGCCGTAAATCAACCAAAATCAACGCCCTCTGTCCTCTGCTTCGATCGCAGGACAGAGGGCATTTTCTTTGTTTTTTGCATCAAAAAACCGGAGTCCGAAGACTCCGGCGAATTGCTTTGTTAGTCAGGTCTTAGCCCAGCTTGCTGCCGCAATTGGCGCAGAACTTGGCACCGGGCTGTACGGGATTGCCGCAGCCGGGGCAAACGGTGCTTTCGGCCATCTTGTTGCCGCAGTTGGGGCAGAACTTAGCACCGGCCTGCACAGCGTTGCCGCAGTTGGAGCAGAAGGCACCGCCCTGCTGGGGAGCAGGAGCTGCACTCTGCTGGGGCTGCTGCATGCCGCCCATAGCTTGATTGAACATCTGACCCATGGCCACACCGGCACTCATGCCAACACCCATGCCAGCCATGCCGCCGTTGTTGTTGGCCGCATCACGCAGAGCCTCTGCAGCCTGATACTGGGTATAGCGGTTCATATCGCCCAGCACACCCATGCTGGTGCGCTTGTCCATCACCTTTTCCACTTCCTCGGGCAGGGAGATGTTCTCCACCACGAAGGAGCACAGCTGCAGGCCGAACTTGGCCAGCTTGGGGGTAATGGAGCGAACGGCGTAATCGCCCAGCTCGTCATAATTGGCAGCCAGATCCAGTGCGGGAATCTTACTCTCTGCCACGGCATCGGAGAAGCCGCTGACGATGGTGCGCTTAATCTGACCCTCAACGCCCTCCACGGTGAACAGGCTGGAGGTGCCGAACACCTCGGTCATGAAGGTGGCGGGATCGGATACGCGGAAGGAGTAGATACCGAAGGCGCGCAGACGAATCATGCCAAACTCGGCATCGCGCATCATCACGGGGTTGGAGGTGCCCCACTTGCGGTCCAGGAACTGCTTGGTGTTGATGAAGTACACATCAGCCTTGAAGGGGGAATTGAAGCCGTATTTCCAGCTCTTCAGGGCGGTCATCACCGGCATGTTGGAGGTCTGCAGCTCGTAGCGGCCGGGCTGGAACACATCGGCCAGCTGTCCTTCGTTGACAAAGATGGCCACCTGGCTCTCGCGGACGGTCAGCTGAGCGCCCATCATGATTTCCTTGCCGTTCATATTGTACTTGTGGACCATGGTTTCACCGCTGTTGTCGGTCCACTCGATGACATCGATTAACTGTCCCTTGATTGCGTCAAAAAGTCCCATGATAGTCTCCTCCTTTATTGATGGATACCGGAGGGATTCAGCCCTCCACCAGTTCGGTCAGGGTGTTGTAGCGCGTAACCCCGGTGATGCTGAGATCCAGCCCCAGATAGTTGCGCACACCGTCCATGGCGTTTTCCAGATGCGCCTTCACATCCTCGGTCAGGTGCTCGTCATCAGACTTTTCACCCAGCATGGGGCAGCACAGCAGGCGGATGCGCTCATCGGGCAGCACGGAAATCACGATTCTGCGGCCATCCAGCTCGGCACCGAAGAAGTTGCGCAGGGCCATTTCCAGGCGGTCACGGCCATAATGCCAGCGGCCGGCGAAGAAATCAGCGCTCACGGTCTGCTGCAAATCCACCACTGCGCAGGGCTTGGTGGGGTCCATCCGGGAGCGGACCATCTGCAGCTTGCCTACCAGCTGCTGTGCGGAGTGCACCTGGCCGCCCATGAGCATGCGCAGGAAATCGTGACGGCAAACCCGGAGCATTTCGGAATGGTCGGTCACGTCGTTGGAGAAATCGGCATTGAGCTGGTTGAGAATCTGGCGCATATCCACGATTCTCTCCTTCAGCCCCTCGGTGCTGGTCAGGGCGGGGAACACGGGCAGGCTGGGATAATCCTCCCGCAGGGCCCGGGCCATGGTTGCGGCTGCATCGCCGTCATAAGCGCAGCAGATGCAATCCGCACGATACTTCTTGATGGATAACAGTGCTTCTTCGGGTCCCTGAATGATTCGGGGAGCGCGGAAGCCCATTTCCTCCCACAGCTGAGCATCGGCAAAGGTCGCGATCACATCGGGCTTGTTGGTCGCCACAAGAAGTTTGTACATCAAGTCTCCTCCATACAGAGCTTTGTTTTCAGCGCCCGAAATGAAGCGACACTCCGAGCAATACCATTATACTTCATTTTGGGCGAAAATACAATTGTTTTTGCTATCACAATTGATTCTTATTTTGCGCCGCAAATGTCTGACAAATTCCGTTTATTCATTCATCAGACATCTGATTATTTTAGAATATTGCGCAATTTTTGTCAATATTTTCTTCTCAATTGATTTTATTTCCATCAAAAAAGGACAGCCCGCGCGGACTGTCCCGAAAAATTTTTCATTTTGTGCCGAGGTAGGCATCCTTCACTCTGGGATCCTGCATCAGCTCCACGCCGGTACCGGACATGGTAATGCGGCCGGTTTCCAGCACATATGCCTTGTGGGCACAGCGCAGGGCTGCGTTGGCGTTCTGCTCGATGAGCAGGATGGTCATGCCGGTTTCGTTGAGCATTTTGATGATGTTGAAGATTTCCTTTACCACCAGCGGGGCCAGACCCAGGGAAGGCTCGTCCATCATCAGGATGCGGGGGCGGGTCATCATGGCGCGGCCCACGGCCAGCATCTGCTGTTCGCCGCCGGAAAGGGTACCGGCCAGCTGCCATTCGCGCTCCTTCAGACGGGGGAACAGGGTGAACACATGCTCCATGTCCTCGGCAATCTCGGCCTTGTCCTTGCGCAGGTATGCGCCGATGGACAGGTTCTCCTTTACCGTCAGGTTGTCGAACACGCGCCGTCCTTCTGGCACCAGTGCAATGCCGTCGGAGACAATCCGCTGGGTGCCAAGGGAGGTGATGTCGCGGCCATCGTAGAAGATGGAGCCGCCGGAGGTCTTCACCAAGCCGGAAATGGCACGCAGGGTGGTGGACTTGCCGGCACCGTTGGCGCCAATCAGGGTTACAATCTCGCCCTCCTCCACGTCGAAGGAGATGCCGCGAAGTGCGTCAATACCGCCATAGCTGACCTTCAGGTCCGTTACTTTCAGCAGGCTCATTCTTCATCCACCCCCAGGTATGCGGCAATAACAGCCGGGTTATCCTGAATCTCTTCAGGCTTGCCCTCTGCAATCTGCTTGCCGAAATCAATTACGTAAATGCGGTCGGAAATGTCCATGACCAGATTCATGTGGTGCTCAATCATGAACACCGTCAGGCCAAACTCGTTTTTGATATCCACAATGAACTTGGCCAGATCTTCCGTTTCCTGGGGGTTCATGCCGGCGGCAGGCTCGTCCAGCAGCAGCAGCTCGGGATCGGTGGCCAGTGCGCGGGCAATCTCCAGCCGGCGCTGCTTGCCGTAGGGCAGCGAGGTGGCCTTTTCCCCGGCGCAATCAGCCAGACCAACGATTTCCAGCAGCTTCATGGCTTTTTCCCGCATGGCCTTTTCTTCCTTGCGGTTCAGGCCGAAGGTGGCGGTAAACAGGTTGCTGGTGCGGCGCAGATGGGTGGCAATCAGCACGTTTTCAAAGGCCGTCTGGCTCTTGAACAGGCGAATGTTCTGGAAGGTACGGGCAATGCCCAGACCGGTGATGGCATCGGGCGTCATGGCGATGGGCTTCTGGGGATACTTATCCGCATTCTGCCCGGCATAGGCGCGCTTCATTTTGCCGGTGGGGTGATTCATGGCAATGGGCTTGCCCTTGAAGTACACCGCGCCGTTGGTGGGCTGATACACACCGGTGATGCAGTTGAAGGCCGTTGTTTTGCCGGCACCGTTAGGGCCGATGAGGGCCACGATTTCGCCCTTGTTTACATCCATGGAAAGGTTGTTGATGGCAACCACGCCGCCGAACTGCATGGTCACATTCTCCACATGCAGGATGTTTTCCATAGCCTCGCTCATGCCTTCACCTTCTTTCCGTTTTTCTTGGGAAGCTTCAGGTTCCACAATTCGTTATCGCCCATCAGGCCCTTGCGGAAGAACAGCACGACCACCATGATGATGGCGGAGAAGACCACCATGCGGAAGCCGCTGCCCAGCAGGGGAATCTGGAAGTCGCCGATGAACTGGGTTTCGTCCAGGAAGCGCAGCCACCATTCCTGACATGCAATAAACAGGAAGGAGGCAATCACGCTGCCGGAAACAGAACCCATGCCGCCGATAACCACCATCAGCATGATTTCGTAGGTCATAGAGGACTTGAAAGCGTTAGCCTGCAGGCTGCCCTGATACATGGCCAGCAGTGCGCCGCCGATGCCTGCAAAGAAGGAGGAGATGATGAAGGCCATCTGCTTGTGCTTGAAAAGGTTGATGCCCATGGCCTCTGCGGCGATTTCGTCATCGCGGATGGCCTTGAAGGCACGGCCGTAGGTGGAGTTAATCACCAGCAGGATGATGCCGATGCACACCGCCACCATAAAGAAGACGAACACCACCGTGTTCCCCTGCATGAAGGTGCCCTTCAGGATGCTCTTCAGGGTGGGGTAAGTCTTCAGCAGGTTTGAGCCGTTGGTCACAGGGCCCAGCACATCCCACTGCACAGCGGCACGGATGATTTCAGCAAAGCCCAGGGTGGCAATGGCCAGATAGTCGCTCTTCAGCCGCAGTGCGGGGAAACCGATGATGGCAGCAAACGCAGCGGCCACCACGCCGGCCAGAAGCAGTGCGGGCAGGAAGCTCATGGTAAACTGAAGGGCACCGCCGCCATAGTACTGATAAATGGCGGCGCGCTTGGCCATGGGGATGGTCAGCACCGCGTAGGTGTAGGCGCCCACCAGCATAAAGCCGGCCTGACCGAGGGAAAACAGGCCCGTAAAGCCGTTCAGCAGGTTCATGGATACGGCCAGCAGTGCGTACACAGCGCCCTTCTGCAATACCGTAACCGCCATGGAGCTGGTACCGGCGTACTTTTCCACCAGCCAGCCGCCCACAAACAGCAGCACAACCACCGCAAAGCAAATGGCTGTTTGAAGCTTTGACATCTTTTTCATCGTCTTCACCTCAAACCTTTTCTGTGATCTTTTCGCCGAACAGACCCGTGGGCTTGAACAGCAGCACCACAATCAGCAGGGCGAAGGTAAATGCATCGGAGAACGTGGTATAACCGGCGGCCTTGATCAGGTTTTCGCAGATGCCGATAATCAGCGCGCCAATCACCGCACCGGGAATGGAGCCGATGCCGCCGAATACTGCGGCAACGAAAGCCTTCAAGCCGGGCATGGCACCGATGGTGGGGGTAACGGTGGAGTAGTTGGAGAAGTACAGCATGGAGCCCACCGCGGCCAGGGCAGAGCCGATGATAAAGGTGGTGGAAATAATGCTGTTGATTTTGATGCCCATCAGCTGTGCGGTTTCAAAGTCCTTGGAAACGGCGCGCATGGCCATGCCGATTTTGGTGCGCTGAATCAGCAGCACCAGTGCCAGCACCAGCACCACGGTCAGCACGGGGGTAACCAGCGTAACCACCTTGGTGGATGCGCCGGCAATCTGGATGGTATCACCCAGCTTGGGCAGCACAGGGTACTGCTTGGCCAAACCGCCGGTAACATACCACATCAGATTCTGCAGCAGATAGCTGACGCCGATAGCGGAAATCATAACGGACATGCGGGGTGCTTCGCGCAGGGGCTTGTAGGCCACGCGTTCCACCGTGAAGCCCAGCAGCACGGTCAGGATAATCACCAGCGGCACGGCCTGCCAGATGGGCAGCGCGGCAGTCAGGTACACCATAAAGAAACCGGCGGCGGTAAAGATATCGCCGTGAGCAAAGTTAATCAGACGCAGAATGCCGTATACCATGGTGTAGCCCACAGCAATCAGCGCATACTGGCCGCCCACGGAAATGCCTGCCAGCAGGTAAGGGAGCAATGTGTTCAGCATAATTGCAGCCTCCAATAACAGGATATTGCTGTCCCTGTTGTAGAAACGATATTTCATTTCCACAGCAGGAACAGCAGCGCATATTTCCCGGATTGAAGGAAACCCGCGTACCGTAACGGGCACGCGGGTCCCTTGTATCCTCATGGATTCAGTGATTATTCAGCAACGGACTGGGTCTTGACGAAGTCGAAGGCACCGGTCTCGGTGTTGGCCTTCTTGATGTAGGCCATGTCCTTGATGGCGTCGCCGGTTTCGTCAAAGGCAATCTTGCCGGTGACAGCATCTTCGTACACAACGGAGGGCAGAATCTCGCAGATCGCGGCGGGATCGGCAGAGCCTGCAGCCTCGATGGCGGCATAAGCCACGTTGTAGGCGTCGAAGCCCAGAGCGGAAACTGCAGCAACGATGTCATTGCCGCCGTTGTTGGTCTTGGCATCGGCGTTGGCATTCAGGTAAGCCTTGAAGCCGGAAACGAAAGCGGAAGCGGGGCCGGATTCGTCGTTTTCATCAAAGAAGGTGGAGCAGTAAACCTGCACGTTCTTGCCCTGAGCAGCTTCCAGAATAACGGAGGATTCCCAGGTGTCGCCGGACAGCAGGGGGAAGGTGATGCCCTGTGCTGCAGCCTGGTCGATAATCAGAGAAGCATAGGTGGTGGCGGAGGGAGCGAAGATAACATCGCAGCCATTGGCCACAGCGTTGTTCATGTAGGCAGCGAAGTCAGAGGTGCCTTCCGTGAACTGCTCTTCCACGCAGTTGTCCTTGCCGAAGGCTTCCACGAAGTAGTGGGCCAGACCGGCGGTGTAGTCATCGCCCAGCATGGACAGCACATAAGCCTTGGTAGCGCCCATGTCCTTGGCGAAGTTGGCCATGACAGTGCCCTGGAAGGGATCCAGGAAGCAGATGCGCCAGTAGGTTTCGCAGGTGGAGGTAACGGCGGGGTTGGTGCAGCTTACGCCGATGGCGGGGGTGCCGTTCTCTTCAAAGATGGTACCGGCTGCCATGGAAACGCCGGAGCCGTAGGAGCCCAGCACGATGGATACACCGGCATCCACCAGGGTCTGAGCAGCGGTAACAGCCTTGTCGGTGACGGACTGGTTATCAACGATGACCAGCTCCACATCGTAGGTGGTACCGTTGAGTTCGATGGTGGGCTTCAGGGTGTTGGCATACTGGATGCCCAGCACTTCCTGCTTGCCGCCGGCACCGTTATCGCCGGAGGAGGGTTCGAAAACACCGATTTTAACGGTGTCAGCCATAGCGGCTGCGCTGACGAGTACCATGCACAATGCAAGGGCGAGAGCAATGATCTTTTTCATCATGGGTGCCTCCTTGTTGTTTGTATGCGGTGATTATACACGCCCATTCCGCAAATTGCAAGTTTATTTTATTAAAATTTCATGTGAAATACAAAGAAAAGACAATACATTGTGGATAAATCGTTTTCAGGCAGGTTTTTTCCACATTTTCATGAATGTAAATGGCGTTCATCCTTTATTTTCTTCATCGTTTTATCACGCTAAACAGCTGCATTTTTGTATAAATACACCTGCTTTACACAAGTGCGGACAGCCTCTACCACGGCTTGCGCAGAAATGTCTACATATAATAAATGCTTGTCCCGAAGGAACAAATCAGCTATAATAAACTGTACTCCAAGCAAGAAAAGAGGTTACCCGTTTGGCAAAAGCACAGAAATCCATCATTGGCGGCATGACGATTCTGGGTCTGACCGGCATCATCTGCAAGCTGATCGGCGTTTTGTATTCCGTCCCCCTGACCTGGGTGATTGGCACCAAGGGGCTGGGCATCTTTCAGTCCGTATTTCCTACCTATAATTTATTGCTGACCGTATCCTCCGCCGGTCTCCCGGTGGCTGTCAGCCGCATGGTGTCCCATTATATCGCAAAGGATGATCCCCGAAATGCCCGGGGCGTATTCAAGGCCGCCCTGCGGATGCTCACCGTGCTGGGCCTCATCTGCACCGTTATCATGTTGGCCGGCACTCCCCTGCTGGTGAAGATGGTCAATGTGGATTCTGCCCGCAGCGGCTTTATGGTCATCGCCCCCTGCGTGGCGGTGGTGTGTGTACTGTCTGCCTTCCGCGGCTTTATGCAGGGCCAGCAGAACATGATTCCCACAGCCATCTCCCAGCTGATTGAGCAGGTGGGCAAGGTGCTCATCTCCCTGCCGCTGGCCTACTTCGGCTTCCAGAACGGCCTGAACGCCGGTGCCGCCGAAGCCGCCCGGCTGATGCTGGACGAAGCCGAGGCACAGGCCATGGCCGCCTCCCAGGCCGCAGCCGGCGGTGCCACCGGCGCCCTGCTGGGCATCACCTTGGTGGAAGCCATCGCCCTTGTTTATATGGTGGTGCTTTATTTCCGCCGCCGCAGCGATTTGGACAAAATCCCCCAGCTGAGCGAGGAAAGTCTGCTGACCCAGCGCAGTCTGGCCGGTTCCCTGTTCCGTATTTCCGTGCCGATTACCATCAGCGCCTGCATCGTGCCCCTGGCCCAGTTTGTGGATTCTGCCATGATGGTGGACCGCATGATGACCGCCGGGCTTGATGCCGATCTGGCCGCCCGCTGCTACGGCATTTTCTCCGGCCTTGTCATCCGGCTGATTAACATCCCCACCGCACTGGCGCTCTCCATCTCCATGAGCCTTGTGCCCGCCATTTCCTCTGCCATGGCCACCGAGGATATGGATGGCGTTCGCCGTCAGGCCAATCTGGGTCTGCGCTTCGCCTTCCTCATCGGTCTCCCCTGCTCCATCGGCATGAGCGTGCTGGCCAAGCCCATTCTCGCCTTCTTCTACGCCGGTACCTTGACCGCACAGGAGCTGCAGACGGGCAGCGAGCTGCTGACCATGTCCAGCCTGACGGTGGTGCTGTTTACCGTCAATCAGGCGGCTACGGCCATTCTGCAGGGTCTGCGGAAGCAGTCCATCCCCATGTATACGCTGGTGGCCGGTGTGGTGTGCAAAATTGTCCTCAATTATCTGCTCATCGGCACCCCGGGCATTGACATCCACGGCGGCCCCATCGCTTCCATCGTGTGCTACTCCGTGGCCATGCTGCCTTCCCTGTACTTTGTCCTGCGCTACGCCAAAATGAAGTGCAACTGGATGGGCTGGCTGATTCGCCCCGGCATCGCAACCGCGGTGATGGGCGCTGCCGTTTGGCTGATGCGTACCTTCCTGCCCCTTAACCGCCTTGTCACCCTGTTGGAGATTGCCGTGGGCATCGCGGTTTATGTGCTGATTGCCCTTGCCGTAAAGGCCATCACCCCGGAGGACCTGTCCGCTTTCCGCCGCAAGCGCAGAGCATAATTCACCGAAACGGAGCCGATTGATATGAATCCTGTGATTACCGTTGTTACCCTTGGCCCCGGCGATCCGGAGGCCCTGACGCTGAAAAGCGCCAACGCGCTGAAGGCCGCCGGTAAGCTGATGCTGCGTACCGGCCGCCACGGCATCACCCGCTGGCTGGATGAAAACAGCATTGCCTACGAAACCCTCGACAGCCTCTATGACCAGTTCTGGGATTTTGACGAAATGCACCAGACCATGGCCAAAAAGCTGTGGAAGCTGGCCGCCGAAGCTCCCCTGTGCTATGCCGTGATGGATGCCGCCACCGACGGCTCCGTGGCCGCTCTTCGCCAGTCCATGCCGAAAAACGCCGCGCTGACTGTGCTGCCCGGCATCAGTCTGACGGATGTCTGCATGGCTGCCGTTTCCGGTGCTGTTTCCGCCGAGGACGGGCTTCGGGTGCTGCCCGCCATCAGCTGTCAAAAGGCAGAGCATGACCCGCGCCTGCCCCTGCTCATCACCGAGCTGGACAATCCCGCGCTGGCCGGCGATGTCAAGCTGTGGCTGGGCGACTTGTACCCCGATGAAACGGAGATTCTCTTCTTCCCGCCCGATGAGTCCCTTAGCCGCAAGGCTGAAGCCATCCCCCTGTGGGCGCTGGACCGGCAGAAGGCCTTCGACCACACCACCTGTGTGCTGCTCAGGCCCTCTCCCCTGTCGGAGCGGGAGCGCTTCTGCTTCCGGGATCTGGTGGATATCCTCGACATCCTCCGCAGTCCGGAGGGATGCCCCTGGGACCGGGAGCAGACCCATCAAACGCTGCGCAAATATCTGCTGGAGGAAGCCTATGAGGCCGCCGGTGCCATTGACGAGGATGACCCCTGGCATCTGGCTGATGAGCTGGGTGATGTGCTGCTGCAGGTGGTCTTCCACGCCGCTGTGGGAAAATCCCACGGCACCTTCACCATCTCCGACGTGACCAGCGAAATCTGCCATAAGATGATTTACCGCCACGAGCACATTTTCGGCACCAAGAAGTGCGACACCGCCGAGGATGTATCCCGCAACTGGGAAAAGCTGAAGAAGGCCGAAAAGGGCCTTGATACACAGGGGCAGGTACTGGCGGATGTTTCCCGTGCTCTGCCTGCGCTGGTCCGCGCAGCCAAGGTGCAGAAGAAGGCCGCCAATGTGGGCTTCGACTGGGACAGCGCCGCCGAAGCACTGCCCAAGATTCATGAAGAAGCGGACGAGGTGCTTGCCGAGCTTCAGGGCAGCCGCGACCCCGGCGAGGAGCTGGGCGATCTGCTCTTCTCCTGCGTTAATGTGGCGCGCCTTGCAGGCAAGGAGCCGGAGGATTTGCTCACTTTTGCCACCGACAAATTCATCCGCCGCTTTACCGCCATGGAAAATTTGATAATTTCTGACGGAAAAGCCTTGAAAGACTTGACTTTACGCGAAATGGATGTATACTGGGATATGGTCAAGGCAAACAGCAGGTAATGCGCTTGCCGGGGCTTTTCGACAGGGTTGGCTGAGCTGCAGCCGTATCTCTGGTCGAAACATAACAGGGCAATGCCCGTATACGATATTAGGAGGAAGAGACAATGAACAAGACCGAACTGATCGCTGCCGTTTCCGAACAGGCCCAGCTGTCCAAGAAGGACGCCGAAGGTGCTGTAAACGCTTTTATCAACGTTGTTACCAACACCCTGGCCAATGGTGAAAAGATTCAGCTGGTCGGCTTTGGTTCCTTCGAAGTGAAGGATCGTCCCGCCCGTACCGCCCGCAACCCCCAGACCAACGCCGTGATCGAAATCGCTGCCTCCAAGGCTCCCGTTTTCAAGGCCGGCAAGGCTCTGAAGGATACCATTAACAAGTAATCCTTTCATTACCAACAATTGGCTCGCAGGCTTGCCTGCGGGCTATTTTTGTAAAAGGAGATCCGCCATGCGTCTTGATAAATACCTGAAGGTTTCCCGCATCATCAAGCGGCGCACCGTGGCCAACGAGGCCTGCAGCGGCGGCCGCGTAACCCTGAACGGCAAGGTGGTCAAGCCCGGTGCCGAGGTAAAGGTGGGCGACAAGATGTCCATCCGATTCGGCGATAAGTACGGCCATTATGAAATCCTCTCCATTCAGGAGACCGTTCGCAAGGATGATGCTTCCGCCATGTACCGCATTCTGGAGGAAGACAAGGAAGTCGCCGCCGAGCGCAATTAAAGGAGACTGACGATGAACTGGTATGCCATTGTGCTGGCCGGCGGCAGCGGCAGCCGCATGGGCCTTGACCGCAACAAGGTGCTGCTCTCTCTGGAGGGCATCACCGTCATCCGCCGCTCTGTGATGGCCATGCTGCCCCATGTGAAGAAGGCCGTGGTAGTAGTCCGCGAGGCTGACCGCGAGGCCATCATGGCTGATTTGCACGACCTTCAGGACCGCATCCTGTACGCCCCCGGCGGGGATGACCGTCAAGGCTCTGTAGCCAACGGACTGGCCGCACTGCCCGATGACTGCACCCATGTGCTGGTCCATGACGGCGCCCGCTGCATGGTGGATGAGGGCACCATCACCCGTGCCATGCGCTGCGCAGAGGAACACGGCAGCGGCATTGCCTCCGTAGCCGTAACGGACACCCTGAAGGAAATCAACCCGGACATGACCGCCGCCTGTACGCTGGACCGCAGCAAGCTCCGGGCCATGCAGACCCCGCAGGCCTTCCGGCTGGATTTGCTGAAAAAGGCACACGCCATTGCCGATGAAGGCGGCTATCGCGGCACCGATGACGCTTCTCTGCTGGAGTACGCCGGCATGCCGGTTTACATGAGCGAGGGCAGCCGCAACAACATGAAGCTGACCACCAAGGAGGATATTGCCATGGCCAATGCACTGCTGCACCCCAATATGCCCATCCTGCGCGTAGGTCAGGGCTATGATGTTCATCGCCTCGTTGAGGGCAGAAAGCTGATTCTTTGCGGCGTGGATGTCCCCCACACCCTTGGCCTGCTGGGCCACAGTGACGCCGACGTGGCCCTTCACGCCCTGATGGATGCCATGCTGGGTGCCGCCGCGCTGGGCGACATCGGCAAGCATTTCCCCGATACCGATGACCGCTACAAGGGTATTTCCTCTATGAAGCTGCTGGAGCATGTGGTTGCACTGCTCCGTGACAAGGGCTGGACCGTGGCCAACTGCGACGTGACCATGGTTGCCCAAAAGCCCAAGCTGCTGCCCTACATCCCGCAGATGCGCCAGAATGTAGCCGATGCCCTCGGCATCGACCTTGACTGCGTCAACATCAAGGCCACCACCACCGAAAAGCTCGGCTTTGAAGGCCAGCAGGAAGGCATCAGCGCCCAGGCCGTCTGCCTGCTGATGAAGAATTAATCACGAGGTTCAATCCCTATGCACATGAGAAAAAAGAAATGGTCCCGGCCGGAGCTGGCCGCCTGCCCCTACTACACCTCCCACGGGGAACAGTACCGCAGCAAGTGGGCCGAAGCCTTCGCCAAGCATCAGCCCCTGCATCTGGAGCTGGGCTGCGGCAAGGGCGTATCCACCGCCGCCATGATTCGCGATAACCCCGATATCAACTTCATCGCCGTGGATATCTCCCCTGATGTCCTCGGCGTTGCACGGCGCAATCTTGAGGCCGCCTTCGAGGGCGATGATGTCACCAACGCCATGATCGTCCATCAGGACATCGAGTACATCACCAACATGTTCACCGAGGGCGATGCCATCGACCGGATTTATATCCACTTCTGCAATCCCTGGTCCATGCGCCCCAAGCATGCCAAGCGCCGCCTGACCCATCCCCGTCAGCTGGCCCAGTACCGCACCTTCCTGCGGGACGGCGGCGAAATCTGGTTCAAAACCGATGACGATGACCTCTTCCGCGATTCCCTCACCTACTTTGAGGTATCCGGCTTTGAGCAGAAGTACATCACCTATGACCTGCACGGCGATGGCTTCCAGCCCAACTACATCAGCGAGCATGAGAAGAAATACACCGACATGGGTGTAAACATCAAGTTCGGCATCTTCGTCAAAAAGCCCGGCGAAATGCCCATCGATCCCGTGGAATGGGGCAAGGATGAGCGCCACAGCCGCTCCCACGAGCCGCCGAAGAAGCTGGAAAAGAACCGGAAATAACCCCATACAAACACAAAGCGACAGTACGATGATCCGTACTGCCGTTTTTTCATGCCTTGCGGCATCTCCAAGACATGCATTGGTTTTTCCGCAGCGTTCCCGACATACAAAAACACACCCACCATTTCGGGCAGGTGTGCATAAATCAAAGACAAGATTTGAACAAGTAAAATTACTTGATTTCGATCTTGGCGCCAACAGCTTCGAACTGTTCCTTGATCTTGGCAGCTTCTTCCTTGGAGACGCCTTCCTTCAGGGTCTTGGGAGCAGCTTCAACGATTTCCTTGGCTTCCTTCAGGCCCAGGCCGGCAACAACTTCGCGCACAACCTTGATAACCTTGATCTTCTCAGCGCCGGCATCAGCCAGAACCACGTCGAACTCGGTCTTCTCTTCTTCAGCAGCAGCAGCGGGGCCGGCAGCGGGGCCAGCAACGGCAACAGCACCGGTAACGCCGAACTTTTCCTTCATGGCGTCAACCAGTTCCTTAACTTCCAGCAGAGTCATGGACTCAATGGCGGTAATGATTTCCTGAGCGGTCATTGTAGTGACCTCCTTATTTCTAATTTTGATTTTTGTTATGCAGCCATTATGCTGCATCGGGAATTAGGCAGTCTTCTGATCGGCGATCTGGTCCAGAACAGCAACCAGGCCGGAAACAGGAGAATTCAGGCAGCCAACCAGAGTGGCCAGCAGTTCCTGACGGCTGGGCATGGTGGCCAGAGCCTTGATGGTAGCCATGTCCATCTTTTCGGTGCCCATCATACCACCGGTGATCTTCAGAACAGCATCCAGCTTGTTCTTTTCGATGAAGGTGCTGACGGTCTTGGGGCCGGCAGTCACGTCCTTGGTGGAGAAGATGAAAGCGTTGGGGCCTTCCAGCAGTTCGTTCAGGCCTTCGATGTTCAGCTCTTCCAGTGCTCGCTTCACCAGACGGTTCTTCAGCACGCAGTACTGCACATCGTTCTCACGGCACTGCTTACGCAGGTTGGTCACCTGTTCCACAGTCAGGCCGGAGTAGCTGCAAACGATCATGGACTCGGCATTCTTGATCTTCTCAACAATGTCAGCCACAACCTGCTCTTTAATCTCACGATTCTTGCTCATTGTTCGCACCTCCTTAACG
>JAUNDF010000125.1 GCA_030526225.1 Clostridia bacterium
TCCACCATGAGTATATCATGATGGATGAGATGATGCAAGATACTCGTGCGTTTTTTCGAGGCTTATTTACTGGGTTTTCTAACAAATTCCTCCGTTGTCGATAGCTAATAAAAGTGTTAGCTCTCTTGGACAGCAGAAGGCTTTAACAGCAGAAATAGTTGTGACTATATATTGTTTTTGATGATGGTGTAAGCATATTTTTTTCTACTGCCGACACAAAAGCAAGCCCTCATTGGAGAAAAATGCGGGGCCAGCTGTCCCGATTCTGTTTCTTCTCCCGCCACCGTTCCCTTCCCCAAACTTTTACAAAATCTTCACTCAACTCCCTCTTTTTTCTTTACAACCGTGCTCTATCATTCATCCCGGACCCAAGGAAAAGAAAAGAGAGGTAAATGACAATGAAAAGACTGCTCCTGATTGCGCTGGCGCTGATGATTGCGCTCAGCAGTGTGGCGGTGGCCGAAGATACCGCCAAGGCCCCCAAGTATGTGTTTATGTTTATCGGTGACGGCATGGGCAACCCGCAGGTGTCCGCCACCCAGTACTATCTGGGCTCTGTGGAGAATCCTGATTCCGCCTACCCTGTACCCGCTGACCTCAGCTTCACCAAATTCCCGTACCTGGGCATGGTGACCACCTATGATGCTTCCTCCTTCTGCCCCGACTCCGCCTCCACCGCCACCTCCATGGCCTCCGGCGAGAAGACCCTCAGCGGCGTCATCAACTATGATGTGACCCTGCAGACCCCTTTCAAGCTGGTGACCGAATACGCCAAGGAAGCCGGCAAGAAGGTGGGCGTGATTTCCTCCGTGTCTGTGGATCACGCCACCCCCGCCGCCTACTACGCCAAGCAGCCCAGCCGCAACGATTACTATGAAATCGCCGTGCAGGGCATCACCGGCACCACCCTGGATTTCCTCGCCGGCGGCGGCTTTAAGAAGCCCACCGGTGCCAACAAGGACCAGACCGACATCATGGAGCTGGCCGCCCAGAACGGCTGGACCATCACCGACGGCAAGGCTGATATCGAAGCCCTGAACGCCGATTCCGGCCGCGTGCTGGCCATCAATCCTGTGCTGCAGGACTCCAAGGCCATCCACTATGAAATCGACCGTGAGCGTCTGGCAGCTGAGGGCGAGGACATCCTGTCCCTGGCTGATTTTGTGAAGGCCGGCATCCGCGTGCTGGATAACGACAACGGCTTCTTCATGATGTGCGAGGGCGGCAAGATTGACTGGTCCGGCCACGCCAACGATGCCGCTACCTCCATCCATGAAACGCTGGCCCTGAGCGATGCCGTGCAGGTGGCTGTGGACTTCGCTGCAGAGCATCCCGATGAGACCCTCATCATCGTCACCGCTGACCACGAGACCGGCGGCATGACCATCGGCTTCGCCACCACCGCCTACGACACCCACTTCACCTACCTGACCAACCAGAAGATTTCCTTCACCGACTTTGACGGTGTGATTGCCGCCCTGCGCGACAACGGTGCCTCCTTCGAGGAAGGCATGGCTGAAGTCGAAAAGTACTACGGTCTGACCATGACCGAGGGCACCGACCTGAGCCTGACCGCTGATGATATCGACACCCTGAAGGCAGCCTGGGAGCTGAGCATGAAGCCCGCCGACCAGCGTGAAATCGGTGCCAGCGAGCAGCTGCTCTACGGCGGCTACGAGCCCTTCTCCATGGCCGTCAGCCACATCATGAACAACAAGGCCGGCCTGAGCTACACCTCCTACGCCCACACCGGTCTGCAGATTCCCGTGTACGCCATGGGCACCGGTGCCGAGAGCTTCTCCGGCCTGTATGACAACACCGGCATCTTCGACCGCACCATGGCGGTTATGGGCCTGACCAAGTAATCTCCCCCCAAGGAACCAACACAGGGCCGTCCGAAATGCCGGGCGGCCCTTTTACAGGAGTGGATTGTGATGAAGAAAACCCGCCGTCAAAGCTGGATTCTCTGCGGGGTGATGCTGGCGGTGTGCGCCCTGCTGTGCCTCCTGCCCGACCCGTACCTGAATGTAACCAGCTCCTTTCCCCGGGCACAGGTGCGCATCGACGAGGTGGACAACAGCATGCTGGATGCCGTGGGCATCACCTACAACGGCGTGCAGCCCTGCGTCATCACCGTGCTGGAGGGCACTTACAAGGGGCAGCAGTTCCGTTCCTACAACTACCTGAATTC
>JAUNDF010000126.1 GCA_030526225.1 Clostridia bacterium
TCTTGGCCAGCTCCAGACCCAGCCGCAGAGCCTCGAAGATCTCGGGGTTGGGGTAAGGACAGGTGGGGAAATTGCCGTCGGGGTACTGCTGCTCGGGGACGATGGTGATATCGTCAATGCCGATGTCGTGGAGCACCCGGGTGACGGGCACCAGGCCGGAACCGTTCAGAGGAGAATACACCAGCTTCAGGCCTGCGGTCTTGCACAGTCCGGGACGGACGGAGCGGGCCTTGATGGCGTCGTACAGGGCTTCCTTGCAGTCCTCGCCCACATACTCGATCATGCCGGAGGCCAGGCCTTCCTCGAAGGAAACGAGCTTGGCGCCCTCCAGAATGTCGGTCTTCTGGATCTCGGCATAGACGATGGCGGCGGCGTCATCGGTCATCTGGCAGCCGTCGGGGCCGTAGGCCTTGTAGCCGTTGTACTTGGCGGGGTTGTGGGAAGCGGTGACCATGATGCCGGCGTTGGCTTCGTAGTAGCGGGTGGCAAAGCTCAGCGCGGGAACGGGCATCAGGGCATCATAGATGCGGACCTTGATGCCGTTGGCAGCCAGAACGCAGGCCGCGGTTCTGGCGAACACATCGGAATTGATGCGGCTGTCGTAGGAAATGGCGACCAGCTGATTGCCGCCCTGGGTCTTGACCCAGTTTGCCAGGCCCTGGGTGGCCTGACGGACCACATAGATGTTCATCCGGTTGGAGCCTGCGCCCAGAACACCGCGTAGGCCGGCGGTGCCGAACTTCAGGGCAACGGCGAAGCGGTCCTTGATTTCCTCGTCATTTCCGGCAATTTTTTCCAGTTCCGTTGTCAGCGCAGGGTCCTCCAGCTCGGCGGAGGACCAGCGCTTGTAATCATCCATATACATGAATATCACCTGTCCTTTGATAAATTTAAGGTTCGTCCTTACACAATTCAACCAAATACACTATAAATCATTTCCCATCGATTGTCAATATTGTATTGAATCCCCGGCGGAAGGAGGCGGATAACATGTTACAGGAAGAGACTGCCGTTGACAACCGGGTGTCGGACTGCTAGAATACAGGCATATTTGTGAAAGGAGCGGTCACATGAAAAAACTGCTGATGCCGCTGCTGCTCCTGCTGCTGCTGGGCGGCTGCTCCGCAAAAAAACAGGTGTATCAGACGGTGTATCTGGATGTATTTGACACGGTGACCACCATCCGGGGCTATGAGACCTCGGAGGCAGCGTTCCGGAAAAAGGCCGAAGCGGTTCACGCCGAGCTGCAGCAATATCATGCCCTTTTTGACATCTACCACGATGCCCCCATGGGCATCTATGCCATCAACAGCAATGCCGGCGTCTCCCCCGTTCGTGTGGATGACCGGGTGATGGCGCTGCTCAGCGACTGCCGGGAGTATTACGAGCTGACAGGCGGCAGGGTGAATATTGCCATGGGCAGTGTGCTTCGCCTCTGGCACGAGGCCCGGGAGGCAGGACTGAACGATCCCGACAATGCCCGTCTGCCGGACAGGGAGCAGCTTGCCCGGGCCGCAGAGCACATCTCCTTTGATACCGTCCTTCTGGACGAAGCCAACGGCACCGTCTTCCTCACCGATCCGGAGCAGCGGCTGGATGTGGGCGCCGTGGCCAAGGGCTGGACCGCCCAGCAGGTGAGCCGGCTGCTGCCGGAGGGGTATCTGCTGAATCTGGGCGGCAACGTCTGCGCCCTGGGCAGCAAGCCGGATGGCAGCAAATGGGTCATTGGCGTCCAATCCCCGGAAAACCCTGATTCCTACCTCTGCACGGTGGGTCTTCAGAGCACCAGTCTGGTCACCAGCGGCGACTATCAGCGCTACTACACCGTGGACGGCGTGCGATACCACCACATCATCGACCCCGCCACATGGATGCCCTCGGAATTCTGGCGCAGCGTCACCATCCTCTGCCTGGACTCCGGCCTTGCCGACTGCCTTTCCACGGCGCTGTTCCTGATGCCCCTGGAGGAGGGCCGGGAGCTGGCCGGGCAATGCGGCGCGGAGGTCATGTGGGTGGATACCCAAAACCGGATTTTCCAAACCGACGGATTTCGGGAACTGCTGAAATAAAGCAATGCTGCCCATCGGGTTAGCTCGGCAAATTGTAATTTGGCGGGGCAAAACTTTCTTGCGCCGCAGCGCATATCGAGTGCT
>JAUNDF010000127.1 GCA_030526225.1 Clostridia bacterium
CTCCACCGTGAAGAGGATGTCCATCAGCCATGTCATGTATGCATCAAACAGAGGCTGGCGCATGATAAACATATTGAAGATGTGGCCGCTTCTTGTTTTCAGCATTTCATCCCACTGGGGCAGATAGTCCGGATACTTTTCTGTAAGCACCTGACGGACACAGGCCAGATCTTCAGGATGGTGCGCATGACAATACTGGCTTTCGCGGGTTTCGATGTAGTAATGCCGTTTCTTTGGAAGAATGGCATCATGCCCCTGAAGCATCGCCTCAATCTGCTGTTCATCCAGAATTCTGTTAAAGGGCTTGTTCCACCACTTTTGGTTTACAAAATAGCGGCGGTAATGTGCCGTTCCGATGATATCGGCGCTGATATGCTTCCACGCCCAATAAATGCCGGTCAGTTCACAGAAGGAGGCATTCTTGTCGCTGATGTTGTCACCGGTGTCATCCCGGGTCCATGCAGGGCCAAGGGACTGCTTGCCTGACGCGCCTACATGCATGGGCAGATAACAGCTTTTCTCCGGCACACGATACGGCTTGTGGAAAGCCACAATCATTTTTACACTCATTGTTTTTTCCCTGCCTTGCCATCCTTGTTAATCTTTTCCTGATTCATCATGCCGCCGAATACTGTCATCAGCAGAATCTTCAGGTCCAGACCGATGCTCCACTGGTCAATGTACCATAGGTCCATTTCAATGCGCTTTTCAATGCTGGTATCACCGCGATAGCCATTGACCTGGGCCCAGCCGGTGATGCCGGGGCGAACCTGATGCTTGACCATATACAGCGGGACCGTCTCCCGGAATTGCTCAACGAAATGGGGCAGTTCAGGCCGGGGGCCCACAAGGCTCATGTCACCCTTGAGAACGTTAATCAGCTGCGGCAGTTCATCGAGGCTGCATTTGCGGATGATGCTGCCAAACTTCGTTTTCCGGTTGTCGGCATTGGTACTCCAGGCAGTATCCTGCTCGCTGTTTACCCGCATGCTTCTGAATTTGAGCATCTGAAATTCTTTTTTGCGGAAGCCCACACGGGTCTGCCTGAACAGAATCGGGCCGGGGCTGGACAGCTTGACACCAATGGCGATTGCTGCCATCAGAGGACTTAAAACCAGCAGACCGAGACCGCTTGCCACAATATCAAAGGCGCGCTTGATGGCCGCAAATCCAATGTTTTCCAGCTTGTTGGCCCGCATATTAATCAGCTTGCTTCTGCCAATGGTCTCGATGACAGGATGTCCGGGAATCAGGTCATTGTAGAAAGGAACAACAAAGTAGCGAACGCCGTTTTTGTCGCAGGTCATGATGATATCGCGGATAGAAGGAATGTCATCCATATCCAGCGCAATGACCGCCTCGTCGATGGTGGTATCCTTCAGCAGCTCATCCAGCGAATCAAAGCCGCCGAGATACGGCATAGCACCCTGCTGTGAGCTGCCCACAAAGCCGCGGACCTTCATGCCCAGCGTGCTCTCATTCGCCAAATCCTCCGCATATTGCACAGCAAGGCGGCCGGTGCCGATAATCAGCACATGCTTCAGGTTAACGCCCCGCGCACGCATGCGGTTGAACAGCAGCCGCATCAGCGTATACTTGCCGATGATAAACGCCAGCTCCAGCGCAACAAAGCTGAACAAAACACCGCGGCTGAAATCCTCCAGACGGAACAGGTAGAACAGCGTAGTGGCCACCATGGTGGAGATGACGGTTGCCGAAAAAATCACCGTAACCTTCCAGCGCAGCTTTCTCGTGCGGGTGGAATTGTAAAAGCCGAACACGGACAAGAGCAGGACAAAAGAAAGCGCATAAAGGAAAGCCAGCAGCAGCGTTTTCCCCTGCAGTGCAGCCATGTTGGTGGATTTGTGCACAACCACCTCCAGCCAGAACCAGGAGGCAAGCGCATATGCCACAACCACCAGGAATGTATCAATACAAACATTGATGATATTCAGTAAATGTTGATTTTTGCGAATCATGGGAGCGTCATCCTTTCGGGCAAGAACAATGGCTCATTTTCCGTTATATTATAGCATACTCCCCATGTAAAGTCCACAACAGCAGATAACACGGGCTTTGTATTCATGTAGGTTTACAATTGATGTGAGACCGCAAGGTATACAAAAAAGCGATTGA
>JAUNDF010000060.1 GCA_030526225.1 Clostridia bacterium
TCTACAACAGGAGGTCTCTTTTTTCACTGTCCGTTCCTTGGGGAACAGTCCAATTTGGACGGGGCTGCAGCATATTCAATTACTGATAATCCACCACATCGGCCCAGGAGCGCAGCAGGGAGCGGGCTTCCTCGGTCAGGTTGGGGCGGGACAGGTGAGCGGCGGCCACGATGGGAATCCACTTCTGTACATACTGCTTGGCGGTATCGCTCTTCTGGCAATACAGCTTCAGGTACAGCTCTGCGCGGCCGGGGCGGCCGTTGAGGTACAGGGAGATGTAGGTCTCGGCCACATCGGCGGCACCGTTGCCCTGGGTGGCGTGGTTCCAGTCCAGAATGTATGCCTTGTCATCGGGGGTGATGATGACGTTGGTGGGGTAGAAGTCACCGTGGCAAACCTTGGTGTGCTTCTTCATGCTGTCGAGGCGGCAGTGCAGGTCATAGCGGGTGGTGGCCTCCAGACCGGAAGCGGAAATGCGCTTCTGCAGCTTCTCGGTCAGGGAGGTGAGCAGGGGAGCGCTCTTGCCCAGCACCTCCAGCTGAATATCCACAAAGCGGCCCATCAGCTCTTCCTCGCGGTCGGGGTTTTCCTTCAGCAGATCGCTGATGGTCTTGCCCTCCACATTCTGATAGATGATGGACCACTTGCCGTCCACCATCTCTACGCCCTCCAGGGTGGGCACGTTCAGGCCGATGTTTTCCACGCGGGCGTTGTTCAGCGCCTCGTTGAGCACCATGGCCTTGTCATAGTTCTTCTCGAATACCTTGATGATGAAATCACCGTCGCGGTAGACCTTCTTGTCCTCGCCGGCTGCAATCAGATGCTCCAGATTCATGGCTGTATCCTCCTTATTGATTTATCACTTGCCGTAGTAGGCCTTCAGGTACATGTCCTTCAGCTCGCTCATCAGGGGATAGCGGGGGTTGGCGCCGGTGCACTGGTCATCGAAGGCATCCTCCACCATCTGGTCCAGGCTGGCCATGAAGGTTTCCTCTTCTACACCATATTCGGCAATGGTGTCCTTAATTCCTACCTTGTGCTTCAATTCGCGGATGCCGGCAATCAGCTTTTCGACGGTTTCGTCATCATCCTTGCCGAAGAATCCGCAGGCACGGGCGAACTCGGCATAGCGGGCCTTGGTGTGGGGATAAGCGTACTGGGGGAAGGTGCCCATCTTGGTGGGAACCTCGGCGCAGTTGAAGCGGATGACCTCTTCAATCAGCAGAGCGTTGGCCACGCCGTGGGGCAGGTGGTGATAGGAGCCCAGCTTGTGTGCCATGGAGTGGCATACGCCCAGGAAGGCGTTGGCGAAGGCCATACCGGCCATGGTAGCGGCGTTGGCCATGTGCTCGCGGGCCTCGGGATCCTGGGTGCCGTTGTCATAGCAGCGGGGCAGGTAGGCAAAGATTTCCTTGGCAGCCTGCAGGGCCATGGCATCGGTATAGGGGGTCTGCAGCATGGCGGCATAGGCTTCCAGCGCATGGGTCAGGGCATCGATGCCGCTGGCGGCGGTCAGGCCCTTGGGGGCAGACATGTGCAGGTCGGTATCGATGATGGCCATGTTGGGCAGCAGCTCGTAATCAGCCAGGGGATACTTGGTGCCGGTGGATTCGTCGGTGATGACGGCGAAGGGGGTTACCTCACTGCCGGTACCGGCGGAGGTGGGCACGGCGATGAAGTATGCCTTTTCGCCCATCTTGGGGAAGGTGTAGATACGCTTGCGGATGTCGCAGAAGCGCATGGCCATATCCATGAAGTCGGCTTCGGGATGCTCATACAGCACCCACATAATCTTGGCTGCGTCCATGGCAGAGCCGCCGCCCAGGGCGATGATGACATCGGGCTGGAAGGCCGTCATGGCCTTGGCACCCTCACGGGCACAGGCCAGGGTGGGGTCGGGGGCTACGTCGAAGAAGCAGGAATACTGGATGCCCATCTTCTCCAGACAATCGGTGATGGGCTTTGCATAGCCATTCTTATACAGGAAGGAGTCGGTGACCAGGAAGGCGCGCTTCTTGCCCATCACGTCCTTCAGCTCGCGCAGGGCCACGGGCAGGCAGCCCTTCTTGGTGTATACCTTCTCGGGTGCACGGAACCAAAGCATGTTCTCTCTCCTCTGTGCCACGGTCTTGATGTTAATCAGGTGCTTCACGCCCACGTTCTCGCTCACGGAGTTGCCGCCCCAGGAGCCGCAGCCCAAAGTGAGGGAGGGAGCAAGGCTGAAGTTGTACAGGTCGCCGATGCCGCCCTGAGAGGAGGGGGTGTTGACCAGAATGCGGCAGGTCTTCATGTGGGAAGCGAACTTCTCCACCAGATCCTGACGGGTGACCGCATTGAGGTAGATGGAAGAGGTGTGGCCATAGCCGCCGTCTGCCACCAGCTGCTCTGCCTTGGCGATGGCATCGTCAATGTCCTTGGCGCGGTACATAGCCAGCACGGGGGACAGCTTTTCATGGGCGAATTCCTCGCTCAGCTCCACGCTTTCCACTTCGCCGATGAGAATCTTGGTGTCTTCGGGCACATCCACACCGGCCAGCTTGGCGATGGTGTGGGCCTTCTGGCCGACAATCTTGGCGTTGAGGCCGCCGTTGATGATGATGGTCTTGCGGACCTTGTCCAGCTCCTCGCCCTGCAGGAAGTAGCAGCCGCGGTTCATGAACTCGGCCTTCACGGCATCGTATACGCCGTCCAGCACGATGGTGGACTGCTCGCTGGCGCAGATCATGCCGTTGTCAAAGGTCTTGGAGTGGATGATGGAGTTGACGGCCACCAGCACATCAGCGCTTTCGTCAATGATGGCGGGGGTGTTGCCGGCACCTACGCCCAAAGCGGGCTTGCCGGAGGAGTAAGCGGCCTTCACCATGCCGGGACCGCCGGTGGCCAGAATGATGTCAGCTTCCTTCATGGCCATGTTGGTCAGCTCCAGGCTGGGCACATCCACCCATGCGATGATGCCTTCGGGGGCACCGGCGGCCACAGCGGCCTCCAGCACGATTCTGGCAGCCTCAATGGTGGCCTTCTTGGCGCGGGGATGGGGGCTGATGATGATGCCGTTGCGGGTCTTCAGGGCCAGCAGGGTCTTGAAGATGGCGGTAGAGGTGGGGTTGGTGGTGGGGATGACGGCGGCAATCACGCCGATGGGCTCGGCAATCTTGATGATGCCGGCGGATTCATCCTTTTCGATAATGCCGCAGGTCTTGGTATCGCGGTAGGCGTTATAAATATACTCAGAGGCAAAGTGATTCTTGATTACCTTGTCCTCCACAATGCCCATGCCGGTTTCTTCCACGGCCATCTTGGCCAGGGGAATGCGGGCCTGGTTGGCGGCGGTTGCGGCATGGAGGAAAATCTTGTCAACCTGTTCCTGGGTAAAGGTGGCGAATTCCTTCTGGGCGGCGCGGACACGGTTCAGGGCAGCCTCAAAGCTTTCCACGCTGTCAACAATCGGATATTCCTTGGTCATGGTTCTGTCTCCTTCTTTAACCCATGCAGTGCTTGTGCCTGCAGGTCATGTTGTCTTGGTTCTCTCCGGCAGCGCTTTCGGGCCTCCCTGCTGAGAGAGGCCGCGCCGGGGGCGTCCCCCCATTCGGCTGCCGTCGGGGCTTGTTTCACCCGACAGTAAGAATGATACATTATTAACAATCTTATGTCAAGAGGGAAATGTGAAAAAATTATCAATGTCAAAATCAGGACAAACATGGACAGATTGGACATCAAATCGAGCCGGAATGGATACAATCATGGGGATAGCATATGACAAAAGACGCAAATGGGAATGAAATGGGACACTATGTACATACGCGAAAGGTTATGCAAATAGAGAAAATGTTCGTGTTTTGAAGAAAAAATGGGATATTGCTTCACTTGACGGTGAATTGATGCTATCATCATATCAATAGGAAACCTTTCGACAATCGGGGGAGGAAAAGTATATGCGAAAAGCGGCAGCTGTTTTATTGGCGCTGGTCCTGCTATGCACTGCGAGTGTCGGCATGGCGGCAGAGGCACGCACGGGCGGTCGCATCCTGTTCGGGCATTATCCGCAGACGGATGAAGGGGATGACAACACGCTGATTCAATGGTATGTGCTGGCGGTAGAGGGCAGGCGTGCTCTGGTCATCAGCCGCTTCGGGCTGGATGCACAGCCCTACAATATCAGCGGGGATGACACCACCTGGGCAGATTGTACCCTTCGCGCATGGCTGAATGATGACTTCCTGAACCGTGCTTTTACATAGAAGGAACAGGCAGCCATCCTGCTGACGGATGTGGACAACAGCGCCGCGCAGAACTACCCTGACTTTGAAACGGATGGCGGCATCAACACACAGGATAAGGTGTTTCTGCTCAGTTTTGTAGAAGCTAACCGTTATTTCGATGTGGATTACTGGCGCAGTGATGAACTGAAGGGCTACCCAAACGATATATCGCGCATAGAGCCCACGGAGTATGCCCTTGCCTGCGGTGCGTATACCGACCGCAAGCTGAAAACCCTTTCAGGCAGCAAAGCCGGTGACTGGTGGCTGCGGCTCCCGGGGATGGATCAGGACTGTGCGACCATCGTTTCCGGTGACGGCTCGATGAGTGAATACGGCGTTGCCGGTACCAGCGTGTGTGTTCGTCCGGCTATGTGGGTGGATTTGGATGCACTGCCGTAAAATCATATGAAGAAAGAGAATGACAATATTCGGCAGACGAGGTCTGCAAAGAACCTCATCCGTCACGCCGCAAGCGGCGCGCCACCTTCCCCGGCGCGGGGAAGGCAGGAAATGTTCCCTTCGGAAGCGACGAGGCCGCAGCAGCACCGGGGTTCTTGCCTTCCCCTCACAGGGAAAGGTGCCCGAAGGGCGGATGAGGTTCACTGCAAGCAATGGAGCTGTGAATTGCGCTTTCACAGCTCTTTTTTGCGCCCTCACAGGTTCTTCTAAAATTTGTCAAAAAAATTTCAAAAAACCTCTTGACAAAACTTGTTTAACACTTTAATATACTGAAGTGTTAAAACACAAAAGCGAAATACACAAATCGCTTTGAAATTTGAAGGAGGATCTTGTTATGAAAAAGTTGGTTGCATTGGTTATGGCTCTGATGATGGTGTTCTCCATGAGCTTCGGTCTGGCTGAGGAAAGCGATCTGGCATACATCTCGAACAAGGGTGTGCTGGTTGTGGGCATCACCGATTTCGCTCCCATGGACTACAAGGATGCCGATGGCAACTGGATTGGCTTCGATGCTGATATGGCTGTTGCTTTTGCCGCTGTGCTGGGTCTGGATGTTGAATTCGTTGAAATCGACTGGGATAACAAGATTCTGGAGCTGAACGGCAAGACCGTTGACTGCATCTGGAACGGCATGACCCTGACCGACGAAGTCAAGGCCGCCATGGAAACCGGCAAGCCCTACATGAACAACGCTCAGATCGTTGTGGTCAAGGCTGATGTGGCTGATAACTATCAGACCGTTGAATCCCTGGCTGACCTGACCTTCGCCGTGGAAGCCGGCAGCGCCGGTGAGGCTGTAGCAACTGAGCTGGGCCTGAAGGTGACCCCTGTTACCGCACAGGCTGATGCGCTGATGGAAGTTGCCGCCGGCACCTCTGATGCTGCTATCATCGACTCCCTGATGGCCGCCGCCATGGTAGGCGAGGGCACCGGCTATGCCAACCTGACCTACACCGTTGGCCTGAACAGCGAAGAATACGGCGTTGGCTTCCGCAAGGGCTCCGACATGGCTGAAGCCTTCAACCTGTTCCTGGATGCCGCTATCGAATCCGGCGTGATTGATGAAGTTGCTGCCGAGTATGGCGTACAGGCTGCTCTGATTAAGTAATCTGACCCGACATAAGGGCAGAGACCGTAACGATCTCTGCCCCTTTGTGCTGTTATTTTATATCTCTGGAGGAATCAACCATGGATCAGTTTGCACAGCAGCTGCCGATTGTCGTCAATGCGCTGAATGTGGGCTTTCTGCAAACGCTGCGTCTGTTTTTCGTCACCCTGCTGGGTGCCATTCCGCTGGGCCTTGTCATCACCCTCGGCAGCATGACTAAGGTGGGGCCGCTGCGCTGGCTGAGCAAGGGACTGGTGTGGATTATCCGCGGCACCCCGCTGATGATTCAGCTGCTGATTATCTACTATTTCCCCGGGCTGGTGTTTGGCAGCAACATCTGGGGCAGCGGCGAAAGCGGACGCTTCCTGGCGGCCTCCATTGCCTTTATCATCAACTATGCCTGCTATTTCTCCGAAATTTACCGCGGCGGCATCCAGGCCATCCCTGTGGGACAGGAGGAAGCCGGTCTGGTGCTGGGCATGACCCGCGGGCAGATTTTCTTCCGCATCAAGCTCCTTCAGATGGTGAAGAAGATTGTGCCCCCCATGTCCAACGAAATCATCACCCTGGTCAAGGATACCTCCCTCAGCCGCATCATCGCCCTGCAGGAAATCATCTGGGCGGGCCAGTCGTTTATGAAGGGCAGCCAGGGCATTTCCGGCCAGATCTGGCCGCTGTTCTTCACCGGCATCTATTACCTTGTGGCCAACGGTCTGCTGACCCTGGGCCTTGGCAAGCTGGAAAAGAAGCTGGACTACTTCAGATAAGGAGAAATCGATTATGGCAATGCTGAGTGTGGAAGGGCTGCGCAAGTCCTTCGGCGGCAACGAGATTTTGAAAGATATCAGTTTTTCTATGGAGCAGGGGGATGTGCTGTCCATCATCGGCTCCTCCGGCTCCGGCAAAACCACCCTGCTCCGGTGCCTCAATTTTCTGGAAACGCCGGATGCAGGCATCATCCGCATGGGGGATGAGGTGCTGCTGGATGCGGCAGACAAGCGCTCTGTGCGGGAAAGTGAAATCCGCAAAAAGCGGCTGCGCTTCGGGCTGGTGTTCCAGTCCTTCAACCTGTTCCCCCAGTATACGGCGCTGGAAAATGTGGTACTGGCCTGCGAGCTGCTGGCAAAGGAACGGCCTGACTACAAGCAGAACAAAAAGGCCATCCATCAGGAGATTGTCACCCACGCGCAGGAGCTGCTGACCCAGATGGGCCTGCAGGACCGGATGGGCAACTATCCCCATCAGCTGTCCGGCGGTCAGTGCCAGCGGGTGGCCATCGCCCGTGCCCTGGCGCTGCATCCGGATATCCTCTGCTTTGACGAGCCCACCTCTGCCCTGGACCCCGAGCTGACCGGTGAGGTGCTGAAGGTCATCCGGGAGCTGGCGGACAAGAACACCACCATGATTATCGTCACCCACGAGATGTCCTTTGCGCGGAATGTTTCCAGCCGCGTCATCTTCATGGATGACGGCAAAATTCTTGAGGACGGCACCCCTGAGCAGGTGTTTGAAAATCCCAAATATGACCGCACCAGACAGTTCCTGTCCGGCTATGCCGGCGGTAACTGAAACCGTCGCCCGGGCATGGCAGTGTCCGGGCGGCTTCGTTTTCTGCGGTGTTTTCAAGGCTTCTCCGTTGGGGAGGCCTTTTGTCTTATCCTGTTTTTTGTTGAAGAATGCACAAAAGAACTATGCAAATTTGGTAACTATTTTGCCATTCCGGCTGTAGACATGCAAAGCTTTTCTGTGATATAATGAAACAAATGAATTGCCGTGCATATAGACTGGTGTGCTGAAACGGCGATTTTCCTGCGGTTAACAATGTTCGTTTGGGAGATGTGTGTTCGCGCCGGAGGAACGCTGCGGATGATTCCCTGCGGAATCAAATCCTGCAAAGGTAAATATGGTAAAAATGGCGATGAAGCGTTTTTGCCTTTGTTTGTATATGTTCTTTAGTTGGAAAGGAGACCTAAGGTGAACCAAAAGATGAACATTAAACCTCAGTCACCCGGAAAGCTTCGGATTATTCCCCTTGGCGGCGTGGAAGAAATCGGCAAAAACATGACCGTTTTCGAGTACGAGAATGATATCGTGGTGGTGGACTGCGGTTCCATCTTCCCCGATGATGATATGCTGGGCGTAGACCTTGTCATTCCCGACGTCACCTATCTGGAGGAGCGCCGCCGCAATGTGCGGGGCTATCTGTTTACCCACGGCCACGAGGACCACATCGGTGCCACCCCTTATATCCTCAAGCAGGTGCCCGCGCCGGTGTACGGTACCAAGATTACCCTCGCGCTGGTGGATTTGAAGCTGAAGGAGCACCATGTGCCCGGCGTCAGCCTGCATGTGGTCAAGCCTCTGGATGAAGTAAAGCTGGGCAAGCACTTCACGGCCCGGTTTATCAATGTGTGCCACTCCATTGCCGGTGCCTGCGCCATTGCGCTGACCTGCCCCGCCGGTACGGTCATCATCACCGGTGACTTCAAGATTGACCATACGCCCATCGACGGCCACGGCACCGACCTGCAGACCCTTGCCGATTACGGCGAAAAGGGCGTGCTGGCCATGCTGTGCGAATCCACCAACGTGGAGCGCGCCGGCTATACCATGAGCGAGCGCAAAATCAGCACCACCTTTGACGGCATCTTCCGCGAGGCAAAGGGCCGCGTGATTGTGGCCATGTTTGCCAGCAATATCCACCGCGTACAGATGGTGGTGGACAACGCCATCAACTACGGCCGCCGCGTATGCTTCATCGGCCGCAGCATGGTGAATGTCAGCAGGGTCGCCATGCAGATTGGCGAATTGCACATCCCCGAGGAAGCGCTGATTGAAATTGACGAGCTGGACCGCTACTGCGATGATGAGGTGCTGGTGCTGACCACCGGCAGTCAGGGCGAGCCCATGGCCGGCCTGACCCGCATGGCCTTTGCCGAGCATCGCAAGCTGCAGATTCGCCAGACGGACACCGTGGTCATTTCTGCTACGCCCATCCCCGGCAACGAAAAGAACACCTCCCGTGTGCTCAACCAGCTGTTCCGCTGCGGCGCCAATGTGGTGTATTCCGCCATTGCCGATGTGCATGCCTCCGGCCACGCCTGTCAGGAGGAAATCAAGCTGATGCACTCCATCGTCAAGCCCAAGTATTTCATCCCTGTGCACGGCGAATACCGCATGCTGTGGCAGCACGCATTGCTGGCCGAAAGCATGGGCATCAACAGCAAGAACATCGTCCTGCCCGAGGTGGGTCAGGTAATCGAGATGAACGAGAACACCCTCAGCCTTGGCGAGCAGGTTCCCTGCGGCACCCTGCTGGTGGATGGCCTTGGCGTTGGCGACGTGGGCAACGTGGTGCTCCGCGACCGCAAGCACCTCAGTCAGGACGGCCTGATTATCGTCTCTTTGGTGGTGGACAACGAAAAGAATGTTGTCCTGGCCGGTCCCGATGTCATCAGCCGCGGCTTCATCTATGTGCGTGAAAACGAGGAAATCATCGACAACATCCGTGAGTATGCCCGCGGCATCGTCAATGATTCCATCAACCGCGGTGACGAAATCAACGTGATGAAGAACCGCATCAAGGATGAGCTGCACCGCTTCATCTTCGACAAAATCAAACGCAACCCGATGATCCTCCCGATCATCCAGGATATTTAACCATCAGGCAGGACATCGCGACAACAGCCGGATGTCCTGCTTTTTTATCATTGAACAGGAGCAGGGATGAAACCGCCCTGCCGGTTCGTTCTGTTAACGGAGGGATACACATGGAATATTCACAGGCACACATCCTTGCCCGCGCCATCCGCGACAGTGAAGAGTATCAGACCTACCACAGCCTGCGGGATGAAATCAAGGGTGATGCAACCACCGATGCCCTGATTAAGGAATACAAGAAGCTGCAGATTTCCCTGCAGATGGCCACCATGTCCGGCCAGAAGCCTGACGACACCGACATGCAGCGCTTTCAGGGGATTTCCTCTCTGCTGTTCACCAAGCCGGAGGTATCTCAGTATCTGCTGGCGGAAATGCGGCTGCAGCAGGCGCTGGCAGACATTTTCAAGATTCTTACGGATGCGGCGGATATCGATATCCAGATGCCCGACCCGTCCTGATGGAGGGATGACCGTTGCACGACGGCAAAAAAGAAGAAAAAAACTATACCTACCGCACCATGCGGGATGAGCGGGCCTACGGGTTCTACTGGTATTCCGCCGTGTGGAAGGTTCTGCGCCCCATCCTGATGGGTCTTGGCGTGCTGCTGGTGGTGGCAGGCATATTGCTCTCGGTGTGGAACAAGGTGTACAGCGAGTTTCTGGCACCGGTGGATGCCGCGGATCCCACACCAGTGGAGTTCACCGTAGCCAGCGGCCAAAGCCTCAGCCGCGTTTCCCGCAATCTGGAGGAGGCCGGACTGATTCGCTCCAAGACCGTGTTCAAGTACTACTGTGATTTTTCCGGCTTCGGGCAGAAAATCCAGTCCGGCAATTATGTCCTCACCCGGGACATGACCATGGAGGCCATTGCCGACCGTCTGACCACCGGCGATGGCAACGCGCTGGTGCGCAACATCACCATGATTCCCGGCTGGACCATTGAGGATTTTGCCGCAAAGCTTCTGGCAGACGGCGTCATCAAGGACCGGGAGCATTTCCTGTCCCTGTGCCGGGATGGCCGTGCTTTCTCGGACTACTACTACATCGCCGATGTGCTGGCCACCAAAACGGCATCCCAGCGCAAGTATGTGCTGGAGGGCTATCTGGCGCCCAACACCTACGAGATTTACACCACCGCCACCGATGAGGATATCATCCGCAAGCTGCTCAGCCAGACAGAGGCGGCCTTCCCCTCGGATTTCCAGGACCGCATCGCGGAGCTGGGCTTCTCCATGGACCAGCTTGTGACCATGGCCTCCATGATTGAGAAGGAAGCCAAGCCGGATGATTTTGCCCGGGTTGCCGCCGTGTTCCACAACCGCCTGAAGGCCGGCATGAAGCTGCAGAGCGATGTCACCATCCATTATGTCAGCGGTGTGCTGAAGATGGATCTGGACAAAAAAGATCTGGCCATCGACAGCCCCTACAACACCTACAAGGTCAGCGGTCTGCCGGTGGGCCCCATCTGCAACCCGTCCTCCGCGGCCATTATGGCGGCGCTGTACCCGGATGAGGGCTTTATTGCCGACAACTACCTGTACTTCTGTGCCAAGGATCCGGAGAGCGGCGAGCTGCACTTCTCCCGCACCCTGGCCGAGCATGAGCAGGCCGTGGCCATCTATGCGCCCCTGTGGAAGGCATACGATGAGCAGCGGGGCATCCAGTAACATCATCAATATGAGCCGGAAGGGTGAATGCCCCTCCGGCTTTTGCTTTGCGGGAGAATTGCAAGTTTTCATAACATCCGCTATAATGGATGGGTAAGAAAGGATTGATGACAGATGGCATATACAGGAAAAATGGAGCTGCTTTGCCCCGCCGGCAGCATGGATGCGCTGGAGGCCGCACTGCACTTCGGTGCAGATGCGGTGTATGCGGGCATGAAGCGTTTTGGCCTGCGGGCCTTTGCCGGCAATTTTGATGAGCCCTCCCTGCGCATGGCGGTGGAGAAGACACATCGGGCCGGGAAAAAATTCTACCTGACCATGAACGTTTTCCCCTACGATGACCAGCTGGAGGCCTTTGTGGGCGCGGCGCGGCTTGCCCATGCCATCGGCGTGGATGCGGCCATCGTCAGCGATTTGGGCGCCATCGTAACACTGCGCCGGGAGGTGCCGGGGCTGCCCATCCACGTGAGCACCCAGGCCAGCACAGTCAACAGCGCGGCGGTGGAGCATTACAGACAGCTGGGCTGTCAGCGGGTGATTCTCGCTCGGGAGGTTTCCATTGAGCGGGCAGGCAAAATCAATGCCAATCTGGAAGAGCAGATGGAGCTGGAGATGTTCGCACACGGTGCAAGCTGCATGGCTTGGTCCGGCCGGTGCATGCTGTCGGCTGAGATGACCGGCCGCAGTGCCAATCAGGGTGCCTGTGCCCAGCCCTGCCGCTGGCAATATGCAGTGATGGAAATGAAGCGCCCCGGGGAATACATGCCCGTTTGCGAGGATGAAAACGGCACCTATATTTTCTCCGCCAAGGACCTGAACCTGATGCCCGTGCTGCCCGAAATGAAGCGCGCCGGCATTGCCAGCCTGAAGGTGGAGGGCCGCATGAAGACCGAATACTATGTGGCCACCGTGGCGGCTGCCTATCGCCGCGGCATCGATATTCTGGAGCAGCAGGGCGAGGAAGCCTTCCGCGCCGCACTGCCCTCCCTGATGGAGGAGCTCAGCTGTGCCAGCCATCGGGACAGCGACACCGGCTTTGCCGTGACTGCCCCCGAACAGCCTGCCGGAGCCGAGGGCTTCCATCAGACGCGGGAATACATCGCCAAGGTGGCCGAGGATTGCCCCGACGGCAAGGGCGTCAGATTTTTGCTGAAGAACCGCTTCTTTGCCGGTGACGAGCTGGAGCTTTTGACCCCTTCCGGCGTGAAGATGCTGACAGCCCCCCGCTTCATCCGGGAAAAGACAGGGGAGGAATGCGACACCCTGGGTATCGGCGGCGAAATCATCTGCATGGATTTGCCCTTTGGCGTGGAAAAGGGTGACATCCTCCGTGGTCCGGTTCGCAATCACAGAGGGTAATAATCAGCATAATGCAATATGTTGCAGTTTAATGCAACAACAGGGTACGGGTGTTTCACCTGTGCCTTGTTTTTTGTCAGTTTTCGCGAGAAAAATGCACAAAAAACATGGAAAACGCTTGATAGTTACACAAAAGTAATATATAGTTACAATGTGCAGCGTTATAAATGTAAGTGTTTATCGATAGACGAGGAATGAATTATCTGCCTGAGGTGAACCGATGCCGTTGTTTTTTACCAAGCTGAAGCGCGCCATAAGCAATCAGGATGAATACTTTTTGTCCCACCGGGAGGAGATTGCCCGGCTGAGCCTGACAAAGATGAAGCTGACCTCCATTTTCGTGGTGGTGGTGTACCTGCTGTTTCAGGTTGTGTCGCTCATCCTGTATCATCATCTGGATTTGCGGCTGATTTATCTGATTCCCATTGTGCTGCTGGCCGCCTTCTATCCCGTCAGCCGCTGCCTTTACCGTCGGGGAATGTCCCGCTATGTGGCACTGCAGCTGCCCTGCCTGATGCAGATTGTGACCGCCGCCTTTCTGGTTTTGGTGGATACAGCCGCAGCCCCCGGTTACAGCGCGGTCTACACGCCGCTGATGATTGTGGTGGCACCGGTGCTGTTCTATCTGCCGCTGCGCTATGAGGTGTTCATCACCGCGGCCACCTATGGCGGCTTTCTGGCCATGATGTATCGCTTTGAGGAAGCGCGATTCTTCGAGAGTGATTTCTTCCTTGTCACGGTCAGCTTTGGCTTCTCGTTGGCGGTGCTGTCCATGATGGTGAACATGCGCTATGAAAAAACGCGTGATGTGCTTCAGCTATAGGCTCAGCAGCAGCTGAACGATGCTCTTCGCGCAGCCAAGGAGGAAACCGAGGCTGCCTATGAGGAGGCCAAGCGGGCCAACGCCGCCAAGTCGGAATTCCTCTCCCGCATGAGCCACGACATCCGCACCCCCATGAACGTGGTGGTGGGCATGACGGAAATCGCCCGCCGTCACATTGATGAAAAGGAGCGGGTGGAGGACTGCCTGAACAAAATCAACATGGAATCCATCCATCTGCAGACGCTCATCAACGATGTGCTGGACATCTCTGCCATTGAATCGGGCAAGCTGACCATCAAGCCGGAGGAAATCCGGGTGAAGGACATTGTGGAAAACATGAAGGTGTCCGTGCAGAGTCTGGTGCATTCCAAGGCGGTGGACTTTGAGTATCGGCAGGGGAACATTTTCTTCCCCTACATCAACGCCGATTCCCTGCGCATCAGTCAGGTGTATCTGAACCTGCTGTCCAACGCCCTCAAGTACACCC
>JAUNDF010000061.1 GCA_030526225.1 Clostridia bacterium
TAGGAGTAAAAGAAAACCCTCGCGCGGGCGCAAGGGATGAGCATTCGCATATCCATTACACCTCGGCAGGCGGATGTTGCCATCCCTTAAGTCCTTGCGGACACCGGCTGTCTACGGAGCCAGGTTTCTTCAAAACCGTATTAGATTATACCCCTCATGCAGGCTGATGTCAATAGTTTTCCGCTGGATTTCCCGGATTTTTCTTCTGTTTTCACCTGATTTCTTCCCCGGGGATTGCATTTTTCTTGATTCGCGGTACAATAAGAGCATCATCAACTGAACGGAGGATGTACCATGCGCTGCAGCTGCAAGGAATGCGGAGATTATATGATTCAGGCAGACAGTGATATTCTTGGCTGCGTTTGCCAGGTATGCGGCTACCGCTGCACCGATTGCCTTGGCACCAATACCGTTGTTTCCCGTTAGGCCATCCGCTCCCTGGCCTTTGACCCCCGCTTTACCCCCGAAGGCATCATGAGCAACTTTATCCATGATGAGGACGATGCGGAATAATCGCCCGTACAAATCAAGGCGCCCCTTCCATCGAAGAAGGAGCGCCTTTTGTATTGCCTTCAATCAGAACCAGAGGGCTGCATCCTCGCTGTCCTCAGCCAGCTTGATGGCCAGTTTTTCGGGCAGATGCAGGGTGGAATAGAGGAAATAGGTGCCCTTTTTGGAATTGTACACCTTCAGGTCTGCGTTGTCGGGGTCGCGCTGCAGCTCGCGCACGGCGTTCTGCACCTGAATCTGGGTGTAGCGATAAGGCTCCTTGGCAAAATCCGCAGCCTTGGTGGGGCGGGGATATGTCTTGGAATCATACCGCACCAGGGTCAGGATGGTGTTCTTGATGTCCTTCTCCTCGGACAATGCAATGGACCGGACATAATTGTGCGCCAGCGTGGGATATACATAGAAGTACTTGTGCTTCTGTCCGGCATATGCGCAGATGTCCTCGTTGGCTGCTTCGATTTCCTCAAGCAGCGCATTGGCGTAGTCCTGCTCAATTTCGCAGTCCTTGGCAAGGCTTTCTTCGGTGATGGGACGGCGGTGACCGCTCATCTCACGAATTCGCGCAGTCAGCAGATTCATGTCCGCCACGCGCTGTTCTTCCTGTGTCATGGTGTCTTCCTTCATGATTTCTTCGCTCATCACGATGCCCTCCTGTCATTTGGTTTACATTGCATAATATTCCACATTTTCACCGGGAATCCTGCATAAAAACCATGTAACAAATGTAAAACACAAAGGCCCGGAGCGCAGATACGCTCCGGGCCGGGAAAGAACATTCAGAAGAATCAGGCAGGCAGCAGACCGGCAGCAGCCAGCTCGTCAGCCACATTGCCCAGACCGAACTTCTCCAGGGTAGCGCGGGTGGGGATGCCGGTGGCAACGTCCCAACCGAACTCGGTGTAGAACATGTCCAGAGCAACCTCGAAATCGGCGCGGTCCAGCTTGGAGGTGCCGGGAGTGAAGGCTTCCTTGTCGGGGTCACGGTCGAATACCCATGCAGACAGGGGATCGTGGTCCTGACGCAGGTTTGCAGAGCCCATTTCCAGAGCGGTCATGGCACGATGCAGCTGCAGTACCTTTTCAGCGATGAAGTCAACCTGCTCTTCGGTGTATTCCACGCCGGTGGTGGCGGAAATCAGCTGAGCTTCCAGAGAGGTATCGCCCTTGTAGCCGCGCTCCTTCAGGGGAGAGAAGATCATGGGCCATACCCAGTTGCACAGGGTAGCCATGTCATGCACGTTGTTGCGGACGATCGCCCACTTGGCCCACTTGGCACGAGCCTGGGTCATGGGGGTGTAGTTGCCCTGTGCGGTGAAGGCACCTTCGCCGAACATGCCATCCAGCACGGACTGAATCACTTCGTTGGGCAGGCCGTTGCCGATGCAGTTCTGGTGGGTGTGGCACATGGGGTCACGGTTGAACAGGATGTTGATCAGAGCGCCAACCTGGCCCATGGATTCGCTGGAGTGGTGCAGACCGACACCCAGCTTGGGCAGGATGAACTTCATGGACTGATCGTAGAAGTTCTCGGGCAGGCCCCACTTGGTGACCACGCGCCATGCGCCTTCGCCCAAGGTAGCGAACTCGCCCTGCTTGGTGGAGATGCGCTTAATCATCTCGTCAGCCCAGCGGGGGTCGCCGTCCTTCATCAGATCCCACGGAATTTCAGCATATTCTTCGGCGGGCAGAACCTTCTCGAAGATGCCGTTCTTCCAGCAGAAGGAGAAGTAGTTGTCCATTTCGCCGTAGCCGCACCACAGGCCGTAATCGTCCATCACCTGAGCGATGTGATAGCCCAACACCAGGCTCTGGTCACCTTCGGTGGTGAAGGAATGGGTGCCGGCGGGATAGAAGCCGTTGGTATGAGAGGTAGCGAAGCAAACAGCGGAAACATCCTTCTCCAGACCGTAGTCGCCCAGCTCTTCAATGTGCACCTGGTTGACGCAGCGGATGGGGCAATGTGCGCAGCCGCCGTTCTTTACATTCTTCTTGTACAGCAGGTCAGTGTCCTTGCCGAAGAAGTAGTTGCCGACGTTGGTACGCTTGCCAACAGCAGTGGGATCGGCAGGATTCTGTTCGCCGGTGGGCACGGGACCGCCGATGCCCTGCTCCCATTCCTTGCCTTCGCCGCCCTGCCAACGGGTCCAGGATACATATTCGTTCCAGGACTGCTGGGTGGAAGGAACAACGTGATTGTTGTTGGCGCCAATCAGCTCGGTCAGCTGATACTTGTACAGGTTCAGAGCCTTCATGGGATCAGCCACATGCACAGCACCGGTGCCGTAGATGGCGATGGCCTTCAGGTTCTTGCAGCCCCATACATAACCGGTGCCGACACCGGCAGCATGGTTTACATCGTTGAGCAGCACGGACATGCGGACCTTGTTCTCACCGGCGATACCGTTGAGGCACAGGGTGTACTCGCTGCCGACCTGCTGGCCCAGCACCTTGTTCATTTCGCGGGTGCCCATGCCGGCGAACTCGGAAGCGTCGTTGAACTCAACCTTGTCGTCGTTAATCTTCACCCAGGTCAGGGAGTCGGCAGCGCCTTCGATGATGATGGCGTCATAGCCGCAGTACTTGATCTGAGGACCGAAGTGGCCGCCCATGTGAGCATCAACCACCAGGGGCTTCTCGGTTACAGGAGAATACAGGGTGATGTTGGTACGGCCGGAGCAGGGAGCGCCTGCGCCGGTCAGGGGGCCGGCAGCCATAACCATCTTCATCTCGGGAGCGGCGGGATCGGTGCCCACGGGGACTTCATCATGCATGATGGCATAGCCCAGGCCCATGCCGCCCAGCCACTCTTCGTTATACTTGTTATCTTCAACTGTTGCGGTCTTGGTGGTCAGGTTCAGACGCAGCAGTTTTCCGGTCCATCCGTTAGCCATAATCGTTTTCCTCCTTACAATCTGTCAGCTGAGTACTTGGCCATGGCTTCCGCAACCTGTTCCCAGGTGCAGATGGTCAGGGCGCCGCAGGGGCACATGGATGCGCAGTAGCCGCAGGAGATGCACTTGGTGGACTTCTTCTCCTCGGGATCGATGGTGGGCATCTTGAAGGGGCATGCAGCAACGCAGGCACCGCAGCCGACGCACTTTTCCTTGTCGATCTTGCGCACACCGGTGGTTTCATCAGCATAGATGGCCTTCATGGGGCAAGCATTCATGCAGGCAGGATCCTCGCACTGATGGCAGGTATCGGGCTTGTAGTCAAAGTTGGCGTACACGCCGCCCTTGCCGTCGTGGTTGTTGCCCAGGTACAGGTTGCGCATCATCTTCACGCGGGAGATGTAGGGCATAGCCTTACCATCGTTGGCCAGAGTGCAGTTGATTTCGCAGCGGCCGCAGCCGGTGCAGCGGGCAGCATTGGAAACCAGTACAGCGTTGGCAGTGGGGATGACAGTCACGGCACCGGCCTCAGCCTCGGCAGCCGTTACGCGGAACAGCTCCAGCAGCGGAGCGCTGGCGGCCAGGGCAGCAGTTCCCTTGGCGGTCAGCTTCAGGAAATTGCGGCGGGTAACCTCACGGTCGAAAATCTTGTTGGACATAGACGTTCTCCTCCCGTTCATCGTTAAAGGGGCTGCGGTTGTCTGTCTGCACACAAAAAAGAGGCAAACAGCAAGCCAACACTTTCCCCTGTCGACACAGCTGTTTCCTTTGCAAAACGGCAGGTGCATCAATTGCTCGGTGCGCCCATAGACTCATCCCAGCCCATTAGGTTGTAAGAGTTCGGAAACTGTATATAGTATAACCCCTTGCTTATTATTTATCAATATTGAATCGTTATTTTTTGTAATAATTGGAAAAAACCGCATAAGAGGAGCACAAATCGCTCACACTTATGCGGTCATAATCATTTTTTGCTTATCCCTTCACAGCGCCGGAAATGACACCCTCGATGATGTACTTCTGGCTGCACAGGTACAGGATAATAATCGGAATCACGGTGATGGTAATGCAGGCCATCATGGGACCCATTTCAACGCGGCCGAAGCTGCCCTGGAAGTACTGCACGGCCATGGGGATGGTCATGTACTTCTTGATGTCCAGCACCAGCTGGGGCAGCAGGTAGTCGTTCCAGACCCACATGGTCTCCAGAATGGCGGTGGAGATGGCGGTGGGCTTCAGGATGGGGAAAACCACCTTGAAGAAAATCTGCAGGGGGTTGCAGCCGTCAATCATGGCTGCTTCTTCCATGGCCACAGGCACAGAGCGCATGAAGCCGGTGAACATGAACACCGCAAGACCTGCGCCGAAGCCAAGGTAGATGATGCAGATGTTGAAGGGCGTATTCAGGCCCAGAGAGTCAGCGGTCTTGGACAGGGTGAACATCACCATCTGGAAGGGTACCACCATGCTGAACACGCACAGCATGTACATCACCTTGGAGAACACGCCGTTCACGCGGGTGATGAACCATGCGCACATGGAGCAGCACAGGATAATCAGCGCCACGCTGGTTACGGTGATGAGCAGAGAGTAGCCGAAGCTGGAGAGGAAGTTCATCTTCTGCACGCCGTAAACGTAGTTGTCAACACCGGCGAAGGTCTCACCCAGCGGCAGGTTGAAGATGGTGGAGGTGGTGATGGCGGTTTCAACCTTGAAGGAGTTGATGAGCACCAGCGCCACGGGATAAATCCACACCAGACACAGCAGGGCAAAAACGACTGACAGCACCACGTTGAGCGTTCTGCCGCCCTTGGACATGTTACCGGCCATCATGCTGGATTCGGCAATTGCCTTCTTTGCGTTTTTCTGCATTACTGCTGCACCTCCTTACGCTTGGTGAAATACAGCTGAATCAGGGAAATGGCAACCACCATCAGGAAGAACACGAATGCCTTGGCCTGTGCCACGCCCTTGAACTTGGGATATTCGGTGAAGGTCTTGTAGATGTTCAGGGCCAGCAGCTGGCTGGTGCCGTTGGGTTCGCCGCCGGTCAAAGCCAGGTTCTGGTCGAACAGCTTGAAGGAGTTGGTCAGCGTCAGGAAGGCGCAGATGGTGATGGAGGGCATGACCATGGGCAGCTTAATCTTGACCAGGGTCTGCAGGGGCGTTGCACCGTCGATGGCTGCAGCCTCAAGGATATCACCGGGCACATTCTGCAATCCGGCAATGTAAATGACCATCATGTAGCCGATTTGCTGCCAGCAGGTCAGAATCACCAGACCCCAGAAGCCGTGGGTGGCGTTCAGGGCCAGCAGCTCCATGTTCATGCCGGAGAGCACGCCGTTGAGCAGGGTCTTCCAGGTGAAGCCCAGCACGATGCCGCCAATGAGGTTGGGCAGGAAGAATACGGTGCGGAATACGTTGGAGCCCTTCAGCTTGCGGGTCAGAGCCAGAGCGATGAAGAAGGCAATCACGTTGATGAGCACGGAGGTAATGGCCGTGAAAATCACCGTGCGGCCCAGGGCATCGGTAAAGCCGAAGTTGGCCTTGCCGAACAGGTCAATGTAGTTCTGGAAGCCTACGAAGGTGGTTTTGCTCAGGGTTTTGAAAGAGAAAAAGGACAGATAAGTACCCCAGATGAAGGGCCAGATGAAGCCGATGATGAACGCTGCCAGCGTCGGCAGAACAAACACCGGCCAGTAGCGCTTGATGTAATTGCCCATGGCGCAGCCTCCCGTAATGATGATTTGATGATGATTTCCGTGGATTGATGCCGCAGGCACGAAATCCATCAGCAAAGCATCATCCGCACGCTTGAAAATGGGAATGAACCGAAGAGAGGGAGACCGGAAGACCGGCCTCCCCCGTTGACTGTTTGATTAGTGAGCCAGAGCGTACTCGGTTGCCCAGCCATCAACGAAGGCAGACACAACAGCGTTCCAGTCACCGGTGCCGGCTGCATAAGCGGTCAGAGCGGTACCAACGCCGTCCTTCCAGCTTTCAGAGGGCATGGTGGGGAAGCACCAGTTGACGGAGGTCTTGCCATCAGCGATGTACTGATCAGCAACCTGAATCAGAGGATTGCTGGAGGCATATTCGCCGGTGAAGGTATCGAAGGGAGCAACGAAGCCCATGTCCTGGGAAACAACCTTGCGGCCCAGGTCAGAGGTGATAACCCAGTTCAGGAAGCCCAGGGTAGCCTGGATGTCTTCTTCCTTGGCTTCGCCGTTTACGCACCAGTAGTTCTCGGTGCCGGTGCACAGGCCCTGATTGGCTTCGCCTTCAGCGCCGGTGTAGATGGGCAGCATGGTCAGGTTTTCAGCGCCCAGCACGGAAACATCGCCCCATGCCCAGGTGCCGTTCTGATAGAACACAGCCTTTTCGCCAACGAATTCAGCCACAGCGTCGTTGCCGGTCTTGGCAGACAGCTCAGCGGGATTGCAGGCGGAGTCGGTGATGTACAGATCCCAGATGTTCTTGTAGTTGTCCAGAGCGGTGCCTTCGATGGTAGCGGTCTGGGAGAAATCGCCGCGAGCCTTGTACTCCAGGTACAGGGGCATGTTGGCCAGGTGGGTCTTGAAGCGCCAGTCGGAGGAGCCATCCATGCCGGCGGAGGTGAAGGCATCGAAGCCCAGCTCAGCGCTGCGGGCGTGGATGTCATCGGCAACAGCCTTCAGGGAAGCGAAATCGGTGATGTCGCTGGCCTTGTAGCCGGCCTTCTCCAGCAGAGCGGTGTTGGCGATGATGCCGTAGGTCTCGATAACATAGGCAATGCCCATGACCTTGCCGTCCTGAATCAGGGCGAAGTCATCGCTCTTCAGGTGGCTGTACAGCTCGGAGCCGCTCAGGTCATAGCAGAAGTCTTCCCAGTTGGCCAGACCCACGGGGCCGTTGACCTGGAACAGGGTGGGGGGATTGGACTTCTCGATTTCGGAAGCCAGGGTGGTTTCGTAGTTGCCGGAGGCAGCGGTGACAACGGTCACGGGCACGCCGGTTTCAGCAGTGTAGGCAGCAGCCAGTTCCTGCCACTGGGTATCCTGTTCGGGCTTGAAGTTCAGGTAGTACACAGAACCTTCAGCCAGAGCGCTTGCGCAGGACAGTACCAGCGCCAGAGCCAGCACCAAAGACATGATCTTTTTCATTTTAAAAGATCTCCTTCCTTTTTATATATTACAGGGTTTCGCCCCTGCAAAAGGCAAATCAGCGGCGGACGTTATCCCAGTTGAGGCGTCCGTAGCGGCGGGTGATTTCGTAAATGTCATCAGCCACCTTGTCATTCAGGGTATCCTCTGCCAGACGCCAGTGGTAGTTGCCCTCCTGACGGCTGGGGGTATTGAGCCGTGCTTCGTGACCAAGGCCCAGATAATCCTGAATCGGAATCACGCAGGTCTCTGCCCGGGTCATCATGGCGGCATTGACCAGCACCTTCCACATATCCTTATCCGGCACCTTTTCGGCGCTGAAGTACGCCTTGACCATGTTCTTCTCTTCCCTGCTCAGCTGGCTGAACCAGGCGTTGATGGGTTCGTTATCGTGGGTGCCGGTATAAATCACGCAGTTGTCATAGGTGTTGTGGGGCAGATAATCGTTGGAGGCACCGTAGTCGTTTGCATCAAAGGCAAACTGCAGCACCTTCATGTTGGGAAAGCCCGTATCCCGCACCATCTGGCGAACGGAATCGGTCATGAAGCCGAGGTCTTCCACAATCACAGGCTTGCGGCCCATGTTCTCCCACATCTTCCAGAACAGCTCCATGCCGGGGCCCTTCTCCCAATGACCGTCAGCGGCGGTCTTGGAGCCGAAGGGGATGGAGAAGTACTCATCCAAACCGCGGAAGTGGTCGATGCGCAGCAGGTCGCACTGCTTGAAGTTCTGCCACAGGCGGGCCATCCACCAGCCGTAACCGTTCTTGCGGTGCTCATCCCAGCGGTACAGGGGGGTGCCCCAAATCTGACCGTCTGCGGAGAACTGATCCGGCGGGCAGCCGGCAACGGCAATCTGCTCGAAATCGGCATCCAGCTGGAACAGCTCCGGATGCGCCCAAGCATCGGCACTGTCCAGTGCCACATAGATGGCAATATCACCCACGATGCGGATGTGGTTGGCGTTGGCATAGGCCTTCAGCTCGAACCACTGGCGGAAGAAGTGATACTGCACGAACTTCTGGAACTCGATGTCATAGTACAGCAGGCGGCGGTAGTAATCCATGGCAAAGCCGAAGCGTTTGCGGATATCCTCGGGCCACTTGCGCCACTCATCGCCGCCGAAGTACAGCTTCAGCGCCATGAACAGTGCGTAGTCATCCAGCCACCAGGAATTCTCCTGCGTGAACTGCTGGAATTCCCTGTCCCCTGCCTTGTCCGCGCGGTCATAAGCCTTGCGCAGCAGCGGCATGCGGTTGGCGTACAGCTTGTCATAATCCACAAACTGGGGATCGTCGCCGAAATCAGCCTCGTCAAGCTCCTCCTGGGTCAGCAAACCCTGCTCGGCCAGCTTTTCCAGGCTGATAAAGTAGGGATTGCCCGCAAACGCGGAAAAGGACTGATAGGGGGAATCATAGCCGTCCTCATGGTTCGGGGGATTGGTGGGGACAATCTGCCAGTAGCTCTGGCCGGATGCCACAAGGAAATCTACAAATTTATAAGCTTCGCGGGTAAATGCGCCGATGCCGTGCTTGCTGGGCAGGCAGGAAATCGGCAGCAGAATGCCGGCACTGCGGTTCATGGGGTTCCTCCTCCTTGGAAGATGTTACGAAATTCTGTTTCGTGATGTTTCGTAGCTTCAGTATATGACGATTAGAATGCGGTGTCAATGTCGTTTCTGGTATAATCACAAATTTATTTTCAATTCATTTACGAAACTTGTAACGAAACTTTTGTTTCAGATGGAACGATGGGCAAATAGCATCACAATTTTGAAAACATACGGAAAATCCCTTGCTTTTTTCCTTTTATATGTATATAATCAACAATACAGCAATGAATCAACCAACATTTTCATCATTTTCGATGCAGAATTTTCCATTTTTGCATTGATTTCAGAAAGGAGTGACCTGACTTGGCGACGATGATGGACATTGCACAATCCCTGGGCATCTCCAAAAGCACGGTTTCCAAGGCCCTGAACGGCGCTCCCGACATCAGCGAAACAACGCGAAACACCATCGTCCAGCGTGCGGTGGAGATGGGTTACACGCGCGGCCGCCGCAGCCCTTCCCTGCCCCGCATCTGCATTTTTGTGATGCACATGCGCTACGAAACCCCGGAGGATTTCGGCTACGACATCGTCATGGGCTTCCGCCACCTGGCAGAGCCTGCAGGGTTCCGTGTGGACATCATCAATCTGGATGAGGGCACGCAGCAAAGCATCCAATACGATGAATACATGCTGCGCAATGACTACCGCGGCGCGTTCTTTCTGGGCATCAACAACTCCGATCCCTGGATTGACAGCGTAAAGGGCAGTCATACCGCCACCATCCTCTTTGATAACCCCACCTTTGAAAATCACCGTCTCACTCAGGTGGGTGTGGACAATACCGAAGCGCTGAATCTGGCCGTCAGCCACCTGTGGCAGCTGGGTCACCGCCGCATCGGCTACCTGTCCAGCGGATCGGCAGATGCCTACATTTACCAGCAGCGCCATCACGCGTTTATTGCCGCCATACAGCAATACACCGCTGATGTGCCGATTACCGGTGCTGCCGATTACACCACCGACTGCATCAGCACGCACCTTCCCCGCCTGCTGGACAGCGGCTGCACTGCCATTGTCTGCAACCACGATATTCTGGCGCAGGCTGTGCTGACCCACTGTGCCGAAACCGGCATCCGCGTCCCGGAGGATGTGAGCGTAATCGGCTACGATGACATCCCCCTGTGCCAGTTCACCCGTCCCCCGCTGACCACCGTGCGCCAAAACCGCCTGCAGCTGGGCAAGAGCGCCTTCTACGCCCTCCAATGTCAGCTGAACAACACCCCCATCAACCAGCTGACCCTTCACGCCGAGCTGACCGTGCGCGGCTCCACCGGCCCGGCCAAGGCATAACCGCTTCATCATATAATATGTAGAAAAGCAGTCCAAACAGCCGCTTTTGCGCGTATATTGCCTCTTGTTACTGCCCTTTTACCATCAACCTTCAAAAAAGTTGAAAAATATTTCAAAAAAGGTATTGACACAAACCCGATTCCATGTTATATTAATGGAGTCGTCAGGAGCGCGGCACAAGCCAAGCGGACAGGATGACATGATGGGCTCGTAGCTCAGCTGGATAGAGTGTTTGACTACGAATCAAAAGGTCGTGGGTTCGAATCCCGCCGGGCTCACCATAAAGAAGCAGTAGATTCGGCTGCTTCTTTTTTGTATTTCTGCAAAAAATATATAGATATGGCCGTGATTGTTGCCATATCACACATATTTCTGCATATTCTAAGCCTCAACAGGTATCCGAACCGCACAACCTGTCTTTTCCCCGTTTGTTCCCCTTCAGAATATTTTCCACGTTTCTCCACGCATTACAGAGAAATCAGGGGTTCAAAACGGGGTTCAACTTTTTCAGGCGCTTTCCTGAGCCGATGAAGATTCCGGCAGGGCAACGGAATTGCTCATGTATTCCGAGAAACGCAGAGCGTCTGCTTTCTCCTCATCCGCATCGAGCTTGGCATAGATGTTCATAATCATCTGTGCATCGGCATGGCCCATCCAGCTCTGCAGCGTCTTGATCGGAACACGGGCATAATAGGCACGGGTGCAATAATCCACACGGAAGTCATGACAGCGGAAGGTCACATCCTTCCACTCCGGCAATTCCTTTCCGGCATCGAGCAGAGCCTTGTGCTCCTTCTTTTTGCCGTACCAGCGCTTCTGACAGCCATTGATTTTCGCCGCCAGGAATCCGCGATAGGAATCAAACTTCCGGTCAAAGGCAGATTCGCTCATCAGCGTGCCGTCCTCCTTGGTGCAGAGCAGGCCATGGTGGTTCCGCAGCGCCTCCTCCAAAGGAGCCAGCAAAGGAATCACACGCCGGGCGTTTTCCGTCTTGCCGTCGGTGATGGTGGGCTGATTGCCCTCCACAAAGGACACAGCGCCATTCACCGTAATGGTCTTGCGCTCAAAATCCACATCCCGATCCACATCAATGTACAGGGCTTCTCCTCTGCGCAGGCCGGCGAACAGCATCACCATGGCCACCAGGCCGAAGTCATGCTCCATGTAGGTGGATACCACCAAATCCCGCTCCCACTGCTCCAGGGCACGATGGCCTTCGGTCTTTTTGCACTTGGGACGCTTCACATTGTCCATGGGATTTCGCAGGATGGCACCATCCGCCTGGGCGGACTTGAAAATCCCGCGCAGGGTGGTCATGAACTTGTTCACATAGGATGCGGAGTACGGAGTCAGCATATTGCACAGAGCCTGCAGATCCGTAGCCGTGATGTCGCGGATGCACTTCTTGCCCACATTTTCAGCGGCGAATTCAATCATCTTCGCATACTGGTTCTGCTGATGGTTGCCGCAATCGGTGCGGTAGGTCTTCAGCCAGCGCATTCCGTAGTCCAGAAAGCTCATCTTCTCCATGTTGTGTACCAGCCCGGCCTTTTCGGCAGCGATGTATTCATCACGCTTCTGAAAGGCCTCTTTTTGCGTCTTGCCATAGAACTGCACGCCATGGTACTTGCACTTAAATCGGTTATCGGTTCGTTTTGTCAAAGTCTGACGGGGCATTATTTTTCCTCCTCTGTTTCAGAAAAATGCCCCATATCATTCCAGCTGATTCAATTATCAAGGTACTTGAACCCTTTGACAGGTTCAAGACCATGATAACCGCTTTCGTGATATGAGGCAATAGTATATGTGAAAATTTACAATCGCTTATGCGGCTTTTTCGGCCTCATAGCTTTTCGTCTGGCTGTCCATCCATTTCCGGAATTCCGGGCCGTTGACAAGCACACGCCCACCTGCCTTGAAGGACGGGAAGCCCGGCTTCCTCATCAGGTTATAAGCAGATTTTTCGCAAATGCCCATAATCTTGGCCAGTTGCTTGACGTTCAGCACCAGTTTCTGCTCATTATCCTGCTGATTCTTTTTGTTATCGGTTGTCTGCTCCTGATAGAGCGCATTGGGCAAAGCCTTATTGAACATAAATACCTCCTATATTTGAAACAAACGCATTTCACTGCGTACGTACGTACATCCGTACCGAATCGTGTACATTGGTACGTACGTACACAGCGTTTTCACTTTCTCCCATTTATATGGGATTATCTGAAGGGATTATCATCCGGGTATACCTTCTGCATACCAAGTCTGTTGCGGATGCCGGAGTCAATCATCAGGTGAATCCCCTTAAAGCCCCACACCCTGCGACCTTCCACGCTGTACACAGTGTTGCAATGCTCCACACCCAGCTTGACCGCATTGGCGGCAACATAGTCGGATACTGTGCGCGGTTTCAATGGTGTGAAGCCGTTTTCATCGCACCAGATGCAATACACGGCGTACATCTCCTTGGATGTTGCATCATAGCCCGGCTCAAAGCGGATGTAGTCCTCGGATTCAAAGAACATCAGCAGATTGTTGCCGTCCTCATCAGGATGCTTCGGGGCATGGCGCTCAATCTGTCGCTTCAGGTACCGCTCATAATCCAGCATGACCCCGGCGCAATGCCAGGTATCATGAGGCAGCGGCTTTGGCACGGGCATCACGGCGGAAACCGGTGTAGGACTCGGACTGATGTGAAAGTCATCTGCCAGCTTCAGCGCTGCATCCATCGGCGACAGGTGGAACAGACGTGCCACCAGGTCAATCACATCGCCATGCTCATGGCAGCCGAAGCAATAGTAGTAATCATCGTTCAGCTTCATGCTGGGGGTTTTGTCGGGATGGAAAACACAGCGGCTCATATCACCCCGCTTGATTTCCAGACCATAAAAGGCCGCCGCCTGCTTGACAGAGACAGCAGCCTTTACTGCTGCAAAGATATTCATCATTAACCTCTTTTCGATTTGTGTAGTAAGTGATGGCCTTGAACCCTTCATTTCTATTGGGCTTCACGGAGGTCAAAGACGCTGCGAGGCAGCGCCCTGATGCAATCATCGGCACCAGCGTGCCGGTCTCAAATAAAATATTCAGTTGTCAGTGGTT
>JAUNDF010000128.1 GCA_030526225.1 Clostridia bacterium
CTGAAGGACGGCAAGATTGACGCCGCTTTCATCGTTGCCGGCGCTCCCACCGCCGCCATCACCGAGCTGTGCACCACCAATGACGCATACCTGGTGCCCATCGACGGCGCCATCGCCGACAAGCTGATGGCCGACTGCCCCTTCTACACCACCTACAGCATCCCCGCCGGCACCTACAAGGGTCAGGATGCGGACGTGAGCACCGTCACCGTTAAGGCCACTCTGATCGTCTCCGCCTCCGCCAGCGACAATGATGTGTACAACCTGACCAAGGCCATCTTCGATAACGTGGATGCCATCGCCGCCGAGAATGGCAAGGGCAAGGAACTGAGCGTTGAGAACGCCACTTCCGGTATGTCCGCTCCGTTCCACACCGGCGCCGCCAAGTACTACGCCGAAAAGGGCGTGACTGTGGAGACCAAGTAAGTCAAAGCAAGGCAGGACGAATGAACGCTCTGGCTGCGGCGAAATGCTCGCCGCAGCCAGTTCGCAGATATTGCAGGGTGGAGGAAAAGTGCCCGCGGTGAGGGGGCGCCTTTCCCCAACCCTGTAAGATTATATTTCAGGTATACGCGCGGTCTGGCAGCCTGCGCGAAACCAAATTTTGGGAGGAGATTAAATGGCATTGTTTCGAAAAAAAGCCAAACAGGAAGAACCCATGGATCTGGAAGCGGTCATGAAAAAATTCGACCAGGAATCCAACGTCCGTGTCTGGGAAGGGAAACCCCGCATCGCGGTAAACTGCGTGCTGGCAGGGTTCTCTGTGTTCTGTCTGTATGTGACCCTGTTTGCCAGCTGGCTGGAAGAACTGCGTCTGACCACATTTGTGGCATGGATTGTGTTTCTGGGTTTCCTGGTGTTCCCCGCCAGAAAATCCCATCATAAGGTGAACCATATCCCCTGGTATGACATCATTGCCATGGTACTGGGCACTGCGGCGTTCCTGTACTTCTCTTTCAATGCCATAGACATTATCCAGCAGGGCACTCGGTTCGCGCCCTACCAGATTGTCATTGGCATCGTGGGCATTCTGGCTCTGGCGGAAGTCTGCCGCCGGAGCGTGGGCCTGCCCATCCTGATTGTGGCAAGCTGCTTCCTGGCCTATGCCCTCATCGCGGGCCTGAGTAATCCAACTCTTTGGGGCAAGCTCAACTACATCGTGCGCTACCTGTTTTACAGCAAGGAGGGCATCCTCTCCACCCCCATCAACGTCTGTTCCAAGTTCATTGTTGTTTTCATCATTTTCGGTGCGTTCCTGGAGCGTACTGGAATCGCGGACTTTTTTATCAACATCTCCAACGCGGCCGTGGGCTGGATGTCCGGCGGCCCTGCCAAGGTGGCGGTTGTGGTCAGCGCCATGGAGGGCATGGTTTCCGGCTCCTCTGTTGCCAATACCGTCGGCTCCGGTTCCGTCACCATCCCTCTGATGAAGAAAACCGGCTACAAGCCGGAGTTTGCCGCTGCAGCGGAAGCCTCCGCCTCCACCGGCGGTCAGATCATGCCCCCCATTATGGGCGCTGCCGCCTTCCTGATGGCAGACTATGTCCAGCTCCCCTATAGTCAGATTGTCCTGAAAGCAATTCTCCCTGCAGTGCTCTACTTTGCCGGTATTTTTATCGCAGTGCATCTGGAAGCCAAGAAATCCGGCCTGCGTGGCCTGCGCAAGGACGAACTGCCCAAGCTGCGTCCCCTGCTGAGCCAGGTGTATCTGCTGCTTCCACTGGTACTCCTGATTTATCTGGTGAGCAGCAGCACCAAGAGCATTCAGTATGCCGCCGCCATTGCCATTGTAGCTGCCATCTTCGTATCCGTGTTTGACAAGAACCACCGGCCTACACCTATGCGCCTGCTGGAGGCGCTGGCTGCTGGCGGTCAGGGTACCATCACCGTGGCGGCTGCCTGCGGCATCGCCGGCATCATTGCCGGAACCATCACCATGACCGGCCTTGCCAATATGATGATCAACGGCATCGTTGCGCTGGCGGGCAACCAGGTGCTCATCGCCCTGTTCCTGACCATGCTGTGCTGCATCGTGCTGGGCATGGGCGTTCCCACCACTGCCAACTACTGCATCATGGC
>JAUNDF010000129.1 GCA_030526225.1 Clostridia bacterium
ACGCTTCGTTTACGCCCTCGTTTACACCCAAAGCCTTGCGCCATCAGGCTTTCCGGCTACTGTAAACAACGTAAACAAAGAATCATAAAAAGTGGGATAAGCAAGAGAGAACAAAGAAAAAAGGTTAAGGAAGCTTGTTGTCGTTGTTGTCGTTGTTGTCATGCTCGTTCGCCCGGCACGGAACAAATAACTTCCTCTATCTTTTCGATAGAAATCGGTTTCGCAATATATAAATATGGAAATAAAGGGATTTTGAGGATGATTAGGGGCAAAAGCGGCTTTGCAAAGACTGATTTCTCACCCTTTGATAAATCGGACTTCTTTGCCAATCAATGTTGAATCACATTTGATTGCAATCGTGTTTTCATCAACGCTTGTGATTGGCAGCAAATCATATTTAACGCCATCTATTTCAACTTTTTTTGAATATCCATCATCTCTTCTGTCAAGAAACAGAACTGCCTTGCCATCAATATGAAATTCTTTCATTACAACACTCATTTTTCCGCTTCCAGTTATTTCTCTCGATTGTCAATATTGTCACCCGATGACAAGATCAGCCTCACGACAGTACATCCCGATACATCTGCTCCAGCTCCACCGTCTTTTCCCGAATCTCCTCGGCAATTTGCTTACAGACCTTTTGCTGAAGTCCTGCGGCTTTACCGACAGCCAGCAGCTCCTGCATGCCGGGATTGCGGCCATTGCCATTGACGGTGGTGGTGTGCTCGCCGTAATAGGTGGTGCTCCATGTCAGGTCATAGGCGGGTGATGGATGCCAGCAATCGTTTTTCGCATCATACAGCCAACTGAAATTCTTGGCGTGGTCGTCCCGATTGTGGGCGAACACATTGAAGCACATCCGGCGGAACATCTGCAGCAAATCCTGCTGATTGCCCCGGGAGAGGATGCTGGTCAGCTTCATCAGCGTGTTGTAGTCCAGCGAGGGTGAACGCCAATCCGCCTCCAGAATGGCGGCGGCGGTGAGCATGTGTCGGCGGATGATGCCATCGCCCTGTTGCTCCCGGTCGAACCGGCGCACGGCAAAGTATCCGCTGCATTGTTTGGACGGCATCAGCCTTGATTCCGGCACGATGATGCCGCAATCCGCCGCACAATCCATGTAGGCCTTCTCCATCACACCGGTGTCCTTCGTATCGCCGGAGGCCGGGAACTTGATGACCCACTCCTCCGTCATCACCTTGGGACGGGCACCGCCGCTGCTGCCGCCCATCTGGAACACGGCATCCAAATCGCGGACCTCCTCCCGGTTGAGGATGGCGCGGCAGGTGTCGGAAAGCTCATCCAAATCGAAGGGCGCGGAGGCCTGATGCACATCCCATGCCGGGCGATAGGTCAGCGCACCCATGCCGGAATCGCCTACGATGGCCAGCCGCTCCAGGGGCGTGACATCATCCGGATTAAGCCCCTTGGTCTGCAGCATCCGGTTGACCAGCAGGCGGCCCCAGGCATCCGGCAGGCTGTCGGCGAACACGCCCCACATGCCCTGAAAATGGGGCGAGGTGGGCACGAAAACCTTCTGCTCCACCGGCAGGGAGAAGGGGCTGATGGCAAAGCCGGTTTCCAGCCATTCGTCCGAATAGGCGAAGGCCACCCGGCGGTCAGCTGTTTCGGCCAGCGTGCCCACGAAACGGTCTGCAAACCAAACCTCCACCTTATGTTCTTTCACGGAGAACCTCCTCAATGCTGCCGTATTCCACGTTGGTGAACATGCGGCGCAGCTCGTCGGTGCAGTCCAGGGCCACGCACAGCTTGGTGAGCGAAATCAGGGAGATTTGTCCGCTGGTTTCAAACCGCTTGATGCTGCCGTAGCTCACATTGCTCTTTTCGGCAAGCTGAAGCTGGCTCAGTCCACGACGCTTGCGGATGCGTGCAAAACGCCGGGCGATGGCCTGGTCGATTTCCTATGGGGTTTCCCAAATGAAGCTCATGATGTACCTCCGATAGATAATATATGAGCCGATATTGTATTTTACAGTAAAAATGGATAAAATAATATCCACCATGAGTATATCATGATGGATGAGATGATGCAAGATACTCGTGCGTTTTT
>JAUNDF010000062.1 GCA_030526225.1 Clostridia bacterium
CTTCCCCTCTGGGGAAGGTGGCTGAGCGCAGCGAAGTCGGAAGAGGTCTTTCGGGGCATTATCCATTCACTGGTTTTTCACAGCCCCTTTTGTATTGAGATTTACAGCCTGCACACCGACACATCCATGTCCATGGTGATGGTGGAGCTGGGGTTGGCGGCAAGTGCTTCCTTGGCGGCTTCGTCCAGATCCTGATTGAGGGGTGTCATGTACACAAAGCTGCGCCAGATGTCTGGCGTGATGTCAAACACGCGGTGGATGTGATGGGTCTCAAGCACCGTGGTTTTCTGCCGGAGGTACTCATCCACCTTGCCGTCCTCATACAGGGGAAGCCCGCGGGCCTCGCGGATTTCCCGCAGATAGGTGTGCCCGGGGTAGACCTTGATGAGCAGGCCGTCCTCTGCCAAAAGCTCCCGGAAGAGCGTGTAATCCGCCGGGGTCAGGATATCCAATATCGCCGTGAAGGAATGGCTGCGGAAGGGCAGGCGGCGCAGATCCGCCACGCACCATGCGGCGCAGCAGGGCAGGGAGGTGGCAATTTGTATGGCATCCCGGCTGATGTCAATGCCGGCGCCGCAGCGGTTGTCATGCCCTGCCAGCAGACGGTCCAGATACCAGCCTTCGCCGCAGCCGGCATCAAGAATGCGGTGGGGCGCATCGCCCAGAATGCTGTCGATGCAATTGCACACATCATCAAAAAAGCCGAAATCAAACACGCGGCGGCGGGCCTGAAACAGGGCGGCATCGTAGCAGGTATCCACCGGTGCGGACAGAAAGCTGACGAAGCCCTTTTTGTTGATGTTGTAGCTGTGCCGGTTGGGGCAGACCAAAGCGGGCTGCTGATGGTGGAGCGGCCCATGACAAACAGGGCAGCTGAAGTTATCAAGCTGCCCTGCTGCGTGGATGAATTTGTCGCTCTTCTTCATGGCGGGAGCGGAACCTGCTGTCATATGTATCCCCTTACTGCTCGATCCAGCCGATGGCCAGCAGACCGGGACCGGCGTGGGTGCCGATGCCGCTGCCCATGGCGCGCATCATATTCTTTTCGGGCAGCACCAGATCGGAAGCATACACCACGTCGCGCAGTGCCTTTACCTCATCGGGGCAGTGGGTGCCGGCGAAAATCATGGGATGCTGGTGGTCGATGTTGCTGCCGCGAAGCTGTTCAATGAACCACTTATTTACTTTCGCCTTTCCGTGGCAAATTCCTGCCTGATGCAGACTGCCTTCCTTCAGGCGCAGCATGGGCACAAGGTTGAGGGTGGTGCCGATTTTGCCCACCACGCCGTTGAGGCGGCCGCCCATGACCAGGTACTTCAGGTCGCGGACCTTGCCCACAAGGCGCACGCGGTCCTTCAGGTCATCCAGCTTCACGGCGATGTGAGCGGCTTCCAGACCCTGTGCGCGCAGCTTGATGGCCTCGAAGACCACCAGAGCCTCGCCCATGGAGGCGCTCATGGAATCAATCACGTGAATCATCTCGGGCTTGGAAACCATGTCCTTGGCGATGGTGGCGCTCTGGTAGGTGCCGGACAGCACGGAGGAAATGGTGACGCACACCACCTCGTCGCCGTTGTCGATGGCGCTCTGGAACACCTTGGCGAAGGTCTCGGGGGTGACCTGACTGGTCTGGGGCAGCTCGGTTACGGTTTCCATGCGGGCGAAGAACTCATCCATGGTGATGGTCACGCCGTCCTGAAATTCCTCGTTGCCGAAGCGGACGGTCAGGGGCAGAACGGTGATGTCAAGCTCCTTGGCTTCGCTCTGCAGGATATCGGAAGTGCTGTCGGTAACAATCTGAATCATGGTTTACACCTGTGCCTTTCTTACGTAGTCGTATGCGCCGTTGAGGCCGGAGAGGAAGGTGTCCATCTGGTCGGCGGGAACGGCATGTATGATAGCGTCGGTCAGTTTGCGGTGATAGTCTTTGTGCAGTTGGTCGATGGCCTGTGCCTTTTCCGTGGGCACAAGGTGCATTTTCCGGCGGTCCCGGGCATCCTGCTCACGGGTGAGGTAGCCCTTGCGGATGAGGGTGTTGGCCGCCACCGTCAGGGAGCCGATGGTGATGTGCAGCTGCTCGGCCAGATATTTCATGGTGTTCTGCTCGCTTCCCGCGGCGCAGACAGCCTCAATCACGTGAACCTCCCGCATGGAAAGCTATTTCACCCCCATGCCCTGAAGGGTATCCTCCTCCAGCTGCAGCACATCATTGAACAAGTGCACAAGAACCCGGTTGATCTGTTCTTGCTTCGTATCCAAGTGATACCTCCAAAGAATGTTTGAATATCAAACCATCTAAAGATAACACAGAATACTTTGAATGTCAAGGTAATTTTGGAAGGAAAGAAATATTTTACAGGATAAATAAAAAAGAGCTGTGAAAAAGCTTCACAGCCCCATAAAGAACCTCATCCGTCACGCCGCAGGCGGCGCGCCACCTTCCCCGTGCGCGGGGAAGGCAAGGCATGTTCCCTCCGGAAATAGCAGACAGAAGCATGCCCCACGCCCTCTTGCCTTCCCCTTTCAGGGGAAGGTGGCTGAGCGCAGCGAAGACGGATGAGGTTTTCGCGGCAGATGCAGTCAGCCACTTTTACTCCCTCAGTCTGCGGACGGGCAAGCTTGAACCTCCCTCCTTGAGGGAGGTGGCACGGCGAAGCCGTGACGGAAGGAGTACAAGCACTGTATTCTTAATACACCCTTTCAGACAAATCCCCAATCAGGGCCAGGGTGGCCTGCATGCCCTTGATGTGGGTGCGCTCGTAGCCGTGGGAGGCAAACACGCCCTGTCCGCAGCAGGCAAACCGTGCCTCCAGACCGGCCTTCAGCACGGTGGAGCAGTCGCTGCCGTAGCGGGGGTAGATATCCACAGCGTAGGGGATAGAAAGGCGCTTGGCCCGGTCAATCAGCTCGTTGGTAAAGTCGAAATCGTAGGGGCTGGCGCTGTCCTTGGCGCAGATGCTCAGCTCGGTTTCATGGCAGTTCAGGTCATCGCCCACGCAGCCCATGTCCACGGCGATGAAATCCTCCACAGGCATGCCGTACAGGGCGGATGCGCCGTGGCCCTCCTCCTCGTACACGGTGAAGACGAGAATCACATTGCGGGCGAGGGTGACGGCGCCGTCAGCCACCTGCCTGGCCAGGGCCAGCAGCAGGGAAGCGGAGCACTTGTCATCCAGAAAGCGGCTCTTGACGAAGCCGGACTTGGTGACCACAAAGCGGGGGTCAAAGGAGACCACGCAGCCGGCATCAATGCCCAATGCCTTGGTGTCCTGTGCGGTGCGGACCTCTTCATCCACCACCACCTCCACGGTTTCATCCGTGCGCTCGTCCTTGGCGTTGGAGGACCACACGTGCAGGCTGGCGTGGGTGGACTGCACCGTGCCGCTGTATACTCGGCCGTCGCGGGTGTGGATGAGCACGTTCTCGTTTTCGATGGCGTTGTAGTTGTAGCCGCCAATCTGGCTCAGGCGCAGGCAGCCGTTGCTCTTCACCGAGCGCACCATGGCGCCCAGCGTATCCACATGGGAGGAGATGGCGATGCCGTGGCCGGTGCCGCCAAGGTCGCAGGTGACGGTGCCCTTTCGGGTGCGCTGGGGGCGGAAGCCCAAGCGGGTCAGCTCAGCCAGCAGATAATCGGTTGCCTCCCGGGTCATGCCGGAGGGGCTGGGGATGCTTACCAGCGTCTTCAGCTGCTCCAGGGCATATTCCATATACTTGTCCATGGTCGTCATCCTTTCTTATTGCGGATGTGATTAATGCAGATGATATCTGTGCGGATGTTATTTCGCGGCGGGCTCCCGCAGGATGCCAAGGTCCTGCCAAGTCAGGGGCGTGGTGGTCAGGGGACCGTTGGTGTTTTCCATATGCACGATGGTGCGCCCGGCTTCATCCACCGTGAAGGTGAAGCGGCCGTATTCGCCGTCGGTGCCGAATACGTACCGTTCGCCGTGCCAGTCATTGCCGAGACCGTAAGCGGCCTCATATTGGCCGGGAGCCAGCCGGATGGTCAGGGGCACCTTGCTGTGCACAAAGCCGCGGCACAGCTCATTGCCGCCCTGCATCACCACAAGATAGGCATGCTTGCCGCTCTTGCCGGTGTCGAAGGTGACCATGGTGCCCTCCTTCACATCGCCGGAGAACAGGCAGGTGTCGGCCATATCCACCGCGGGGTAGTAGGGGAGGGTTTTGGCGTAGCCGCACAGCTCATCCACCTTGGCATCAAGGTAGGCCATCATGTCGCCCAGATAGGTGAGCAAGTCACCGGAGGCGCACAGACCGTCGGCGGCCACCTGCGTGACATCCATGGTCCATGTGAATTCCTCGGTCTTGTTGCGCTTGGCGTAGTAGCAGGCGTTCAGCTTGTCGGCCAGATGGCGGCAGTAGATGGCCTCAACCTCGTCCCTTGTCATTTCAGGTGCGCCGAGGGTTTCGTCCAGCTCGGCCTTTGCACCGGGCATGGCGCGGTCCATCAGGGTCTTCCACGGCCACACGCGCATGGTGACGGAGGCCTCCTCCAGCCCCTTGTCAAGGTTGATTTTGGTGATGTTCATCAGCATCATCGGCACCTGCAGGCGGCGGGCTGCCTGTTCCTCCGTCAGGCCCAGGGCCTTGGCGGCATTGGCGGCAAAGCCATCTGGCAGGGGCTTGAAATCAGCCACATACTCCTTGTCTTCCTTTTCGGGCATGCGGGCCGTTTGGGGCAGCAGCTCCTTTTGCAGCAGGGCGCGGAATTCCGGGGAGGTGTAGCCGCGCTTGGCCACCGCTGCCTGATTGGTAATGGCACCGGCCAGCTTGGTGGGGCTGTGCATGCCCCACTTGTAGGTGATGTTCCCCGCCGCGTCCTTCTGCCATGTGGCGGTGAACTGGTAGGTCTCGTATTTGGTGGGCTGGAAGTATTCCGCCATGGCCTCGGCCACGGTATCCGCCTTGGTGTTGCAAAGCAGCTTGGGCAGCATCAAATCAGCCTGAACATAGCCGTTGGTGCCCAGGTACTTGATGTTGGTCAGCTGTGCATGCTGCATCATGGTTTTAACCCACAGGGAATCGGTCTGCTGCATGCCCTCCACGCCCTCCTGGGCAAAGGCAAGATAGCCGGTGAGCACCGGGTCATCCTCGGCCATGGCGGCGGAGGAAAGGAAAAGGCACAAAAGCAGCAGCAGGGAAATGAGTTTGCGCATGGGTGAGCTCCTTGTGTAAAAATTGGTTCAACACGGAAAATCAGGCATGACCCGGCTGGATCATGCCCGTTTGCTGCAGGGAAAGGGATTACTTCAGCAGCTCCTCGCTGGCGGCGCGAAGCTTTTCGTTCAGTGCTTCGGCGGCTGCCTTGTCGGCTGCGTTGCTGTTGACATACAGCTTGATCTTCGGCTCGGTGCCGCTGGGACGGACGCATACCCAGTTGCCGCCCTCCAGCTCGTAGTACAGCACATCGGAGGCGGGCAGGCCGGTGGGGGCCACAGCGCCGTCCTTGGTGACGGTGCCCTTCAGGTAATCGCGCACAGCGGTGACCTTCAGCCCTGCCAGATCGGCGGGGGGATTCTCGCGCAGGCCGGACATGATGGACTTCATCTTGGCCACGCCGTCCTTGCCGGGCAGGGTGACGGAGACCACCTTTTCCACATAGTAGCCGTACTTGGCAAAGATTTCCTGCACGCGGTCATACAGGGTGATGCCCTCGGCCTGACAGGCTGCGGCCACCTCGGCCACCAGCAGGGAAGCGTTGACGCCATCCTTGTCGCGCACAAAGGTGGAGGACAGGAAGCCGTAGCTTTCCTCAAAGCCGAACTGGAATACATACTCGCCGCTGTCCTGGAACTGCTGAATCTTTTCACCGATGAACTTGAAGCCGGTCAGGGTCTCAAACATGGTGACACCGAAGGATTCGGCAATCTTGTTGGACAGGGAGGTGGACACGATGGACTTGACCGCCGCGCCGTTTTTGGGCAGGGTGCCCAGCTTCTCCTTGGTGGAGAGGATGTAGTGCAGCAGCACGCAGCCAATCTGGTTGCCGGTGAGCAGCTGCCACTGGCCCTGACTGTCCTTCACGGCCACGCCCAGACGGTCGCAGTCGGGGTCGGTGGCGAAAATGACGGTGGCGCCCTTTTCGTCGGCCAGCTTGAAGGCCAGCTCAAAGGCATCGGGGTTTTCGGGGTTGGGGGCAATCTTCACCGTGGGGAAGTTGCCGTCGGGCTGCTCCTGCTCCAGCACCACAGCGGCGTTGGTGATGCCGATTTCCTTCAGCATCCGGCGAACGGGCACATTGCCGCTGCCGTGCAGGGGCGTGTAGACGATGTTCAGCTTGGGGCCTTCCTGCGCCAGCATTTCGGGCTGGATGGACAGGGTCTTGATGTCGGCGATGTAGTCATCATCCACCTCGGCGTTGCCGATGATCTTCAGCAGACCGGCGGCCTTGGCGGCCTCTTCATCCATCACGGCACAGTCGGTATACTTGGTGGCGCGGATGATTTCGGTCATGGCATCGGCGATGTCGGGGCCAATCTGGGCACCGTCTGCGCCGTAAACCTTGTAGCCGTTGTACTGCTTGGGGTTGTGGCTGGCGGTGATGACAACGCCGGCGGCCGCGTTCAGGTGACGCACGGCATAGGACAGCACGGGCACGGGGCGCAGAGCATCAAACAGATAAGCGGGGACGCCCTCCTGACACAGCACCAGGGCCGTATCCCTGGCAAATTCGGCGGAGAAGTTGCGGCTGTCGTAGGCGATGACCACGCCGCGCTTGGCGTTTTCCTTGTCCCGCAGCAGATACTGGGCCAGACCCTTGGTGGCACGGCGCACGTTGTAGCGGTTCATGCGGTTCATGCCGGCGCCCAATACGCCGCGCATGCCGGCAGTACCGAAGGAGAGCTCGGTATAAAAGCGGTCTTCGATTTCCTTTTCGTCACCGGCAATGGCTTTCAGATCGGCGATGGTATCGGCATCGGCGGCAAAGTCCTTAAGCCACTGCTCGTAAGCTTCATGGATGGTCATGGGCGGTCCTCCTTATACGATATGGGAAAGAATACTTTCCTTTATTATAGGACTTTTTGATGCAATTTGCAAGGGCTGACAGGCGGCTTTCGCGCACAGGCGGGCCATTGCGCCGAATTCTTTTTCGCCGCCATTGACGGGCATCACAAAAACTGATAAGATGAGGCCGGAAATGTGTGTATGACACAAAAAAAGGAGCAAACCATGAGGCAGAAGCTCAGCCGTTTCATCGGCGACAAGGCGTTTTATAAAATGGTGATGGCGGTGGCCATCCCGATTATGATTCAAAACGGCATCACCAATTTTGTGTCCCTGCTGGACAACATCATGGTGGGGCAAATCGGCACGGAGCAGATGAGCGGCGTGTCCATCGTCAATCAGCTGATTTTTGTGTTCAACCTGTGCGTGTTCGGCGGCATGGCCGGTGCGGGCATCTTCACCGCCCAGTTTTACGGCAAGGGGCAGGATGAAGGCGTGCGCGCCACCTTCCGCTTTAAGGTGTGGGTGGGCATCCTGATTCTTTTTGCCGGGCTTGCGGTGCTGTTGACCATGGGCAAAACGCTGGTGCTGCAGTACCTGCGGGGCAGTGCCGACGGCGGCGACCCGGCGCTGGCGCTGCAATACGGCATGGATTATCTCCGGGTGATTCTCTTCGGCCTGCCCGCCTTTGTCATCGTGCAGATTTACGCCGATACCCTCCGCGAGTGCGGCGAAACCGTGGTGCCCATGCGGGCGGGGCTTGTGAGCGTGATGGTGAATCTGGCGTTCAACTATCTGCTGATTTTCGGCCGCTTCGGCTTCCCGCAGCTGGGCGTTGTGGGCGCGGCAGCCGCCACCTGCATCTCCCGCTATGTGGAGATGCTTATCGTGGTCATCTGGACCCACACCCACGCCAAGAAGCATCCCTTCGTCCACGGGCTGTACCGCACCATGCGCATTCCCCTCTCTCTTACGGGGCAGATTATCCGCAAGGGCATGCCCCTGCTTGTCAACGAATTCCTGTGGTCCAGCGGCATGGCCTTCCTCACCCAGTGCTACTCCATGCGGGGGCTTGGCACGGTGGCGGCCATGAACATCTCCAACACCATCAACAACGTGTTTATCATCGGCTTCCTTGCCATGGGCACGGCGGTGAGCATCATTGTGGGTCAGCTGCTGGGCGCGGGCAAAATCGAGGAGGCCAAGGCCACCGACACCCGCCTGCTGTTTTTCACCGTGATGCTGAGCGCGGGCCTTGCGCTGGTGATGATGGCCACCGCACCCCTGTTCCCGAAGCTGTACAACACCACGGAGGAAATCCGCGCCCTGGCTGCCCGGCTGATGATTGTCAGCGCGGCGTTTATGCCCGTCAGCGCCTTCAACAACGCCACATACTTCACCCTCCGCTCCGGCGGCAAAACCATGATTACCTTCCTGTTTGACAGCGGCGCCCTGTGGGCGGTTACCATCCCCACAGCCTATATCCTCAGCCGCTTTACAGCCATCGACCCTGTGTGGATGATGCTGTGCGTCAACAGCACCGACCTCATCAAATCCCTTGTGGGCTATGTGATGGTGAAAAAGGGCGGCTGGGCCGTGAATATGGTATCATAAGCCGGGTGAACATTTAACCCTTGCCAAACAGGGGATTGTATGGTATACTATCCCCGTTGCCGAAGTGGTGGAACGGCAGACACGCTCGACTCAAAATCGAGTGCTTCGGCGTGCGGGTTCAAATCCCGCCTTCGGCACGCAAAGGCGCATCTGATGCTTCAGGTGCGCTTTTTGTTTTACCGGTTTTGCATCATTTGACAGGCTACCCCTTTCGTTGTATGATAGGGAAAATCGAGCAATGAGGAGGCAGACTTCCGTGCGTAGAAGCGGTATCCTGATGCACATCACCTCCCTGCCGGGGCCGGAGGGAATCGGCACCCTGGGGCAGGAGGCATACGATTTTGCGGATTTCCTGCACAGCGCCGGCATGACCATCTGGCAGATGCTGCCCGTGGGGCCGGTGGGCTACGGGGAATCTCCCTACCAATCCACCAGCGTGTATGCGGGCAATCCCCTGCTCATCAGCATCCGCACCCTTGAAAAGGAAGGGCTGGTGACGCTGTCGGCGGAGGATGCGTACCCCGATGACAACCCCGAAACCGTCTGCTACGAGGCCGTGCGCCCCTGGAAGGAAAAGCTGCTGCGCCGCTGCTATCAGGAGAGCTGTTTTAAACTGCGTGATGAGGTGGAGGCATTTGCCGACAGCAACCCATGGGTGCGGGACTACGCCCTGTTTACCGCCCTGAAGGAGCACTTTGGCGGCAGCATGTGGACCCGCTGGCCCGATGAGGCCATCCGCCGGCGGAAAAAGCAGGCGGTGGCGCAGTATGAACATCAGCTGAAGGAGGAAATCAGCTATCAGCTGTTTGTGCAGTATCTGTTCTTCCGCCAGTGGTTTGCACTGAAAAAATACGCCAACGACCGGGGCATCCTGATGTTTGGCGACATGCCCATTTATGTGGCGGAGGATTCTGCCGATACATGGACCCAGCCGGACGTATTCCAGCTGGACCGCAATGGCGTGCCCAAGAGCGTGGCCGGTGTGCCGCCGGATTTCTTCTCCGAGGACGGGCAGAAGTGGGGCAATCCCCTGTACCGGTGGTGGTGGCTGCGCCTGCGGGGCTATGACTGGTGGGTGTCGCGGATGAAGGGCATGGCAGCCATGTTCGACATGGTCCGCATCGACCACTTCATCGGCTTTGCCAATTACTGCACCATCCCCTACGGCGATCCCAACGCCCGCCGGGGCAGGTGGGTCCCCGGGCCGGGAAAGGCGCTGTTCCGCAAGCTGAACAAGGCCGTGCCGGGGCTGGACATTGTGGCCGAGGACCTGGGCGAAATCACGAACCGGGTGAAGGACCTGATGGCGTACACCGGCTATCCGGGCATGAAGGTGATGTGCTACGGCTTCGGCGGCAATCATCAGGAGAACTGTCACTATCCCGGCAATTACAAGGAAAACGATGTGCTGTATACCGGCACCCATGACAACGATACGGTGCTGGGCTGGTACAGCACCGCATCCGAGGAGGAAAAGCAGGCCGCCCGGGAGGCACTAAGCTTTGAGGAGGCCGCACAGGCCCCCGAGGCCTTCGTCCGCGCGGTGATGGCCGCCAAATGCCGCACCGCGGTGGTCCCCATGCAGGATGTGCTGGGGCTGGACGGCAGCGCCCGCATGAATTACCCCGGCACCATCGGCGGCAACTGGCGCTGGCGCATGCTGCCCGGCAAGGCGGATGCGGCGCTGGCTGAACGCTTGCTGACCTTGAACAAAGAAACAAACAGGGAGAGAACATAAATGAACGCACAGGAATTGCTCCGGCGCACGGAAGCCGTGCTGATGACCGAAAGCCACACCACCCTTGAGAAGGCCGGTGCTGTGCAGCTGCACAACGCCGTATCTGCCGCCGCCATGGAGGCACTGACCCCCGTTTGGGTGGATTGCGAGCAAAAGCGCGCCGGTACGCGTCAGGCATACTACATTTCCGCCGAGTACCTCATGGGCCGCATGGTCTACAACAACCTCTACTGCCTTGGCTTGCTGGATGAAGTGAAGCGGCTGATGGCAGAGCGCGGTGTGGACCTGGCCGTGCTGGAGGATATCGAGGATGATGCCTTCGGCAACGGCGGTCTGGGCCGACTGGCCGCCTGCTTCCTGGACAGTGCCGTCACCCACGGTGTGCCCCTGACCGGCTACGGTCTGCGCTACCGCTACGGCCTGTTCAAGCAGAGCTTTGTGGACGGCAGACAGCACGAGGAGCCGGATGACTGGTCCAAATTCGGCGATCCCTGGAGCATCCGCCGGGCGGATGAGGCCGTGGTGGTGCCCATGAAGACCGGCGATGTGCTGGCCGTGCCCTACGATATGCCCGTCATCGGCTACGGCGCAAAGAACATCGGCACCCTGCGCCTGTGGCAGACGGAAAGCCTGCACGAGATGGACTTCACCCTGTTCAACAATCAGCAGTACCAAAAAGCGGCACAGGACAAGAACAAGGCCGAGGATATCACCAAGTTCCTGTACCCCAACGATACCCGCCGGGAAGGCAAGCTGATGCGGGTCAAGCAGCAGTATGTGATGGTTTCCGCCACCCTGCAGGACCTGCTGCGGAGCTACAAGGCCCGCCACGGCAGCGATTTCACCTGCTTTGCCGCAGAGCATGCGGTACAGCTGAACGATACCCATCCCGTTATGGCCATCCCCGAGCTGATTCGTCTGCTGGGGCTGGAGGGTCTGTCCTTTGAGGAGGCCTTCGACATCGCCCGGGCGGTGTTCTCCTACACCAACCACACCGTGATGCAGGAGGCGCTGGAGAAGTGGGACCTGTCCCTGCTCAGTGCCGTGGCGCCGGAGGTGGTGGCCATCATCCGGCAAATCAATGCCCGGTTCAAGCAGGAGATGAAAGCCGGCGGCCATGAAATCTCCCTGAAGCGGTGCATCATCTGGGGCAAGCAGGTGCACATGGCACAGCTTGCCGTGTACGCCACCCATGCCACCAACGGCGTGGCCGCCCTGCACACGGAAATCCTGAAGGCGGATGTCTTTGCCGACTGGTACGCCTTGTATCCCGAGCGCTTCCACAACATGACCAACGGCATCACCCAGCGCCGCTGGCTGGGGCTGTGCAACCCCGAGCTGACGGCTCTGCTGCAGGAAAAGGTGGGGGATGGCTTCCTCACGGACCTGTACCGGCTGGCCGACCTGAAGCCCCGGATTGATGACGAGCTGTGCCGCCGGTTTATGGCGGTGAAGCGGCAGAAGAAGGAACAGCTGTGCGCCAAAATCATGAAGCACGAGGGCATCGCACTTTCCCCCGACATGATGTTCGATGTGCAGGTCAAGCGCCTGCATGAGTACAAGCGCCAGCTGATGAACGCGTTGAGCATTCTGGCCATCTATCAGCAGCTGAAGGACGGCAAGCTGCAGGACTTCACCCCCACGGCCTTTATCTTCGGTGCCAAGGCAGCCCCCGGCTATGACCGGGCCAAGGCCGTCATCCACCTGATCAACATGATTGCCGACAGGGTGAACAGCGACCCCGAAACAAATGACCGCCTGAAGGTGGTGTTTGTGCACAACTACAACTGCTCCTACGCCGAAAAGATTATCCCCGCGGCGGATGTCAGCGAGCAGATTTCCCCCGCAGGCACCGAGGCCAGCGGCACCGGCAACATGAAGCTGATGCTCAACGGCGCCGTGACCCTTGGCACCTATGACGGCGCCAATGTGGAAATTGTGGAGCAGGCCGGTGTGGAGAACAACTACATCTTCGGTGCCTTGGTGGATGAGCTGAACGCCATCCGCGACACCTACCGCTCCCGTGATTTCTACGAGCAGGATGCGGTGCTGGCCCGGGCCATCGATGCCATGGCAGACGGCACCTTTGAGGTGACCGATGCCCTCACCGAGCTGCAGACCTCCCTGCTGGACGGTGCCAGCTGGCATCGCCCCGACCACTACTTCATCCTGAAGGATTTCGCCGGCTACATGGAGCAGAAGCTGGCCGCCAACCGCGACTACGCCGCCGACCCCATGGCCTTTGCCCGCAAGTGTCTGGAGAACATCGCCGGTGCCGGCAAGTTCTCCTCCGACCGTACCATCCGCCAGTACGCCGAGGATATCTGGCGCGTGAAGCACGATTAAACGCAATAGAAAACCCCGCTGTCCATGCAGGACGGCGGGGCTTTGTGTTAGCTCTTGAAAGGAGCAGCGCTTACTCCTTGATTTCGCTGGTGCAGTGGGGGCAGCGGGTGGCCTTGATGTCGATGTCGCTCAGGCAGTAGGGGCACTTCTTGGTGGTGGGTGCCTTGGGAGCCTCGGGCTTCTTGTTGATGGTGGCCAGCTTGTTCATGCCCTTGATGAGCAGGAACAGCACGAAGGCGGTGATGAAGAAGTTGACCACGGTGGTCAGGAAAGCGGAGGCAGCGCCGCCGAAGGTCCAGGCCATCTCGGTGTCGCCCAGGTTGCCGGCAGAGCCGGTCATCACCACATTCAGCAGGGGGTTGATGAAGTTCTGGGTCAGCGCGGTGACAATGCCGGTGAAGGCACCGCCGATGATGACGCCGACAGCCATGTCCAGCACGTTGCCGCGCAGGGCGAATTTTTTGAACTCTTCAAAGAACTTTTTCATGGTTGGGTTACCGTCCTTTCGGAGAATATTTTTTTGCAGGGAGTGATTCCCTGAGGATACCCGAATTATGGCAGGGGTTTCGCTCTGCGGAGCGACCAAAGGGCTTCCGGGCGCCCCCGGACCCATCGGTGAACACCATGGCCGAACAACAATAAAAATTGCAAGGCCATACAACAACCCAGAAAGCGGATTGATGTGGTAG
>JAUNDF010000063.1 GCA_030526225.1 Clostridia bacterium
GCCTACCCCCACCCCGACACCCACACCTACGCCTACACCTACCCCCACCCCGACACCTGTGCCCACCGAAACGCCGGTGCCCACACCGGTGGTGGTGTATACCGAGCCCACTGATACCCCCGAGCCCACCGCCACACCCACGCCCGCACCCACCGCCCTGCCTGATGGCTGGCTGAGTGCCGACGAGGCCGCCGCTGCCGGGTACACCTGGAAGCAGGCTGACAACGGCGTGGTCATTACGGGCTACAGCGGCACGGCAAGCAAGCTGACCATCCCCGGCAATATTGACGGCATGGCGGTTACGGAAATCGGCGGTCATGCCTTCTCCGGCAACACCGCGCTCACCGGGGTGGATATCCCCGGCAGTGTGGAGCGCATCGGCGAGCTGGCCTTCGGCGGCTGCATCAAGCTGGAGAATGTCAAGCTGGGGAAGGGTCTGCAGCACATCGGCGAGTGTGCCTTCTTCGGCACCGCCATCGAGAGCATCCGCATCCCCGGCAGCGTGCAGACCATGGGCATCAACCCCTTTGCAAGCTGCAGCAGGCTGAACAAAATCACCGTGGATGCAGACAACAAATCCTTCCGGGTCATCGCTTCCGTGCTGTTTAACACCGATAACAACACCCTGATTTTCTACCCCGCAGGGGAACAGCGCACAAGCTACACCGTCCCCGTGGGCACACAGGCCATCGGCGATTCCGCCATGATGATCAACCCCTATCTGGAAACCGTCATCATCCCCGACACGGTGACCGCTATCGGCAGCATGGCGCTGGATAACCCCGCCATCAAAACCGTGTGGCTGCCCAAGGGGCTGCAGACCGTGGGCGACAGCGCCTTCAACGCCCTCAGCGAGCTGCACATCCACGGCGCAAAGGGCAAGGAAGCCAAAACCGCCCCCACCGCCCAGCTGCTGGAAGCAACCAGCTTTGTCATCACCGACACCAAGGCAGCCGTCACCGTGCCCAAGGGCATCAGCATCACCGATGCCGAAGCACAGACCCAGGGCTTCCACTACGATGGCAGCCGCCTGACCCGCTATTCCGGCAGTGAAAAGAATGTGGAGGTCCCCGCGGTCATCGGCAATACCATCATCACCACCATCGGCGAGGGTGCCTTTAAGGATTGCACCGATGTGAAGACCATCGCCCTGCCGGATACCATTGCCATCATTGAGGATGATGCCTTCCTCGACAGCGGTATTAAGGAGCTGACATTGCCCGCAAGCTGTACAACGCTTACAGACCACGCTCTGCGCGGCAAGAACTTTACCAAGATCGCAGTTGCAGAAGAAAATCCAACTTTCTCTGCGGACAAAAACGGCATATTGTTTAATAAATACAAATCAAGGTTGGTCCGCTATCCTGCGGGGAAAGGCGGCAGTTACACCATCCCTGAAAACATTTTTGTCATTAAGCCATATGCATTTGAGGGTGCCACTATTTCCAGCCTAACCTTGAGCAAAAACACGCGTAACATTTAGCCCAATGCATTGATTAGCATGCCCAAGCTTACCAAGATTACCGTGCACAAGGACAACAAAGTCTATGTGGTTGAGGACAATGTTCTCTATGAGAAAGACGGTCACAAACCGGTCAAAATTCTAGCCAAAGCCATTAAGGCAGGCATGACTGTTCAGTTTGGCCGCTACGAGCAGGATGCCAACGAAGCCAACGGCCCTGAAGTCATTGAATGGCAGGTGCTGGAGGTTAAGGGCGGCAAGGCGCTGGTGATTAGCAAGTATGGCCTGGATGCACAGCCGTATAATACATCAGGAACGGTTGTCACTTGGGAAAATTGCACCCTGCGCACATGGTTGAACAATGACTTCCTGAATAAAGCATTCACCCACGCAGAACAAGCAGCCATTGAGTTGACCAATGTGGATAACAGCAAGAAACAGGGTTATGACAAGTGGACTACCAATGGCGGCAATAATACGCTTGATAAGGTATTCCTGCTAAGCTATGCAGAAGCAAACAAATATTTCGGGGTAACAAGGGAGAATAGTAACAACACAAAATCTCGTGTACATCCCACAGACTATGCAGTAAAACAAGGCGCGTATGCTAGCAGCAGCGAAACATCCGAAGGCGCGAAAGCCGGGTGGTGGTGGCTGCGGTTGCCCGGCAGCTCTCAGGGCTATGCCGCGTACGTGAGCGCCGACGGCTCTCTCCGCGACAGCGGTGTCAGCCGCGGTTCTGGTTGTATTCGCCCCGCTTTCTGGGTCAATCTGGAATCTGGAATCTTCTAATCTTTAATCGAATGCGATTGAAATCAGGGGACGGACGAGGGTTGACAGCAATCTTGAATCAAAAAAGCTGCAACTGTATCAAACACCGGCATGAAAGGGCTTCGCGGTGCAGCCGCGCCGAAGGCGCCTTTTTCCCGCCGTAAGGCGGGTCCGATTATGTATGATTTTTCAATATTCATAACAGTTGAAAGGAGGCAACCTATGCAATACCAATTAACCGTATTCCAGGCCAGCCATCAGGGTGCGCGGGAATACCAGCAGGACCGGATTGCAGCAACGCCGCAGGATGCGCAGCGGGGGATGCTGACGGTGCTGTGTGATGGCATGGGCGGCATGAAGGACGGTGAGCGCTTTGCATAGACCGGCTGTGAAAGCATGCTGCGTACCTTTAATGCATTGCCCGCCGGCGGGGACATGGCCGATACCTTGTACACCTGCTACAAGCGGGCCAATGAGGAAGCGCTGAACATCCAGAGCGAGGATGAACGCGAGGCGGGGGGCAGCACCATCACCGCCGTGTATATCCGCGGGGATGAATGCGTGTTTCTTTCCTCCGGTGACAGCCGCATCTACCTGTGCCGGGGCGGCAGCCTGATTCAGCTTTCCCGCGACCAAAACATGGGCGCGCTGCTGGATGTGCGGGCCGGGCTGGGGGATATTGACTGGTCCATGGCAAAATCCGCCATGGGCAGAAGCTCCCTCACCGGGCATCTGGGCATGAATGGCGGCCAGCCCTGTGACATCAGCCCATAGCCCTTCCGCCTTGTGCGGGGGGATGTGCTGCTGCAAATGTCGGATGGCGTGTACGGCACGTTGTCGGATGCGGAGATTCTTGCCTGCATGCAGGGCGCGGAAAACCCGGCGGAGAGCATCATCGCCGCCACCATCGGCAAAAAGAAACCCCGGCAGGATAACTGCTCGGTGATTGTAACCTATGTGCAAAGCCCTTATTTCCAGGGTGAAAAAATCACCCGGCACAAGAGAAAAAGGAGGTAATGTACCTTGGCAAATGAAACGAATACTACATTCAACAACTCTAACCCAAATGAAACGGACGAAGAATTTGACACTATCGTCTAGAAAGACGATGGTAAGGAAACTCCGGTCAACGAAACAGAATCAGGTGACGGAAATGATGCTGCAACTACAGATATAACAACGGACGAAGCAACAAAAGATGCAGCGAACGAAACAACGAATGAAACCGCAGATGAAACGACAGACGGAGAAAACAACAAGAAATCCGAAGAACAGGTGACACAAGATAACAATTTCGTTTCAATCTCGGGAGGAGGCTTGACCGTAACAGGGCAGGATAACCAGCAAGCAGACAAACCTGCCGAAGGAGAACAGGTGACCACCGAGGCTGTTGTTCAAGCTGCCCCCATCGAAGCCCCCGCCAAAACCGGCGGCTTCAATGTATGGCCGCTGGTGATTGTGCTGCTGATTGCGGCCCTGGGCGCAGCCGCCTTTGTGCTGTGGAAGAAGCGGCGCGCCGTGCCTGTTATCAGCGATGTGGGTGCCACGGAAGCGGGCGGCGATGTGGGCATTGGCATCCGCGTGGGCGGCGCCCAGACCATCGGCAAGCGCAGCGATCAGGAGGATTCCCTGTGCTACTCCAACTGGCAGAATGTGGCCGAGTATAACGAGCGCGGCCTGCTGGCAGCGGTATCCGACGGCATCGGCGGGCTGGAAAAGAGCGAGCTGGCCAGCCAAACAGCCATGCGCAACATGCGGGTGCGCTTCCTGAAGCAGGACCCCGCCGTGGCCCCGGCAGACCGCCTGCTGGAGCTGACCGGTGCCGCCCAGCAGGATGTGCTTGCCCTGAACCATGCATTGCCCCAGGGCAGCAGGGTGATGGGTGCCACGCTGGTCAGTGTGCTGATTCAGCGCAACCTGCTGTGGCTGTCCTCTGTGGGCGACAGCCGCATCTACCTGTACCGCGCCGGTGCCATGCTGCCCCTCAACCGGCCCCACGTATTCGGCAAGGAGAACCGGGAGGATGCGGTGCTCACCGGCGGTGGCCGTCCCTCCGATGCACGACAGGATAAAAAGCTCACCGCCTACCTCGGGCAGGAAAACCTGCGCAAGGTGGACCGCAACGTGAACCCCATCAAGCTGATGCCCAGCGACCGTGTGCTGCTGATGAGCGACGGCGTGTTCGGCACCGTGGGCGAGGACGAGATGGTCCGCTCCATGGGCCTTAGCCCCGACTTGGCCGCCAAGGACATCATCCGCATGGTGGAGGCCGCCAACAAACCCCATCAGGATAACGCCACCGTGGTGGTTATCGCACTGGATTAAAGGAGGCAGCAACATGAAAAGATTCTTTGCCTTGCTGCTGGCCGTGCTGCTGCTGGCACTGCCGGTGCTGGGTCTGGCAGCAACCTATCAGGATGTGCGCGACAGCGTGGTGCGCATTTATGCTATCGGTTCGTATTACGTCCCCCAAGAAAATAGATATATAAAGGTTCCTTGGGTAGGCTCTGCCTTTGCCGTGGGCAAAAAGGGCGAGAAGGTGCAGTACTTTGTTACCAACCACCATGTAACGGGCAAGATTGGCGAATTGGATATTATTCCTGGAAGTGGCGGCATATTGGGCCAGCTGGAGAGCGTGGAGCTGTATGTTGTATATGATGATGTCACCAACATGCTTGGTGCCCGTGTGGTGGGATGCCATGACACTGCTGACCTCGCAGTGGTGAGGCTTAATAGTGCCACGGATGTCCGCAAGCCCGTTACCTTCCATGACCCCAATGCAGATTTAAACAGCTATCAGGGTGAAGCAGTGTACGCATTGGGCTTCCCTGTCGATGGCGATGTTTTCATGAATGCAGACGCACAGGAATCATTGGCTTCTGCACCTTTTCAGGTGACGGTAAACAATGGCATAATACAGCGCATCCTACCTTCATCAGATACATTCGGCGGCGAAGTAGTTCAACATGGTGCTGACATATCCGGCGGCAATTCCGGCGGTCCCCTTGTTACGGCGGACGGCAAGGTCATCGGCGTTAATACTGCCGGTGCGATGGAAGGCAAATACTATAGCGCCTTGTCCTACCGCGAAGTACTGAAGATGCTGGATGATTATAATGTCCCCTACCAGACAGGCGGAGCTGGGCTGATGGGCAGCTCCCCGGTGACATGGATTATTGCCGGTGTGCTGGCTGTGGCAGTTATCGTGGTGGTGGTGGTGCTGGTGCGCCAGAACAAGAAGGGCACCGCTGTGCCCGATGCCCCTGCGGCAGTCGCTCCCGCAGCGGATGGTGAAAAGCGTACCCTCCGCGGCGAAACGGGCGCCCTTGCCGGCAAGAGCTTTGTGCTGACCTCCGGCAAGCCGCTGGTGCTGGGCCGTGACCCGGGCCAGTGCAATGTGCTGTTCCCCAAGGATACGAAGAAGGTCAGCCGCGTTCACTGCACCATCACCCTCACCGGCGGCAAGGTTACCGTGACCGACAACCGCTCCACCTGCGGCGTGTTGATTGACGGCAACCCCATCCCCGCCGGCGGCACAAAGACATGGCACCGCGGTCAGGTGCTTCAGATTGGCTCCGATGCCGAACAGTTTACCCTGCATTCCTGATGAAGCATTATCACATATCAATAGGAGGAAATATTCATGAGCAAGCAGTATTTCGACCAGAGCTACATTTCCGGCGTAACCGACGAAACCATGGCCGCCACCATGGTGGATGCTACCATGGTGGATGACGACGAATCCACCGAGCCCATCACCAACGAAACGGAGAATGACGGCTACGGCGAAACCGAGGTTCTCCGCCCCGCAGGCTTTGAGGATGCCCGCCGTGACCCCGTGGTGGGCTGGCTGGTGTGCATCTCAGGCACAGAGCTGGGCGCCGATTTCCGCATCCACGAGGGCTGGAACACCATCGGCCGCGACCCCTCCAACGACATTGTCATCAACGACCCTGCCGTATCTGCCGACAAGATGTGCACTCTGCTGTACGATGACCCCACCAAGGCATTCATCATCGCCCGGGGCAACGGCCGCAATCCCTCCCGCATCAACGGCCGCCCGCTGGTCAGCGAAAAGGAGCTGGCACCCTTCGATCACCTGACCATCGGCAACACCGAGCTGATTTTCGTCCCCCTGTGCGGCGAACAGTTCTCCTGGGAAAGCTTCCGCAAGGACAACGAAAAGGCATAACCATGACCCTGCGCAACATTGCATAAAGGAGAGTGATTGTGCCCCATGAGCGAAATGTGCTACCGGTGCATGACCGAAACCCTTGAAAACGGCACCTGTACCCGATGCGGCAAGCCGAGGTACGTGCCCGAGCCCTCCAATGCCGATGCACTGCCTGTGGGCACCCGGCTGGATAACGGCAGCCCCGTGGTGGGCGCCATCCTTGGCCGGGGCGGCTTTGGCATTACCTATGTGGCGCTGGATACGGAAGTGAATCCCCCGCAGAAAATCGCCCTGAAGGAATACATGCCCCGCCACATGGCCACCAGAAGCGGTCTCAATCTGCAGGTGGACCCTGCCCATCAGGAGGAATACGAGCATTCCCTGCGCGCCTTCGCCCGGGAAAGCAGCGTGATCGACCGCCTGAAGGAGCACCCCAACATCGTGAAGGTGTTCTATTCCTTTAGGGAAAACAACACCGCCTACTACGGCATGCAGTTCCTGGAGGGCATGAGCCTGAAGGAATGGATTAAAAAGAGCGGCAAGCCCATGTCCGGCAAGGAAGCATGCATGCTGCTCAATCCCATCATGGATGCGCTGGCCTACACCCACAAGCAGGGCCTGCTGCACCGTGACATCAGCCCCAACAACATCTTCCTGTGCGGCACCGGCCAAAAGGACGTAACCGCCATGACCCCCAAGCTGATTGACTTCGGTGCCGCCCATGCCTATGTGGGCGATTATACCAAATCTCTTGCGCTGATTAAGACCAAGGGCTTCACCCCGGTGGAGCAGATTCTCTACGGCGCCGAGTGTCAGGGCTCCTGGACGGATGTGTACGCCTTCTGCGCGGTGTTCTACTACGCCATCACCGGCCGCAATCTGCCCGACTCCAAGGATCGCTACATCGACAACGCCACCTTCCTCACGCCCAATGAGCTGGGGGCAAAAATCCCCAAGGAGGCCGAGAACGCCCTGCTCTCCGGTCTGGCCATCAACTACAAGGAGCGCACCCAGAACATGGCCGAGCTGCAGGAGAAGCTGTGCAAGGCCTTCGGGATTGCGCCCTACCACTACACCAAAATGGTGGAAAGCACCCCGGTGGATCCCGACCCCGGCCCCGCGCCTGTCCACACACCGGTACCCAGACCCGTCGAAGCGCCGGTGCAGCACGAGGCCCCTGCGGCGGTCAAATCTGCCGACACCCGCATGCGGGACAGAATCCTTGGGGGCATGCTGGAGCTGATTATCTGCTACGCCGCGGCCTTCCTGCTGGTGCCCGGTTGGCAGGCACTGCTCTACGGCCTTGCCGGCATGACGCTGCTCAACACCGTGCTGTGCTCTGTGGGCGGCGGCGGTACCCTTGGCATGCGCCTCAGCCGCCAGCGGCTGGTGGACCAGTCCGGCCGTGTGCCCAGCGTGGCGGTATCCCTTGCATACAGCCTGCTGACGGCGTTCTTCCCCTTCTCCGTGCTGGATTGCCTTGTCAACAGCGGCGACAAGCCCTGCTGGCGTGAAAAGATGCTGGCGGTGCAGACCGTTTCCTCCGGGGAGAAGGCGCCTGAGGCTCCCGCTGCCGCTGCCCAGAAGAAGCCCGTCGGAAAGGCTTGGCTGGAGACGGCCGCCGGTGAACGGATTGACGTGGAGAACGGCACGCTGGTCACCCGCCACGGCAAGGACTGCAAGGGCTACAAGCATACCATCATCCTCAAGGATGAAATGGTATCCGGCAAGCATTGCGAATTCTATCAGGCAAGGGGCGGCTGGTACGTGCAGGATCTGTACTCCACCAACCACACCTACATCAACGGCTCTGCCATTCCCCCCGCGGCTGAGGTTCCCCTTTCCGACGGTACGCGGGTGACCATCGGCGGCACCGACATGACCTTCCATTGCTGAAAAGAGGTATTTATATGATGAAGAAGATTGCGGCACTTGTGCTTGCACTGTGCATGCTGACCATCTGCTTCGGCGCCTTTGCCGCGGGCAGCAACAGCACCATGAGAATCCTCGGCGGCTCCATCGCCCCGGATAACACCACCACCCTCAACGTGTTTATCCCCGTGACCACACCTGTCAGCGCTGATGAGCTGGATGTGCAGGTGGACGGCACCCCCGTGACCATCACCCAGCTGACCGGCGTGCCCACCACCTGGGTGGTTCTGCTGGACAGCTACAGCGAATGGGGCCCTGAGCGCCTGGACCACATGAAGGATGTGGCGCTGGAAATCATCTCCAAGAACATGGGCAGTGCCGATAACGGTCTGGTCCTGACCGGCGGCAGCGCCTGGAAGAACAGCAAGGATCTGCAGTTGGGCAACATCGGCACGGTGAAGGAGGCCATCAAGGCATTTGACGGCAAGAAGTCCGGTGTCACCCCCAATGTGCCTGCGCTCCATTTCCTCACCGATATGTGGGCCGTTGAGTACATCAACCCCCGCGTGTGTCTGGTGGTCATCAGTGACGGTGCCACGGTGGCCAAGTCCAGCTGGGACAGCGTGCAGGAAAAGCTGACCAGAACGGATGCCGCCCTGTACGGCATTGCGCTGGTGAAGAACAACGAAAAGCACAAGACCGATGCCCTCCGGACCGTGGCCGAAAGCAGTCAGGGCGGCAGCTTCTACCGCTATGACAAGAGCGTAAAGACTGAGGATGCGCAGAGCTTCTGCATCAACACCGCCGCCAACATTGTCACGGCCGAGGCCTGCCAGATGCGGCAGCTGAGCATTCCCGGCACTGTGTTTACCGCCGTACCCAGCCGCTACACCATCGCCCTGAAGAACTCCAATCCTCCGCTGGATGCCGAATATGTGCTGACCGAGAACGACAAGAAGGGCTACCGCATCGGTGAACCGGCCGAGGGCGAAGAAGCAACGGAAAACGCAGGCGGCGTCATCGGTGCAAACGTGCCTGAGGCAGAAGATCCCTGGTACACGAAGACCGAATACCTGGTGGTGGCCGGTCTGGCGCTGGTGCTGGTCATTCTGCTGATTGTGCTGGTGGTATCCGGCAAGAAGAAGAAGGCCAAGGCTGCCGCTGCCGCCGCTGCTGCTGCCGCAGAAAAGGCAAAGCAGGAGCAGGCCGCTGCAACCGAGGTCAATGCACCCTCTGCCTTTGTGGCGGATGATGACGGCGGTGCCACTGAGGTTTTGACGCCTCCCGCCGGTGCCCGCCCCACCTGCCGCCTGCAGCTGGCACAGGAGAACAGCAGCAACGTGTACACCGCCGAATTTGCCAAGAATCTGCTGGTTGGCCGCAGCTGCCAAAAGGCTGACCTGACCGTGTACCCCGAGGACAAGAAGATTTCCGGCCTCAACAGCGAGTTCTCCTTCCACAATGGTGTCATGACCCTGAAGGACCGCGGCTCCACCAACGGCACCTTCCTCAACGGCTCCAAGCTTACCGGCGAGGTGCGCGTCAATCAGCATGACGTTGTGAAGATGGGCACCACCCGGTTCCGCGTTACCTGGACGGTACTGTAACAATACACGCCGCCGCATGGCTGTGCTGTGCGGCGGTAAATTCCTTTTATCATTGAAAGCGGGTGTTATTGTATGTACAACAACCCTCAGCAAACGCTGGCAGGGCTTTGGGGCTTTGTTGCCGGCTATTTCGCGGTGATTGCCGTCATCAGTGCGGCCATTACGGTGCTGACCATCATCGGCTTGTGGAAGACCATTGCCAAAACAGGGGAGCCCGGCTGGAAGGCCCTCATTCCGATCCTGAATGAATATGTCCTGTGCGACCGCTGCTGGGAAAAGAACGCGTTCTGGGTGATGCTGGGCGTGGCCCTGGGCTGCGGTGTGCCCGTGGTGAACATCATCTGCAGTATTGCAATGGTGGTGCTGTGGGTGATGCTGTGCATCCGCATCAGCGCTGCCTTCGGCAAAGAGCTGCCCTTCGCCATCGGCATGATTTTCCTGCCCCCGGTGTTCTTTATGATTCTGGGCTTTGGCAGCAGCCGCTACATCGGCCCCTCCAGCTTCAAAATCCCCACCCCCGTGCCGGAATACGGCAACAAGGCCAGGGCTGATTACAGGCCCGCAGTGGATGACATGGACAAAACCGTCCCCGCACCCCGTCCTGTCATGCCGCCCCCTGCCCCTGTGCAAGTCCCCGCGCCTGCTCCCGCAGAGCAGCACTATCATGTGCTGACGGTTGAAATGAAAAATGTGCACAGCGGCACCGTGTACAAAAAGTCCGTCAAGGGCAGCAAGCTGAATGTGGGCCGCAGTGCATCCAAGTCCCAGCTGGTCATCGCCGATGATGCCAAGCTGTCCGGTGCGCATATTCAGCTGAAGTGCAAGGACAACACCCTGTACATCACCGACCTTGAAAGCACCAACGGCACCGCCGTCAACGGCAAAAAGCTGACCCACACCGCCCCGCTGAAGCCCACCGACACGGTGACCATCGGCAAGGCACAATACACCATAAAATGGAAGTACAGCCTGAAATAAGGCGCGACAAGGAGGAGAACCATGTCCAGCAAACTTAGACAAACCACCGCTCTCCTGCTTGCCCTTGTGCTGCTGATGGCAGCCATGCCCGCCGGGGCAGAGGTAAAGCTGTGGCGGTGCCAATATGATCAAACAGTTAATTTTGACACGAAATGCAGTGAGTGCGGAAGAAAAAAGGAGTATGCTATAATCAATCCCGCACAAGCGGTTATATCTGTTGATTTAAGAAAACGTATGGCATATGAGCGATACGATATGAGTTATACCGGTCGTATCGATAGCTCATGGGAAGAATTAGGTTTAGAACCTGTTCCGTTGCATTATACAAAAGGCTATACATACTGCAAGCTGAAGGATGGAACCATAGAAATCTATAGAATAGATATTTCTTTCGGCGAAGAAAACTGTACCATTCCAGAAACCATTGATGGATATAAGGTTACTGCAATAGGTGACAATGCACTAGAATAGGGCTATGACCTGCAGACTGTTACCATCCCTGCTAGTATAACCTATATTGGAGGAAACCTACTCTGCAATGCAGATGAATTGAAAACAATCATTATTGATGGCGAGTCACAGTATCTTTAGGTTGTGGACGGCGTTTTGTTTACAAAGACAGATAAGCGTTTGGTGTGCTATCCGCCCAAGAAAGAAAACAAGCATTATTCAATTCCTGAAGGGACAAGGATATCGGTTCGACAGCGTTTGCCTATGCGCAGTTTTCTTCCTTGACTATCCCTGACAGTGTGAAGGTGCTAGAGGATAACGTGTTTTATGAATGCGATAAGTTGGGCAGTGTTACTCTCCCAAGCAGTGTAGAGGCAATTGGTACGAATCCGGGATATGGTGACAAAGATTACAGAAGGAACAGAAGGACCAAAAGGCTGCCTATCAAGGTTGATAAGAAAAATCCATATTTTGAAACTGTCGATAATTCACTGATTTCAAAAGTAGACAAGCGATTGATTAGTTGCTGGCAGACGGGTTCGTGTACAGTTCCTGATAGAACTGTAACTATCGGTGAAAAAGCATTTGCTTAGACTAAAGTTACAGAAGTTATTCTGCCTGATTCGGTCAAGAGCATAGAAAACAAGGCTTTCGAACGATGTGAACAGCTTACTGAAATCAGACTTCCGGAAAATTTGGAAAGCATAGGAGAATATGCATTTGCATCCTCCGGTTTGACATCTGTCACCTTTCCAACATCACTGCAAACAATTGGCGACAGGGCCTTCAGAGGAAGCAAGCTAAAGGAAATAGATTTTGGTGAAGGTTCTCCCCAATTGGGTGTTTAGGTATTTTCGTATAATGATAATTTAATAAATGTAGAAATACCCGGGAATATTAATCAATTGCCATTTTGTACCTTTAACAGTTGTGAAAATTTGGAACAGGTTTTGATACGCGAAGGCGTGAAGAACATTGGCAATCAGGCATTTTATTCTTGTGTGAGTCTGAAGAGCGTTATCATTCCTGACAGTGTCATAGGTAACAATATTTTTCAGGACTGTCCAAATGTGATTGCCACGGTAAATGAAGGATCTTATGCGGAGTAGTATTGCAAAAACAATGGTATAAAGTATGTGCTTAACACAGAGTATGTACCTGCTGTGTTGGAAAATGCGCCCTACAAGCTGAATCTTCCCATTGCTGATGGTCACTATATAATGAAAATGATATATGGTGACAAATGCACAATCGAAATGGTAGATGTTCCATAGGGAGCACATGAAGCATGGATACGGACAACAGAAGGATATGACTATAGCTATGTTTATGGCAATTAGTTATATTTCGAATCGAATGAGTTCATGAAAGAGGGCACAAGCTTAGCATATGTGCTTGTGTATGATGACAACGATAATGTGTTGTATTCGTATCCTCTTGAGATTACGGCAACAAGCCCTAATGGAACGTTTGATGTAGCTGTTGTCAGCGTTGAACTGTTTGATGGGCCAACAGAAGAAGCAAAATGGGTCCGCATACAATGCAAAGCAGATTCTCGGGATGTGCAAAAAGCAATAACCTCGGGAGAAATCAAATCTCTTTCATGTAACGGTGGATTTGCGTTCACTGCTTTTGCGAGCAAGCCATATCTTGGTTAGGATAATAATTTGATTTTTTAGTATCAACCGTCTTCAGATGAGGGAACTTTCAAGGTTGTGATGGATGTTTTTGCCAAAGGCTACAGCAATGCCGAAGTTACAGTGGAATACACTGTGAAAGATGGTGAACTTACCTTCACCCCCTAAGTCTCCCCCCACCTCTGCACCCCCTTCCCACCGCCACCCTACAACCACCCCCAAAGGAGGCAAAAACCATGAATATGGAAGTTGCGATGTTTTTTATGGTTTTGGGTACACTCATCATTGCGCGAATGATTACCTCGTTTTTCAACAATGACA
>JAUNDF010000064.1 GCA_030526225.1 Clostridia bacterium
ACGATGACAAGATGGTCATCACCTTCAATTTCAAGGATGGTACGGAAACCATCACCATCAACGAATTGAATACTGCCTTGTCAGACACCGAGGGAAAAAGTTCGGATTTGGATGCACATGGTGTACGCTAACCCCGATTCGCAAGAATCGGGGTTTTTGCTTGCTTAGAAAGAATAGGCCACGGAGCCGAGGATTAACAAAACAAGATTTGAACCGCAAGCAAACAACATTCATTTTAGCCGCCCCTAAATTCCTTGACACACATCCTTCTATATGCTATAGTATCGCCTGTGGTTAGAAAGAACTAACCCAAATCACAGCAGGACACAGATGCAGTCCTGCTTTTTCACGGAACATCGGTTAGATAAAACTAACGCGCAGGAGGTGCCTATGGCAGACGGAAACAGCACATCGTCATCCACATCTCTGACACCGTCCACATTGCGGTATCTGCTGGTCATCCTGAAGCTGTCGAAGGAAAGCGCGCAGGTATCCTCACGGAGCATTGCGCAGGCACTGAATGTGAAGCCGCCCTCGGTATGCAGGGTGGTGGAAATTCTGCTGCGGGACGGATACATCAAAAAGGAACCCTACGGCAAGGTGGAGCTGACAGCCTTCGGCAGGAAATCAGCCATTGAGCTGAACGGCCGGGTGCGGCGGCTGCAGTATGTGATGCTGCATCAGCTGGGGCTTTCCGGCGAAAGCGGTTTGGATGCCGCGCTGCACTTTGCCGCAACACTGGATATCAAGGCGCAGCATGATATGGTGATGCATGCCGCTGATTGCATGAAGGGAGGCGATTGTGTGATGCCGCTGAATCTGGCCGCACAGGGCGAGGAGAACATCATCCGCCGGGTGGGCGGAACGGCTTAGGTGAAAAAGCACCTGTCCGACCTGGGGTTTGTGCCCGGCAGCCCCGTGGCGGTGGTATCGCAGAATGCGGGCAATCTGATTGTGAACATTAAGGAATCAAGGGTTGCCATCAGCAAGGAAATGGCTCAAAAGATTATGGTCTGAGGAGGATACAGAGATGAGAACTTTGCGTGAAGTAAGCATTGGCGAAACGGTTACCGTGGTGAAGCTGACCGGCGAGGGTGCCGTGAAGCGCCGCATGATGGACATGGGCATCACCAAGGGTGTGCAGGTGACGGTGCGGAAGGTTGCTCCGCTGGGCGATCCCATTGAAATCACCGTGCGCGGCTACGAGCTATCCCTGCGCAAGGCAGATGCGGACATGGTTGCGGTGGAGTAAGCCGCCTATATTTTTTTGATCAACGGTTAGTTATATTTAACTGCAAGGAGAGATGTTTTGATGGAGCTTCGCATTGCATTGGCCGGCAACCCCAACTGCGGCAAAACAACCCTGTTCAACGCCCTCACCGGGTCCAACCAGTTTGTGGGCAACTGGCCCGGCGTAACGGTGGAAAAGAAGGAGGGCAGGCTGAAGAAGCACAATGATGTGATTGTCACCGACCTGCCCGGCATTTATTCCCTGTCCCCCTACACGCTGGAGGAAGTGGTGGCCCGTGATTATCTGGTAGGGGAGCGGCCCGATGTCATCCTCAACCTGATTGACGGCACCAACCTGGAGCGCAACCTGTACCTGACCACCCAGCTGACGGAGCTTGGCATCCCGGTGGTGGCGGCCATCAACATGATGGATCTGGTGCGGAAGAGCGGCGATAAGCTGGATACCGCCGAGCTGTCCCGCCAGCTGGGCTGTCAGGTGATGGAAATCTCCGCCCTGAAGGGTGACGGCGTGATGGAAGCTGCCGAAGCAGCCATCGCCGCTGCAAGGAATACGAAGACCGTGCCCCAGCATACCTTCTCCGGACCTGTGGAGCATGCTCTGGCCCACATTGAGGAGGCTATCCTTCACGATATGCCCGCCGAGCAGCAGCGCTGGTACGCCATCAAAATCTTTGAGCGGGATGAAAAGGTGCTGGAGAAGCTGGCCATCCCCGCTGATGTGATGGCTCATATGGAGCGTGACATCAAGGCCGCGGAAACGGAGCTGGACGACGATGCCGAGAGCATCATCACCGGGGAACGCTATGTGTACATCGCCTCCGTTGTGAAGGCCTGCTACCGCAAGAAGAACAAGGGCGGCCTGACGGTTTCCGACAAGATTGACCGGGTAGTGACGAACCGCTGGCTGGGTCTGCCCATCTTCGCGCTGGTGATGTTCCTTGTTTACTTCCTGTCCATGGCGCCCTCTGCCCCCGGCACTATGCTCACCGACTGGGCCAATGACGGTCTCTTCGGCGATGGCTGGCATCTGTTCGGCAATGGTGCGGCTCAGTATGAGGAAGCAGCAGGCGAATTTGCCGAAGCTGCCGCTGTGATTGATGCCTTTGTGGGCCTTGATGAGGACAGCACCGTGGACACGGTGAAGGCTGCCGCCGCTGATGTGGCGGAGGATGCCACCGCCGCCTATACCATCGTTGATGAAGAAACCCTCGCAGAGGAAGAGGTCACCTTCACCAAAGCCGACCTGACCGACGCCGTGGCCGTGTATGAACGCTATGACGGCGCCGAGCCTGACCCTGCTGATTACGGCATCTGGGTCAAGGGTATCCCTGCTGCGGTGGAGGAATGGCTTGATGCGGCCAAGGTCGCTCCCTGGCTCAAGGGGCTGATTCTGGACGGCATCATCGCCGGTGTGGGCGCTGTGCTGGGCTTTGTGCCCCAGATGCTGGTGCTGTTCCTGCTGCTGGCCTTTTTGGAGGCCTGCGGCTACATGGCCCGCATCGCCTTTGTGCTGGACCGCGTGTTCCGCAAGTTCGGCCTGTCCGGCAAGTCCTTTATCCCCATGCTGGTGGGCACCGGCTGCGGCGTACCCGGCATCATGGCCTCTCGCACCATTGAGAATGACCGTGACCGCCGCATGACCATCATGACCACCACCTTTATCCCCTGCGGTGCCAAGATGCCCTTCATTGCCATGATGGCCGGTGCCATCTTCGGCGGCTCCGCATGGGTGGCTGTGGGCTCCTACTTCATCGGCATGGCTGCCATCATTATTTCCGGCCTGATGCTGAAGAAGACCGCCCGCTTCTCCGGCGAGCCTGCTCCCTTCGTCATGGAGCTGCCGCCCTACCATCTGCCCACCCTGGGCAATGTGCTTCGCTCCATGTGGGAGCGGGGCTGGTCCTTCATCAAGAAGGCCGGTACCATCATCCTGCTGTCCACCATTGTGATTTGGTTTGCTTCCTTCTTCGGCTTTGCGGACGGCACCTTCCGCATGCTGACTGAGGAGGAAATGGAGTTCTCCCTGCTGGCCCGTCTGGGCAGCCTGATTGCCTGGATCTTTGCACCCCTTGGCTGGGGCAACTGGCAGGCAGCCGTGGCCTCCATCACCGGCCTTGTGGCCAAGGAGAACATCGTCAGCACCATGGGCATTCTCTACGGCGGTGAGGGCAGTACCTACGCTGCCCTGGCCCAGGCCTTCACCGGCATCACCGGCCTGTCCTTCCTGGTGTTCAACCTGCTGTGCGCCCCCTGCTTCGCCGCCATCGGTGCCATCCGCCGGGAGATGAACAGCGCCCGCTGGACCTGGTTCGCCGTGGGCTATCAGTGCGGCTTTGCCTACTGCATCGCCCTGATGATTAACCAGTTCGGCAATCTGTTCACCGGCCATGTGCAGCTCGTTTGGCTGTTGTGTGCCATCGCCGTGCTGGCCGTGATGCTCTACATGCTCTTCATCAAGAAGTACAAGGAAGCGACCCGCCGCGCATAAGGAGGATTCTGTATGAACTTTGCAACCGCCATGATTTGTATCGGTCTGTGTGCCGCTGTGTTCCTGATTGTCCGGGTGATGATTCGCGACAAGCGCAGCGGTAAGGCCTGCTCCGGCTGCAGCGGCAATTGCGCCGGCTGCTCCGGGTGCGACCATCACTGAAATAAGTAAGTATCACATCACGCCCCGTCTTGACATTTCCACTGCAGGGTGTATACTGTGAACCGTTCAAGGACGAGCATCCCGGGTTTGGGCTTGCCCGTCCTTTTCAGTATGTGACAGAGGTGATTTGAAATGGCGCTGGCGCTGATTACCGCCAAACAGGTGCTGGTCCTGTTCCTGCTGATGCTTTCGGGCTTTGTGTGTGCGAAGACTGGAGCTGTGAAGCCGGAGGCGCGCAAATTCTTTTCGGATTTGCTGATTTATCTGGTGGTCCCGGCGATGATTATCAATTCCTATATGACGGAGTTCCGGGCTGAGGTGGCGCAGAACCTGATGCTGTCCTTCGGGCTGGGTACAGTCCTGCTGCTGTTGGGCGTTGTGATTACGCTGATGGTCACCCGGCGGTTGAAGGGGCAGCAGGATGCGCCCATTATCCGCTTTGCCTGCATCTTTTCCAATGCGGCGTACATGGGCTTTCCGCTGATTCAGGCCCTGTTCGGCGCGGAAGGACTGCTGTACGCCAGTGCCTTTGTGACCATGTTCAATATTTTGCTGTGGACGGTGGGCTATGCCATGGTGGCAGGGAAGACCGGCGGGAAGGAAATCCTTCGGGGGATTGCCGGCACGCCTGTTTTGTGGTCCGTGCTGCTGGGGCTGGTGCTGTATCTGGGCAGGATTCCGCTGCCGGAACTGCTTCGCCAGCCCATCACCCAAATCGGCAATATGAACACGCCTCTGGCCATGATTATTACCGGCATGATGATTGCCGGCTGCAGCCCGAAGAGCATCCTGTGCAGCCCAGCCATCATCCGCACGACCGTGGTGCGCATGGTCATCATCCCCGCTGTGTGCATGGGGCTGTTCGTGCTGCTGGGCCTTCGCGGCATGGTACCGACGGTGCTGCTGCTGCTGGAGGCCTGCCCCTGCGCGGCCATCACCTCCGTTTTTGCTGTCCAGTTCGGACACAATGAAGAACTTGCCGCCGGATCTGTGGTGTTTTCCACGCTGGTGAGCATCCTGCTGCTGCCCCTGTGGGCCATGGCGCTGTCGGCGGTAATGGGCTAAGCAAGGCCCGGCACCTGTCCCATTTAGCACCTGCCTGTATATTACATCAAACCGATTGTCAAATGTTAAATTATGAGTTATAATGACGGCATATGACGAGAAGCGAGGGATGGACGATGGAGCAGGCCTCCGGCATGGCTAACATGGCTTATGAAACATTGAAGAATATGATTCTTTCCCAACAGATTAAGCCGGGGGAGAGAATTCCCGAAATCAAGCTGGCCAACCAGCTGGGCATCAGCCGCACACCCATGCGCGAGGCCATCAAGCGGCTGGCCTCCGACGGCATCGTCACCATGTATCCTAACCGCTATGCGGAGGTCACGGTTTTTGAGCCCAACTGGCTGCAGGAGGTCGGCATCATCCGCCTTGCACTGGATACGGTGGCGGCGCATCTGTCCATCCTCCATGGCAGCAACTATGATTTTTCCATCATGGAGCAGTACAACGAGGCCTGCTACAAGGCCGCGCTGGAGGGCAATGTTGCCGAGCGGATTAAGATGAACTGCATGTTCCATCTGGAGCTGAGCCGCATCAGCAAAAACGAGGAGCTGTTCAAGATTCAGGAAAAGCTGTACCTGAAGCTGGAATACGTTCAGGCCTGCCATTACAGCTACGTCAATCCACGGGAGGAGCAGTACCGGCAGCACAAGGAAATGATTAAGGCCCTGTATGACCGGGATGAAAAGCGGTTTGTGGAGCTGATTACATCCCACGACCGGAACTTCCACAAGCTGGAGGAAAGCCCCGCGTACCTCAATGCCATTACCGGCGTGTTTGCGCCGATTCCCAAGGCATAAGACACCGGCGATGCCAAATCATTCTGAATTCATATAAATTCTGCAAGGCCCGCGGCTGTATGTGACCGCGGGCTTTTTTGATGCCTGTGAAGCAACAGAGATGAATTCAATTAAAAATAATTGTATACAATTATAGAAAATTGTATTGACACAATTGAAACGATATAGTATAATTTGGCCAATAGGTGAACAGAATCACCATCTATCAAAAGGAGGAAACCCCATATGAAGAAAATCGTTTCCCTGGCGCTGGCACTGTGCCTGGCACTGTCCTGCCTGTGCTCTGCTTCTGCAAACGGTATCATCACCCTGGGCACCGGCTCCACCGGCGGTACCGACAACGTTGTCATCGAGGCCCTGTCCTCTGTTGTCAACAGCAACTCCAGCCTGAGAACCTCTACCTCCACCACCACCGGTGGTGCTGAAATCATCTATCTGATTCAGTCCGGCGACCTGCAGGGCGGCTACACCGGCACCATCGATCTGGTGAACGCTCTCAACGGTGCTGCTCCCTTCACCGCTGCTGTTCCTCCGGAATGCATGCTGCAGGCCTTCGGCTTCGTGACCTGGGCTCTGCCCATCGTGGTTCTGGATTCCTCCGACATCAAGTCCTATGAGGATCTGGAAGGCCGTCACATCGGTCTGCCCCCGGCTGCTTCCTCCACCACCGCTGTGCTGAACCTGGTTCTGGAAGCCTATGGCCTGACCGCCAAGGTCACCATCGACTACTTCACCTGGTCCGAAGGCTACACCGCCATGAAGGACGGCCGTATCGATGCTTTCGTCGGTTCCTATGCCAACGGCTCTCCCATCTCCGGCATCATCGAAATCGAAGCCACCAACCCCATCCGCTGCCTGAACATGTCTGAGGAAGTGGCTGAGGCTGTGAAGGCCATGAACCCCGGCGTTGGCGCTCGTACCCTGACCCATGCCGAGTGCGCTACCATCCCCGAAGGCGAAACCGTTCTGGCTCCCGCAAACTCCGGCGTGGTTGTGTTCTCTGCCGAGGTCAGCGAGGATGACGCTTACACCTTCGTGAAGACCGCTCTGGAGCATGTGGAAGACCTGAAGGCCATCTCCGCCTACTTCGATGCCTTCATGGATGTTGCTGCCGGTGTCTGCGTTGAGACCGTGCCCTTCCACCCCGGCGCCGCCAAGGCTCTGCAGGAAGCAGGCCTGTGGAACGATAACTTCATCGTTTACGGCAAGTAATTCTGCAAAAACCCCACGGGCGTGTATCGCCGCGTAAACAAGACTCGCTGCGGGCGCTCGCTGAAATGAGCGCCCGCTTTCCTTTGCCCAACCCGGGTGATTTACTTTTCTTCCGGTTCCCCCTTCCAAATTTGTTTGTCATTATTTCCATATAAAGACAAAATACTTTCCGAAAGAGAGGCTCCTGACATGACCGAACAGAAGACAAGGTCACAGATTGTGCTGGATCGCATCATCAGCGTTGTTGCCATCGTGATGTGCATTTACCAGCTGCTGGCCGCAAACTTCACCATCTTCACCTCCGAGCAGCATATCAACCTGCATATCGCTTTCTCTCTGGTGATTATTTTCCTGGGCGCCATCCGCCTGACCGACACCAAGTCCAAGATCAAGAGCGCCATTATGGTCGCGCTGATTGTGCTGACGGTGGCCACCGGTGCTTATATCCACACCCATTCCACCCAGTTCCAGATGGCGCTGGGCTATCCCGTGGATAAGGTTTACTCCGGTCTTGTGTTCCTGATTCTGATTCTCATCGCCACCAAGATGAGCTGGGGCTGGGTAATCCCGATTATCGCCCTGATTGCGCTGGCATACGGCTTCTTCGGCCCCTACATGCCCGGCATCTTCTTCCATGGCGGCTTGAAGTTTGAGCGCCTGATTACGCAGGTGACCACCAGCTTCGGCGGCGTGTACGGCATGCTGGCCTCCGTTTCCGCCAACACCATCGTGCTGTTCACCATCTTCGGCGGCCTGATGGAAGCCTTCGGTGCCATCTCCACCATCATGGATGTGGCCATGTCCGCCTCCACCAAGATCCGCTCCGGCGGCGCTCAGGTGGCTGTTATTTCCTCCGGCCTGATTGGCTCCATCACCGGCTCTGTTGCCGCCAACATCACCCTGACCGGCGCTGTTTCCATCCCCCTGATGAAGAAGCGCGGCTATCCCTCTGATTTTGCCGCTGCCTGCGAAGCAACCGCTTCCACCGGCGGTGCCATCCTGCCCCCTGTTATGAATGCCGCCGCCTTCATTATCGCCTCCTGGACCGGCATTCCCTACATTTATCTGGTTGCTGTGGGCGTGGCTCCCGCTGTGCTGTACTACCTGGGCATTGCCATCAGCGTGTACATCAAGGCCCTGAAGCTGGGCGACGAAAAGGTGAAGGCTGAAGAGCTGCCCAAGTTCCACCGTGCCTTCGGCAAGCTGGCCATGTTCATCGTGCCCGTCATCGTGCTGGTTGTGCTGATGATGATGTCCTTCTCTCCCCAGAAGGCTCTGTTCATCTCCGTGCTGGTGCTCACTGCCATGGGCCTGATTCTGACCCTGCTGGACAAGACCTTCGGTTCTGTTGGTCAGCGCGTGAAGACCTTTGTGCAGAATGTGCTCAAGGGCCTTATCTCCGGCGGCAAGACCGTTGCCGGCATCGCTGCCTGCATGGCCACCATGGGCTGCGTGGTTGAAATCCTCACCGCCACCGGCCTGCCCTCCAAGATTTCCCAGTTTGCTCTGACCCTGGCCGGCAGCAACCTGTTCCTGCTGGCAATTCTGGTGGCTCTGGTCTGCCTGATTTTCGGCATGGGCATGCCCTCCGGCTCCGCCTACATTCTGGCTGCTCTGCTGGGCGCTCCCGCACTGACCCAGTTCGGCGTGCCGCTGATTGTTGCTCACTTCTTCGTGTTCTACTATGCCGAGCTGAGCGCCATCACGCCCCCTGTTGCCATCGGCTGTCTGGTGGCATCCGGTCTGGCCGGTGCCAAGTTTATGAAGACCTGCCTGACCAGTATGCGTCTGGCCATCGCCGGCTTCGTGCTGCCCTTCCTGTTCCTGTATCGTCCCGCCATCCTGCTGCAGGGTCCCTGGTATGAAACCATCTGGGCTGTGGCCATGGTGGTGATGTTCCTGTTCATGTTCATCATCGCGGTTGAAAACTTCTTCCTGCAGAAGACCACCGTGCTTGAGCGCGTGCTGGCCGCCGCTGCTGCCGTGTGCCTGCTGCTGCCCTTCACCGTACTGGACTTCATCGGCATCGCCCTGACCGTTGTGATGCTGATGATGCACATCACCCGCTACAAGAAGCATCCCGACGCACCTGTAAAGAGAGAAGCACTGCAGGAGGCTTAAATGAGCGTCTATCTGATTGCAACCATGGACACCAAAGCGGCCGAGGCCCGCTTCCTGCGTACACAGCTGGAAGCACAGGGCCTTGCGGTTACGCTGGTGGACACCGGTATTCTCAAGGAAAGCCCCGCCGATGTGGAAATCACCCAGAAGGAAGTGCTGGGCGGACAGAGCATCGCCGGCATCAAGACCCGCGCCGAGTGCTCCGTGCTGATGACCCGGGGCCTGAAACGCATCATCCGCGAAGCCTGGGAGGAAGGCAAGCTGACCGCCGCCATCTCCCTGGGCGGCTCCGGCGGCACCACCCTTGCCAGCGCAGCCATGCATGAGCTGCCTCTGGGTGTGCCGAAGGTGATTGTCTCCACCATGGCCTCCGGCAATACCTTGCCTTACGTGTACGGCGAGGATATCCTGCTGATTAACCCTGTGGTGGATATCCAGAACCTGAATTTCCTTACCCGCCATGCACTGGCACAGGCTGCCCATGTGCTGGCCGGGATGCTGAAGGTCCCCCTGCAGCATGATGACAGCAAGCCCGCCGTGGCCATCACCGGCTTTGGTGTGACCACCCCCTGTGTGGATGCCTGTGTGGCCCGCCTGGAGCAGGAGGGCTACGAGGTGCTGGTGTTCCACGCCCGCGGCATCTCCGGCGGCCGTCTGATGGAAAAGATGATTGCCGAGGGACATTTTGCCGGTGTGCTTGATCTGACCACCAGCGAGGTGGCCGATGAGGTGGGCGGCGGCATCTACAGCGTTGGCGAACAGCGCCTGCATACCGCGGCCAAAATGGGCATCCCCTATGTGGTAACCCCCGGCGCGCTGGAGATGATTAATCTGGCAGGGGAGGATACCCTGACTGAGCAGCAGAAGGCCCGTGTGCTGTACCGCCACAGCCCCTCCTCCGTGAAGATGCGCGCCGACAAGGACGATCTGACCCGTGCCGCCAAGCTGTTCGTTGACAGACTCAGCGACAGCACAGGCAACGTGGAGGTGCTCATCCCCACCAAAGGCTGGTCCATGGTCAATGCCGAGGGTCAGGTATTCTTCGATCCCGAAGCGGATGAAGTCTTTACCACGGAAGTCACAAAGAATATGCCCGAACACGTCAAGGTCACCGCGGTGGATGCACACCTGAACGATGCTGCCTTTGCGCAGCTGTGCACAGACCGTCTGCTGACCCTGATGAAGAAATAATGAAAACAGCGAAAGGAGAATCCTTTTATGTCCAATCTGACCAAGGAATCCATTCTGTCCGCGCTGCATCAGCGCATCGCTGAAGGCAAGCCGATTATCGTAACCGCCGCCGGTGCCGGCCTGATTGCCCGTCTGGAGGAAAAGAGCGGTGCCGACATGATTGTTGTGTACAACTCCGGCCGCTACCGCATGAACGGCATTGCCTCCATCGCCGGCAACCTGCCCATCGGCGATGCCAACCAGATTGTGTATGAGATGGGCCGTGACCAGATTCTGCCCATGGTCAAGCACACCCCCGTCATCGCCGGCATCTACGGCGTTGACCCCACCCGTGACATGCGCAAGTTCCTCCTCAGCCTGAAGGAGCTGGGCTACAGCGCCGTCATCAATTTCCCCACCATCGGCAAGATTTCCGGCCCCATCCGTCAGGAGCTGGAGCAGGTGGGTCTGGGCTTCGCCAAGGAGGTTTCTTCCCTGAAGCTGGCCAGCGAGCTGGGCTTTGTAACCCTGGCTTACTGCTACAATCCCGAGGAGGCCGAGATTCTGGCTGAAAACGGCATCGACATCATCGTTTCCCATGTGGGCCTCACCGCCGGCGGCGATGTGGGCGTGAAGACCGTCAGCCCCCTGCAGCAGGCCATCGAAAAGACCGAGGCCATCCTCAGCGCGGCCAAGCGCGTAAAGCCCGACATCATCCCCCTGTGCCACGGCGGCCCCATCGTAACCCCCGAGGATGTTAAGCAGGTGCTGCATTCCACCTGTGCTGTGGGCTTTGTGGCCGCATCCAGCATTGAACGTCTGCCCATCGAGCATGCCGTAACCGACACCGTTGAGCAGCTGAAGAGCGTGAACGACTGATGAAAAACATCCGCACGATTATCTTTTATGCAACCCTGCTGGGGCTGGTGCTGATGTGTGCGCTGGTGCCCCAGGACCTGGCATCCCGTCCGGCTATCATGGCCGGAGGGCTGCTGGTATTCGCCATCCTCAACTGGATTCTGGAAACGGTGCCCATTGCCGTAAGCTCTCTGGTTATCATTGTGCTGGTGCCCTTTACGGGGCTTCGGACCTTTTCACAGGCCATTGCGGGCAGCTTCGGCAATTCCATCTTCGGCTTTTTCCTTGGCGTGCTGCTGCTGAGCAGTGCCTTCAAGGCCACCCAGCTGGGTGAACTGATTGCCCGGTTCCTGTTCCGCGTATTCGGCAGCCGTCCGCGCTTTGTGGTGCTGGGCATCATGACCTGCGGCGCATTGCTGGCCATGTGGATTACCGAGGTGGCTGCGGCGGCGGTGGTGTTCCCCATTGCCATGAGCATCTGGGAGCGCACCAAGGACCGGAACGACCATGCCGCCTTCGGCAGAGCGATTATGCTGGGCGTGGCATGGGGCTGTGCTTTCGGCGGTGTGGCAACGCCCATTGCCACCGGTGCCAACCTGATTGCCATCGAGTATCTGGAAAGCATGAGCGGCATCACCATCACCTTCGGCCAGTGGATGCTCATCGGCGTGCCGATTTGCATCACGCTCCTGCTGGCGGGCTGGCTGGTGCTGACGCTGCCGCTGAAAAACAGCAATCCCATTGAGATGGGCGACAAGCAGCTGGCCTTCGGCCCCAAGGAAATCCGCCTTGCGGTTATCTTCCTGCTGGCCGTTCTGCTGTGGATTTTTGGCGACAAAATCGGCCTTGGCAGTCACCATGTGGCACTGCTGGCGGCCATTGCCCTGTTCCTCCCCGGTGTTGAGGTGATGGAGTGGAAAAAGGCCATCCATGCCATCAGCTGGGATTCCATCATGCTCATTGCCTGCGGTGTGCTGCTGGGTGACCTGCTGCACAAAACCGGCGTGGCAGAGCAGCTGGCCAACGCCCTGTTTATGCCGGGGCTGATGGGCGGCAGCCTGTTTGTCCGCGGCATGGTGATTGTGCTGATGGTCTCCGTGCTGAAGATTCTCTTCTCCAGCAACACGGTTTCCGGCATTGTGCTGGTGCCCATCATGATTTCTCTGGCCAATGCCAACAGCCTGTCCCCCTGGGGACTGGTTGCTCCCTGTATTTTCACCTCTGCCCTGTCCCTGATTGTCATTTCCTCCAGCCCGGTCAACGTGATTCCCTATGCCTCCAAGGCCTTTACCCCCAAGGATATGGCCAGGTACGGCATCATCATGACATTGCTGACGGCGGTGATCATCGGCTTCTATATGATGGTCTTCAACGTGAACTGACACAGGATAACACCACAAAATCGCCCCTGCCGCAAAAACACGGCAGGGGTTTTGTGGTCTATGCAGTTGTTATGCTTTTGCGCTGTCAAGGCTGCGGATGCTCTTCATCAGCAGAATGGAAACGGAAACCGCCACCAGTGCCGCGCCGGAAATGGCCATGATGATGCCGGCACCGCGGCCAACGCTGATGCCTGCGGATGCGGCCATAAAGTCAGCCGCCACACCGCTGCAGCCATATGCAACCACGTAGCCAATCTGGGACAGGAAGCCCACAATGCCCCAGATGCGGCCCTGCAGGTCGGCTGCGGTGTTGCTCCGCACCAGCACATCAAGGCAGTTGTTGGCAAAGGGGAGCATCAGGAAAAAACCGAAGCCGGCCGCCGTAATCAGCGGGATGACGGTGAACAGACCGAAGCCGATGATGAAGATACCGGCCAGGGCCAGCGAGATGCTCAGCACCTTCACATAGCCGCCCTTGATGCCCCGGATGCCCAGATACAGGCTGGAAACCAGCATGCCGCTGGCGCAGATGCTTGCGGGCACGCGCGCGGCAATCGGCGCATGC
>JAUNDF010000065.1 GCA_030526225.1 Clostridia bacterium
GCAAGCGGTGCACAGCATTGCGACTGCCATGACCAGGGACAGGAACTTCTTCATAGGGGTACCTCCCTTTTTCAATTGTCCGTTCCGCAACACTAAACGAGGTTACGAAACCATGTTTTGTAAGTGATTTAAGCTTATCATTCCTATAATTGAAAGTCAATAGCGAATTGCGAAAATCATGACAAATTTTGAATGAATAAAAATAATGCACAAAAAGAACAATCAAAAAATGAGCAATATATACAAAAAAGCTGCCGGCATCAAACCGGCAGCGAAAACGATTTATTCAAGTCCGAGCCCCTTCACCACATGAACCACAAAATCCTGTGCATTGGTGACAATGGCTCTGGCGGCCAGACTGCCCCGGTCGGAGAGCTTGTTGGCCGTAAACTCGGAAATATCCACACAGTAGAAATAGACCTGACGGACAGTGCCATCAGCCATCACCCGGAAAGAGGGGGTCATGTTGCCGGTGGCAATGGAATGCAGCGTGGTGGCCAGACAAATCACCGTGGTGGCGCTGCGAATCTGGTCCCGCATGCGGTCCTGTGCTTCATATACATTGCCGATGACAGGGGGCAGGGGGCCGTCATCCCGGATGGAGCCCGCCAGCACAAAGGGCACCTGCTTTTCCACACAGGCGGCAATGATGCCCTCGGTGATGTTTTCCTCCCGCACAAAATCGGCAATGCTGCCGTGCAGCTTCACGCGGTTGATGGTATCCAGATGGTTGTAGTGGCCGTTGGGCTGGTTGCGCTGGGTGTAAATATCCTGCCCCAGTGCGGTCCCAAGATAGGAGGCCTCCAGATCGTGGGTTGCCAGCGCGTTGCCGGCCATCACCGCGTGGACATATCCGGCCTTGACCAGCTTGGCGAAGGCCTTGCGGGAATCGTAATCAAAGGCCACTGCCGGACCCATCACCCACACGATTTTGCCGTGGTCCCGGTCGTGGGCCAGCACTCGGTACAATTCATCATAATCCCGGGAGAAGGCTGTTTCACGGGAACGGTTGTGGCGGAAGGCGAAAACCTCCTCTGTGTTGCCTGTTTCCCGGAAGCCGTCCGGATGCACATAAATGCCCTCGGAGGCATCCTCCGTGCGGCCGCAGAAAACCATATCGCCCTGCTTCAGCCGGCGGAATTCGCACACCTCGATGGCATCGCCCTTCAGCACAGGCACGCAGTCCATCCGGCTCTCTTGTGCCAGCAGCCACCGGCCATCCACCTTGAAATATTCCGGAAAGATGCTCATGGCGTGGTACTGCTCGGGGGCAACGCCGTCCAGCGGGGCAGGGCGAAGCGTGGCATCAGGGGCAGCCGTAAACTGCGGCTTCGTAAAATCAGGGGCGGTATACTGTCTCAGCAAGGATTCCATTTCAATCACGCCTTTTTGTTTGATGGATGTTTCAGGGTGCTTTGCGGATGCCGTACACATCGGCAAAATGGCGCAGATGCTCCTCAATGCGCTGTACGGCCTCTTCGCGGCGGGCGGGTTCCCGGTCGTGCATCTGAATCAGCAGTGTAACGGGGGACAGGAACAGCATGGCCAGCCACTGGGGGTCCTCACGGCGCAGCGTGCCCGCCTCCATCATGCCGGCAAACATGTTAGCGTACATGGTCTGGATGTTTTCATAATTGTGGGCAGTGGCCTGTGCGGCGAAAAACGGACTGCGGAACTGCTCCAGAGTCAGCAGCTTCCGGGCCTTGACAATCAGCGGATCGTTCAGGGTGAAGCGAATCCGCTCCATGGAAATGGCCACCAGTTCATCCACCGATGCAGGCAGCACGGCGGGGTTGCGCCGGAAGCCGGCCTCATAATGCCGGTTAATCTGCTCAATGACCGTCTCAAGGATTTCTTCCTTGCCCTTGAAGTGCTTGTAGATGGACGGCCCCTTCAGCCCGGCATTGGCGGCAATCAAATCCACACCCACGCCGTCGTAGCCCTTTTCGGAAAACAGCGTCAGGGCCGCATCAAGAATTCTCTCTTTGGTGGAGATAACCGTTTGCACGAAATCTCTTCCTTTCGTTTTCAAACATTATCCTTATTGTAGATAACGGTTGTTCACTTGTCAATGACAAGATTCTGTCTTGTACAGACTGGAAAGAAATGGTATAATAAAATTGATGGAGTATGTCTTTGCGGAGAAATCCGGTTGATACAGCATTTTTTCAGGGGGAGGGATATGATTTGGCCGCCGCATATTATATTGAAATCAACGCGCTGTGCATCATGATCCTTGGGATCCTGTATTTTCATGTCAGAAAGGGCATTGCAGGCATCAGCCGGAAGGCGGATATCCGGGCAAGGCTGTACCGGCTGCTGCTGGCAGGGGTGATGGTGACCTGCGCATCGGACATGATAGCCGGTGCTTGCCAGGGGATGATGTTCCCCGGTGCGCGGGCTGTGCTGTGGGGATCCAACATCCTGTATTTTGTTTCGACCATCGTGCTGGTATTCCTGTGGACCCTCTACAGCATGTATGTGCTGAAGGGAAAGCTCATGTGGCAGCCGATGCTGATATCAGGGCTTATGTGTCTGGGCGGGATTCTGTTTTTTGCCACGACGCCCCTGCATCATCTGGGCTTTACCGTTGATGATGCCAATGCGTACCACCGCGGACCGCTGGTGTGGATTCACTGGGCGATTGTCTTCCCGGGCATGATTATTCCTTCTGTCATTGCATTCTTCTCCAAAACGGACGGACCGGAGAAAAAGGCGGTGTCACTGTTTGTCATCTGGCCGCTGATAACCAGCTTCCTGCAGACGATTTCCTTCCGCCTGTCCATCTGCCAGACCGGCGTCACCTGCGGCCTGTTCCTGCTGTACATCATGCTGCAGTCCAAGGCGGTTACCGATGCCGAAATGAAGGCGCAGCTGCTGGGCGTGCTTTCCAACACCGACTTCATGACCGGCATGAAAAACCGCCGCGCCTACGAAACGCGTCTGGAGGAGCTGAAGCATGCTGACTGGGCAGCCGCACTGTTTATCGACCTCAACGGTCTGAAGCGGGTCAACGATGACCGTGGTCATAAGGCGGGCGATGACTTGATTTGCGGCTTTGCGGAGCTGCTGAAGAAGTACATGGACGAGGAGGATGTGTTTCGCATCAGCGGCGATGAATTTGTGGCCGTCTTTACGGATGAAAAGACCTACATCACCACCGGTGAAAAGCTGATTGCGCAAATCGGCACCGCTGCCGCCTGCGGCAGAGCGGCCGGAAGCGGCAGTGACATCCTTGAGCTGGTCAAGCAGGCCGAAGCGGATATGTACAAAAACAAATCAAAATACTATGTGGAAAGCGGCCTGAACAGGCGCAGATAAACCCGCAACAAACCCCGCTGACGGAAAAATGTCAGCGGGGTTTTCGTGTGCTTACAGGGTCATCAGCGCGGCGCGGCAGGGCGCACCGTCACAGCCCTGCAGGTTCAGGGGTGCGCAGCTGAGCAAATAGGCTCCCTCCGGCACATGCTGCAGCCGGATGCCCTCCAGAAGGACCACCTATGCCCGGAGCAGAATCAGGTGGACGGCCATGGGGGCATCCTCCGGTCCCACGGTCTGGGATTCGTTGCCCACCAGCCAGCAGCCTGCTTCGGCAAAAACGCGGGCCGCCTCTTCGGTGACCACGGCTTTGCCGGCAATCAGCAGCCGCTTTTCCGCGCCGGGATGGGCGGCGCGTGCCTTTGTCAGCATGGCTTGTGCATCCGCGGCGGATACATCGCCCTCATGGGGGATGACATAGCAGGGGCCGATGAACTTCTCCAGCGGGATTTCATCGATGCCCTTGCCGTCGCGGATGAAATGCCGGGGTGCATCCACATGGGTGCCGTTATGCGCGCAGAGCTTCAGTGCCGTCAGGTTGTACAGGCTGCCCTGCTCCATCTGCTGCATCACAATGCGCTCCGGTGCCGGATCGCCGGGGAATACCTCGCAGGAAAACAGGGGCTGGGTGATGTCGTAGAGCATGGCAATTCTCCTTTTGGTCTTTTGAAGCGGCTTTTGCGGTGATTCAAAAAATCCTCTCCCGACAGGGGAGAGGATAGATTCATTACTTGTGGTTCTGGGTGGAACGCAGGGTTACGTCGTGGTAGCCGCCTTCCACAATGGAGGTGGAGGAGACCAGAGTCAGGCGGGCATTGTCGCGCAGATCCTGCAGGTTGGTCACGCCCACGTTGCACATGGTGCTCTTCACCTTGTACAGGCTGATTTCCACGTTGTCATGCAGGGGGCCGGCATAGGTTACATAGCTGTCCACGCCTTCCTCAAAGGTCAGCTTGCTGGCGCCGCCCAGATCGTAGCGCTGCCAGTTGCGGGCGCGGTTGGAGCCTTCGCCCCAGTATTCCTTCATGTACACGCCGTTGACCATCACGCGGTCGGAGGGGCTTTCGTCGAAGCGGGCGAAATAACGGCCCAGCATCAGGAAGTCAGCGCCCATGGCCAGAGCGAGGGTCATGTGATAATCGTGCACGATACCGCCGTCGGAGCAGATCGGGATATAAATGCCGGTGGACTTGAAGTATTCGTCACGGGCGGCAGCTACTTCAATCAGAGCGGTAGCCTGACCGCGGCCGATGCCCTTGGTTTCGCGGGTGATGCAGATGGAGCCGCCGCCGATGCCGACCTTCACAAAGTCAGCGCCTGCCTTGGCCAGGAACATAAAGCCATCGCGGTCAACCACGTTGCCGGCACCGATTTTCACGGTGTCGCCGTAGTTCTCGCGCACCCACTGGATGGTCTTTTCCTGCCAGCAGGTGTAGCCCTCGGAGGAGTCGATGCACAGCACGTCAGCGCCGGCTTCCAGCAGGGCAGGGATGCGTTCCTTGTAGTCGCGGCTGTTGATGCCGGCGCCTACCATGTAGCGCTTCTTGCTGTCCAGCAGCTCCAGGGGGTTGGCCTTGTGGCTGGAATAGTCCTTGCGGAATACGAAGTACATCAGCTTGCCTTCTGCATCCACAATGGGCAGGGAGTTGAGCTTGTGGGCCCAGATGATGTCATTGGCTGCCTTCAGGGTGGTGTCGGCAGGGGCGGTGACCAGCTTTTCCAGAGGGGTCATAAAGTTGGCTACCTTTTCAGCGGGATCCATGCGGCTGACGCGGTAGTCACGGCTGGTCACAATACCCAGCAGCTTGCCGGTGGCGGTGCCGTCCTCAGTGATGGCAACGGTGGAGAAGCCGTTCTTCTGCTTCAGCTCCAGCACATCGGCCAGGGTATGTTCAGGGGTCAGGTTGCTGGCAGATACCACAAAGCCTGCCTTGTGATTCTTTACACGGGCGACCATGGCAGCTTCGCTTTCGATGCTCTGTGCGCCATAGATGAAGGACAGACCGCCCTCCTTGGCCAGTGCGATGGCCAGCTTGTCATCGGATACGGACTGCATGATGGCGCTGACCAGCGGCACATTCAGGGAAATAGCGGGTTCTTCCACGCCCTTGCGGTACTTGGTCAATGCGGTGCGCAGGGAAACATTGCTGGGTACGCAATCTTCGCCGGTGTAGCCGGGAATCAGCAGGTACTCACTGAAAGTGTGACTGGGCTCCTGATAGTAGAATGCCATGGGGCAACCTCCTTATACGCTCTTCCTTCAAAATACTGTGTTCCTCAAGAAAGCCGTTTGGCCGCTTGGGGCCAATGCGGGAAGCGGTTCACGACTGATGCCGTGAATTGATTTATCTTATATCGTTTCCCTGCCTTTTGTCAACAGGGAAAAACAGGAAAGAAAGGTCCAAAACGTACATTCTGCAGAAAAACGATAAAAATATACGGATTATTCCTGCCCAAGACAAAAGCAGACAGAGAAATATCCGGTGATTTTTCCGGCAATTGTTGAACAGCGGAGAGAAAAATGGTATAATTCCTATATTATTGAAATCAAAATGAAAGAGGGGTTTTCCCGATGGCGGAGGTTATTTCCAAGTGGCACCGTGAGCTGTCGCTTTTCTGCGGCCTGAAGCCCATGATGATTCTGGAGGGCAATGTGCTGGACCGCTACCGCTATCCGGTGCCGGGTTCGGTGGGGGAGGACAGCATTGTCCCGCTGACGGAATACCTGGGCGGCTTCTTTGCGGATATGGGTTATGAGCAGGTGGTGTACTACTCCAACCTGGTGGGCTTTGTCAATCCCGGTCATCCCGAGGCCCTTGCCTCTTTTGCCGCAGTCACCGGCAGTGAGGTGAAAAACGGCGCCATCCCGGCGGAATTCAAGGGAAACACAGCCGATACGGCCCCCAATATCATCAGCCGTGCCATGCTGCAGGATAAAAAGGCCACTGTGGTGGTGATGGAGCTGGCCAGCCACTATGTGGTCAGCCCGGACCGGATGGACCAGCAGGAGGTCAATAGCTTCAACCTGCTGATGCAGTCTGCCATCGGGGCCGCCACGGTAAAAACACCCCAGGCACGGCTGCAGAATCTGCTGGTGCTTTTGGTGGATAAGCTGAACGATCTGCCCGCGTGGCTGTACCTGAACAACAGCTACTGCAAAACGATTCTGCTGGAGGCCCCCGACCGGGAGGAGCGCAAGCGCCTTGTCAGCGGCAATCTGTTTGCTGCTTTCTTTGACAGCGCGGTATACCGCCGGGATATGCCCTTCTATGCGGAGCATCCCGCGGAGCTGAACAAGCTGCAGGAGAAGTTTGTGGGCCTGACCGAGGGCATGACCCTGACGGACCTTGTTTCCGTGCGCAAGCTGTGCCGGCAGGAATGCCTGCCCATCCGGGAAATGTGCAGCGCCATCGACCTGTTCAAGTACGGCATCAAGGAAAACCCCTGGGGCACCCTTTCTCTGGAGAGCCTGAAGACTGCCAAGGAGGACTTCGGCAAGCGCATCAAGGGTCAGGATGCCGCGCTGGAGCGCACGCTGGATGTGGTCAAGCGTGCCGTTACAGGCATGAACGGCATTGCATCCTCTTCCACCGGCAAGCCCAAGGGTGTGCTGTTCTTTGCGGGTCCCACCGGCACCGGCAAAACGGAAACGGCCAAGGCACTGGCAGAAAAGCTTTTCGGCGATGAAAAGACCTGCATCCGCTTTGATATGAGCGAATATTCCCAGCCCCATTCCGACCAGAAGCTCATGGGCGCACCGCCCGGCTATGTGGGCTATGAGGCCGGTGGTCAGCTGACCAATGCGGTGAAGAAGAACCCCTTTGCCATCCTGCTGTTTGACGAGATTGAGAAGGCACACTCCTCCATATTGGACAAATTCCTGCAGATTCTGGAGGATGGCCGCATGACGGACGGTCAGGGCAACACGGTGTACTTCTCTGAAACCATCATTATTTTTACCAGCAATCTGGGCATCTATGTCAAGGATGCCCTCGGCAACCGCCAGCCCAACGTCACCATGGATATGGATTATCCCGAAATGGAAAAGCGCATCCGCAGTGCCATCAGCGATTATTTCAAGCTGGAGCTGGGCAGACCGGAGATTCTCAACCGCATCGGCGAAAATGTGGTGGTTTTCGACTTCATCCGTCAGGAGGCCGGCGAAGCCATCCTTCGCAGTCAGGTGAACAAAATCATCACCCGCATGGCAGAGCAGAAGGGCATTCGGGTCATCATCCCCGAAGCGGCGTACAGTCAGCTGCAGTCTGCCGCCCTCAGCGATTTGTCCAACGGCGGCCGCGGCGTGGGCAATCAGGTGGAGAGCCTGCTGATTAATCCCCTCAGCCGCTGGCTGTTTGACAACGAGGTGCTGTCGGATGCGGAGGTGACCATCGACACCTTCGAGACCGATGCCCGCCCGCCGCGCATTTTGTGCACGGTGAAAAGAGGGAAGGAGTGAGTGCCATGCATCAGGATAACAACCCGCTGCTGCGGAGCCTTTCCGGAATCGTCAACGATCTCTGGGGTTCCAGCGAGCAGCTGAAAAAGGAATACGAACAGGCAAAGCAGGCGGTCCGTGATGATTTTGCCGCCGAGGCAGTCAACGCACCGCAGACGGAAACTGTGCCTGTACAGGCGGCTCCTTCCGTGCCGGACTGGCGCACCATGTGGCAGTGCTCCGATGAGCCTGTGGACTGGACGGAGGTCTATGCCGGCACCGCGTGGCCCGATTTCGCGGCAGACGATGCATCCCGCGCATTCCTGCGCCGGCAGGCTGATGCGGTGCTCAATGGCGACATCAACGCCTATCTGGCGGTGCTGGATCGCTTCGACCCCCTGCAGGATGTGGCGAAGCTTGTCAGCGATACGCAGATTACCGTGGTGGATGCAGACCACCTGTGTGCATCCTGCGAGTGCGAAAAGGCCATCGCCGGTCTTTCTGCAGATGATGCCCGGCTGCTGCTGGCCTCTGTGGCCATCCGCATGGCACGGGATGTGCTGGCGCTTTTGCCGGCCACCGATGCGGAGGTTTTTGCCCGGGTCAAGGGCGAACCGCAGCTGGTGGTGACCATCACCCGGGAGGAAATCCGCAAGGCCCGCTTTGCCCTGACGGACCCCATCACCCTGATTGAAGGCTGCGGCGGCAGCTTTGCCCTGTAATATCTGCCGACTATATAAGGAAACGGAGGAGAGGCCATGAACATGATTCCGCTGCTGCTGATTGCCGCCATTGCCGTGGTCACTGCGGTGCTGGTGAAAATCATCAACCGACTGAAGGATGAAAAAAGCATGGCCAACCGGGTGCGCTCCACCGCCACCTATGCCTCCTTCTATTCCATGCTCAAGCGCTACGACACCGAGCGGGTGGAAAGCGTGACCATCCATCCCGACGGAATCGTCATCCGCAATTTTCTGCCCCTGGGCAGCGGGGTGCAGTTCCGCTTCGCCAGCCACCATCTGGATACACCCACGCCGGAAACGCTCTATGCCATGGCCCAGGCCATTATGCTGGATATGACCGTGCTGCAGAACCGCAGTCACTACCAGTTCCGCACCCACACGGAGACCCGCTCCGGCGGCGAAAAAATCATCTGGTATGACTACATGATTAAATCCGCCCGGAAAACGGAGCTGATTCAGGCCGATGCCAGAAGGAGAAACAGCGGGGAAGGTTGAATATATACTGATGATATCATAACCAAAAGGAGACAAGCATGATCAGAAGAATTATCGAAATTGACGAGAGCAAGTGCAACGGCTGCGGCCTGTGTGCCAAGGCATGCCACGAGGGCGCCATTGCCATGGTGAACGGCAAGGCCAAGCTGATGCACGAGCATTATTGCGATGGCCTGGGCGATTGTCTGCCTGGCTGCCCCACTGGTGCCATCACCTTTGTGGAGCGGGAGGCTCCTGCCTATGATGAAGCCGCTGTGCTGGCCGCCAAGGCTGCCAAAGCCGCTGCCGCAGGTGGATGTCCCGGCAGCGCGGTGAAGAGCATCCCCCACACCTGCCCCGGCAATGCCATGCGCACCATGCAGGCCGATGATGCTGCCCCGGTTGGTGCTGTTCCCAACAGACTGCGCCAGTGGCCCGTGCAGCTGCAGCTGGTGCCCGTCAATGCCCCCTGGTTTGACGGTGCCGATTTGCTGATTGCCGCCGATTGCTGTGCCTATGCCCGGGGTGACTTCCATGAGCGGTTCATCAAGGACCACATTACGCTCATCGCCTGTCCCAAGCTGGACCCGGTGGATTACACCGAGAAGCTGACGGAAATCTTCCGCGCAAACGATATCAAGTCCATCACCCTGACCAGAATGACCGTGCCCTGCTGCGGCGGGCTGGTGCGCTATGTGCAGTCTGCCCTGCAGAACTGCGGCAAAGCAATCCCCTGCAAGGTTGTGGTCATCGATGCCGACGGAAGCATCAGGGATATTTAATTAATTCTGTAAACGATAATGAGATTGCTTGACATGGCAATCCTCCCGACACTCCCTCAGTCGCTTCGCGACAGCTCCCTCGGGGAGGGAGCCTTATATGGCCGGACAAACTGAGCCTCCCTCCTTGAGGGAGGTGGCGGCGAAGCCGACGGAAGGAGTATGCGGGGCAGTACAAATAATTGTAAATCAAAAAAGGGCTGTGAAGAACGAAAGCTGTTCTTTCACAGTCCTTTTTGCATTATTCGGCAAGCCGGGCAAAAATCATCCGGCCTGCATTGGTCTGCAGTACGCTGGTGACCACGGCCTCGATGGTTTCGTTCAGGTGCGGCTTGCCCTCTTCCACCACCACCATGGTGCCGTCCTGGGTGTAGCCGATGCCCTGCTGGCGCTCCTTGCCTTCCTTCACAATCTGCACCCGCAGCTTGTCACCGGCGGCAGCGGCGGGACGAAGCTTGCCGGCCAGCTCGTTGACATTCAGCACCCGAATGCCGGCAATGGTGGCCACCCGGTTGAGGTTGTAGTCACAGGTGACAATGGCCCCGCCACACTCCTTTGCGCTGTGCAGCAGGCGGGCATCCACATCGGTGGTTTCATCCGGTGCCGATTCCGCAACCACAAGGGGCAGGGAAGGGTCTTCCTTCATCTTCTGCAGCAGCTCCAGACCGCGGCGGCCCTTGGCGCGCTTCACATCATCCGCGGAATCGGAAATGCGCTGCAGCTCATCAAGCACAAACTGGGGTACGACCAGATCGCCCTCCAGAAAGCCGCACTTCCATACATCAAGGATTCGACCGTCAATAATGGCGGAGGTATCCAGCAGCTTTGTGGAAGCGGCAGAGGTTTCCTTTTTGCTCTTGCGCAGGTAGAAATGATGCTTCTTTTCCCGGTCCTCATCCCGGTCTTCCATCCGGCCGAGGAAGAAGGCGGCCATGTCCTTGCCCCGCAGCCAGCCAACGCTCCAGCCGATGATGCCCAGCACCATGTACAAAATGGCGGACAGAACCGTGGTGAACATGCTGTTGCCGAGGAAGGCAACCATGCGGGTGATGAGGGAGGCAATCAGCAGACCCACAATCAGGCCGGTGATGCAGCCCACCACCTGCGCCATGGACATCTGCGCCAGACGGCGGATGATTTTGTTCATTTGCTCAAAGCAGACCTCTGCCATGGGCTTGGACAGAATCAGAAATACGGCGCCGAATACAAGGCAGAAGCCGGTGTAGGTCAGCACTACCTGAATCAGCGGCAATACGCTGCCGATGGCATAGGCGTAAAACTTCAGGGTGAGAGCAGCGGCGGCTGCACCGATGCCCGCCCCCAGCAGCGTCAGCAGTACGCGCAGGGCAAGCATCACCTTGGGTGATTTCGTGTTCAAACGGTCACGTCCTTATCATGAAATAAAATAAGAATAAATGAATGATAAAACGGAATTGTGAAATGTGCGTGAACCTTAAAACAGCACGCTCAGTGCCTGCATCACCGTATCCACACCGATGATTTTCACATTCTCCGGTGCGGTCAGGCGGCGTGCGTTTTCTCTGGGCATCACGATGGTGGTAAAGCCCAGCCGCACGCACTCGCTCATGCGGCGGTCGCATTGGGGGATGGCCCGGACTTCACCGGCCAGACCCACTTCACCCATCACCGCGATATCCTGCCCCACCGCCATGTCCTTCAGGGATGAAGCGGCCGCTACGCAAAGGGCCAGATCGGCCGCCGGCTATGAGAGATACAGACCGCCGGCAACGTTGATATATACATCCTGATTGGAGGTGCGCTGATTGCAGCGCTTTTCCAGCACCGCCAGCAGCAGCGCCACGCGGCCTGTATCGGCACCCTCCACGGTGCGGCGGGGTGTGCCGAAAAAGCTGGTGGATACAAGGGCCTGCACATCGCACAGGATGGGCCTTGTGCCCTCCATGCCGCAGAATACCACACTGCCGGATGCGCCCTTCGCCCGATGGGACAGCAGCTGCTCGCTGGGGTTGGTCACCACCTGCATGCCGCTTTGGGTCATCTGGAACACACCCAGCTCGTTGACGGAGCCGAAGCGGTTCTTCACCGCGCGGAGCAGGCGATATTCCTGCTGGCGGTCACCCTCGAAGTACAGCACCACATCCACCATGTGCTCCAGCATCCGGGGACCGGCGATGGCGCCCTCCTTGGTCACATGGCCCACCAGGAAGATGGCGGTGCCGCTCTCCTTGCAAAGGCGCATCAGCAGGCTGGTGCATTCGCGAATCTGGCTGACAGAGCCGGGGGCGGAGGCCATCTCCGGCCGGTACATGGTCTGGATGGAGTCCACCACCGCCACATCCGGCTGGAGCTTCTGCATCTTTTCCTCCACGCCGTCCAGTGCGTTTTCCGCCAGCACATAGAGGTTGGGCACATCGATGTTCAGCCGCTGGGCCCGAAGCTTGATTTGCTTGGCGGATTCCTCACCGCTGATGTACAGCACCCGCTTGCCATCCCGGCAGAGGTTGGCGCACACCTGAAGCAGCAGGGTGGATTTGCCGATGCCCGGATCGCCGCCGATGAGCATCAGCCCGCCTTCTACAATGCCGCCGCCCAGCACCCGGTCCAGTTCGCCGATGCCGGTGGACATGCGCGCGGCTGCATCCTCCGGAATGTCCTTCAGCAGCATGGCCGCAGAGCCGGTACCGGGCCGCTGCTTGATGGGCTTTTGGGCCGCGCTTCCCTTCAGGGCAGGCGAGGTCAGGCTTTCCTCCATGGTGTTCCATGCCCCGCAGGAGGGACACTTGCCCACCCAGCGCGCAGCCTCCCAGCCGCAGGCCGTACATGCAAAAACCGTTTTCTCCTTCGCCATGCCCATCCCTCTTATCTGCCAGATGCGAGATTTAATGAAAACAAAACAAACATTATTATAACACAACTGTCCGCTTCCGAAAAGACAAAAATGTGCTTTCGCGCATGGCTGTGAAAGCACTTTCAAAAAGAATCGGCAAAATTTGAAATTTGCCCTTGACAATCCCTTGAATTGGTGTATAATGAATACCGTTGACAGCGCAAGCCGCTCGAAACGATATGCACCATTAGCTCAGTTGGTAGAGCACCTGACTCTTAATCAGGGTGTCTAGGGTTCGAGTCCCTAATGGTGTACCAAAGAAATGTAATCCGAACCTGTTCCTTATCGGGGATGGGTTCGGATTATTTCTTTATCTGCCTGTTGAAGATCCTGCTTCAAAGCCTGGCAGAAAGCGAGGCAGACCAAAGAAAAGAGCATAAGACAAGGGGCACTGGACTCAGGCAAGTCCGGTGCCCTTTTCTGCTTTCAATGCAGAATGACATATGCTATAAT
>JAUNDF010000066.1 GCA_030526225.1 Clostridia bacterium
CCTCGGCCTGCCGGACTTCCTTCTCGGTGGGAGCGAAGACCTGGTGCACCAGACGGATCTGCTTGGGGTTGATGAGGCTCTTGCCGTCAAAGCCCATGGCCTTGTTCTGCCGGACCTCGGCCTCGAAGCCCTCGCTGTCGTCCAGGTCGGTGAACACGGTGTCAAAGCACTGGATCCCCGCGGCCCGGGCGGCCAGCAGCATCTGGCCCCGGGCGGCCAGCATATCCACCCCGTCGGGCTGGAAGGTGGTCTGCATGCACTTGCGGAAGTCGCCGCCGGAGATGGCCACGCCGAACATCCGGTCGGAAGCGGAACAAATCTCATAGGCGTTGAGGATGCCCTTGGGGCTCTCCAGGGCGGCCATCAGCAGGGTCCGGCCCACTTCCACGCCGAACTCCCGCTCCGCCGCCTCCACCGCGGCCTCCACAGTCTTCACGTCCTGGGCGCTCTCGCATTTGGCGATTCGGATCCCGTCGGCCCCGCCAGCCACACAGACCCGGACGTCCTCCTGCCAGTGGGGGGTATCCAGGCCGTTGATCCGGACGATGACCTTAGTGTCCCCGTTGTCGATGGTGGTCAGGGCGTGGTACAGGGAGAAGCGGGCGGCGTCCTTCTGGTTCTCGGCAACAGCGTCTTCCAGGTCCAGCATGATGGAGTCGCAGCCGTAGATGTAAGCATCCTTAATCAGGCCGGGCTTCTGGGCGTTCATGAACATCATGGTACGGCGAAGACGGAAACGTTCAGGCTTCGGACGAGTAATCATTTGATGACACCTCCCCACGGTACATTGGCTGCGCTCTTGTCGCAGGAGCGGAACACGGCGCACTCCACGCGGGCCTTGATGGTGCAGTCCAGTGCACCCTTGTCCACAACGGTGACCACAGCGTCCTTCACCTCAAGGCGCTCCAGGGTCTGCAGCACGGTCTCCTTAATCTGGCGGCCGTACTGGTTCATCACGGTAGAGGTCACGTTCAGCTCAATGCCGCCCTGACCGGGTTCCACCGTTACCATGGCATCGCTGGATTCCAGGGTGCCGGCAACAGCATTCTTCTCAATGATCATTTGCAGTATTCTTCCTTTCCGCAAATTATATCGCTATATCTGCAGGTGCTTCACGGATTTCTTATCCGCAGAATAACCCACAGGCAATGGCCAAATTCAAACTGCCCCGCAGCCCCGATATTCCTCGGAGAACTGCGGGGCAGCTCATGATAACCTATTGGGTTGATTAAGCCTTCTTAGCCTTCAGCTTAGCCAGCAGGGGCTTCCACAGGGGGCTGAGGAGCAGCAGGATGCAGGCAGTCATCAGCACGGCAGCGATGGGGGTGCCGAACAGAGCCTGACCAACCTTGGCAGCGTTCTGACCGAAGGTCAGCTCACCGGCCTTGATGGGCATTTCCTTGGTGGAAACAACCACGGCGCAGGTCTGGAAAGCGCGGGCGAAGTGAGATTCGCACATGCCGCCCAGCACCAGACCAAGCACGATAGCCGCACTGTTCAGGTGCATGTACTTCACAGCGATACCCAGGATACCGGCAATGACCATGATCATAACGCCGGCAGCAGCGCCTTCGGAGTAGGAGCCAATCAGAGCCAGCATGACAATGATCGGTCCAAGGTAGTAGTAGGGGATGGCCAGAATCTGAGCGAACACCTTGGCGATACCCATGGCAACGATAACCATCAGGATGTTGGTTACGATCATGGTGATGAAGGTGGCGGACAGGAACTCAGGCTGATTGGTCAGCAGCAGGGGACCCATCTGAACGCCCTTCAGGGCCAGAGCGGAAGCCATAACGGCAGCAGCGTTACCGCCGGGGATACCCATGGTCAGCAGGGGAACCATGGCGCCGCCGGTAGCAGCGTTGTTGGCAGCTTCGGAAGCAGCGATACCGTCGATGATACCGGTGCCGAACTTTTCAGGATACTTGGACAGCTTCTGCTCCATGGTGTAGCACATGAAGGAAGCGATGGTGGCGCCGGCGCCGGGCAGAATGCCGACCACGGTACCAACGGCAGAGCAGCGCAGCATGGTCCACTTGATGGCCCAGATTTCCTTGAAGGAGGGCATCTTGGTGTTAACCTTGCCGCCGTTGCCGGCCACGCCGTCTTCAGCAGACAGGCGCTTCTTGGTGTTGCACTGCTTGAGCACTTCGGTAACAGCGAACAGACCGATCAGCACGGGAATCATTTCGATACCGGCCATCAGCTGCTGAGAACCGAAGGTCAGACGGGTGATACCCATCATGGGGTCGGTGCCGATGCAGGCCAGCAGCAGGCCCAGCAGACCGGAGATGATGGTGGTCAGGATGTGATCGGCATCCAGCACAACCAGGATGCTGAGGCCCAGGAAGGTCACAGCGAACAGGTCGCCCTGAGAGAAAGCCTGAGCAGCCTTGGACAGGGGGCTGGACATGAGGAACATGACCACTGCAGCGAAGATACCGCCGATAGCGGAAGCCAGCAGGGACACGCCCAGAGCCTTGCCGGCCTCACCGCGCTGGGCCATGGGATAGCCGTCAAACGTGGTGGGTGCGGAGGAAGGCACGCCGGGAATCTTGAACAGAATGGCGGTAATGGAACCACCGGTGATGGAGGAGCAGTAGATGGCTACCAGGAAAACGATAGCGGGAACAGGCTCCATAGTGTAGGTAAAGGTCAGACCCAGAGCAACAGCCATGGTGGCGGAAACGCCGGGCAGAGCACCGAACACGGTACCCAGAACGATGGCCAGAAGCACCATCAGGAACTGACCTCCGCCGAATACGGCACCCAGGCCGGACATAAACATTTCACCCAAACTCATGCTTCAGTCACCTCCTTACATTCCGAACAGGCCCTTGACCCACGGCACAAAGCTTTCCAGAGTCAGGGACATCTGACGCAGGAAGGCGATTTCACCACGGGGCAGGGTCACGCTGAGCAGACCATTGAAAATGATGTGCAGCAGCAGAGCAACAGCGATGGAGAAGATTGCCAGGGGCAGAACCTTCTTCTGGCCCAGCAGCAGGCCGAAGGCGAACAGCATCAGAGCACCGGTCACAACAAAGCCCAGCAGCTCCAGCACCAGAGATGCCACGACCAGGATAATCATGCCGATGAACATCTTGCTCTTCAGGAACACCAGGGTGTTCTTGCCGAAGGTGGCAAAATTGAAGTCCTTGTTGCCCTTATTCTTCTTGATGATCTTCACGATGTTGATAGCCAGGCAGATCAGCAGCAGAATGATGATCAGCTTGGGCCATACATCGGGCATCAGTGCATTGGGGTTTTTCAGCATGCTCTTCGGAATCTTTGCCTCCAACACGTGGGTGAAGAAGGTAAAGCCCAGGAACACGAACATGAAAATATTCATGATCAGTTCAAACAAAGCACTCAACTTCCTTTCTTACTCTAAAAACCGGGGAAGGAATTGCTCCCTCCCCGGCTGATTTCAGCATAAGGGATTACTGCAGATCGTCATAATCCTTTTCCAGGATTTCCTGCTCTTCCATGTAGTCGCGCAGGTCCTTGTATTCCTGCCATACGAAAGCGTCGGTGTCGGCGCCGGGAGCGGGAACAACACGCTGGTCATAAGCGGCGTTCTTGATGAACTCCTGCCAGGTAGCGTCGTTGCGGGCCTCTTCGATAGCGGCAACCAGAGCTTCGCAAGCTTCAACGGGGGTGCCTTCCTTGGCGAAGATACCACGCCAGGGACCGGCATAGGAGTCGATGCCCAGCTCGCCGGTGCACTCAACGTCGGGGAACATTTCAACGCGGTTCTCGCAGAACAGCAGCAGGGGGATGATGTCGCCGGACTGGATCAGGCCGGACATATCGTCGTAGCCGCCAACAGCCAGGTCAACGTGGCCGCCGGCCATGTCGGAGTTAACGTCGGAGCCGGACTCGTAAACAACGGAGTTCAGAGCCAGACCTTCGGTAGCGATTTCGAAGCACATGCCGTCGATGCCGGTAGCGGTCAGCATAGCAACGGAAACTTCGTAGGGATGTTCAGCAGCATAAGCCTGCAGGTCGGAGAAAGAAGTGATGCCATACTTGTCCATCTGCTTCTTGGAGCCGGCCAGCATGTTGATGGAGTGAACCAAGATGTCTTCGCAGTGGAAGCCGGTCTTGAAGTCGAAGGACATATTGCCGGCCATATCCTGAATGAACAGGGACTGGGTGCCCAGCAGGAAGGTGTAGCCGTCAGCGGGCTGCTTGTAAGCATATTCGGCACCGTTTACGCCGGAAGCGCCGGTTTCGTTGCGGACTTCAACCGGAACGCCCAGGATGTTCTGCAGCAGCAGAGCCATGGGACGGATGGTGGAGTCAGCGCCGCCGCCCAGACCCCAGGGGCAAACGATTTCGATCTTGCGCTCGAACTTGAATTCGGCGCTTGCGCTCACAGCCAGGGAGAACACCATGACCAGAGCCAGTACGAGAGCTACCAGTTTCTTCATAACAGGATACCTCCTTAGTTAATCCTACAGCCGGTTTTCTCCGGCTGAAGTTCCATTGAGAAACCACAGGAATTGCCCATATTTCCTTTAATCAAATATAAAGGAAATCAGACCAGATTGCAAATACTCTGTTTGATATGCACTGCATAAAAAGCAGATTATAAAAAAGACACTCAAAGCCAAGCACCCCGTTACACTGTGCCTGATTTCAAACTTCTCTTTTCTTGCCTCCAGCCTTTTAAATGCCCGATGTGGTTTATTACGGACCAATAATAACACAATATGTGTAAAATTTCAAATAGTCTTTTGTTTTGGGATAGATAAGTCATCACTTATATAATGCCATAGATGGTTTGTTATCTATAACAATTTTTCCATTAATGGCAGATACGGAAAACATGGCATACCAGATATGGCAATGTATGCCAATCGCAGTTGCAGACTTTGGTCTGTTTCGTTGTAATGACACATTTTTTGCAGCAAAAAAACCGCCGCCAATGTTTCATGGCAGCGGCTTGGATTCAGTTCTGTTTTTCCTGCACAGCCTGCTGATGCTCGTTGTACAGCGTCAGGGCCAGCAGATACGCCTCGTCAATTTCGGGGAAGTCGATGGTCTCCAGCCATTCGGGGGTAATGTTGTAGCGCAGTGCCGGGGGGCGCTTGTTAATCAGCCGGTGGGGCACAAACACATACAAGCCATCGGGAGCGATATCCACAATGCACTCCTTGTTGGGCACATTCACCAACCGGCGCAGGCAGGCCAGCACCTCCTTGTGCAGCTCACATTCGCCGGATTTGGTGCACACGGCGATGTCATCGTTCATGCGGTTGCCCATGGAGCAGGCCTTCCAGCCTTCAGAAGCCAGATGCTCTGCGTACAGGCCGGCCATCATAATGGGGCCCTTCACTGTGCGGACAGTCTCCCCCACCCCGGTTTCGAAGGGGAAGCTCATCCATGCGCCGGAAAGAAAGTTCACCCGCTTGCCCTCCTCCACCGGAATGGTGGCATCGGTGATGACGGCAGGCACCTTGTCGTGGCCGCAGCGGGCAATGTTGCGCACCAGCAGGCCGCCGGCATTCTTCTGGCTGATGGGCAGCTGGGGGTGCTCCCACAGGCCGGGGATGTCCTTTGCCTTGCCGGCATAGGTGTATTCCACCGGGCTGAAGTGGGTTTCCGTAAAGCGGCGCACGCAGTATTCGCGCCACTGCTCCGTGTACTGTTTAATGATGGGGCGCACGATAAACAGGTACAGCAGCACCACCAGCAGGAATGCCGCCAGGGCAAACTTGTACTGCCGCAGCAGCAGCAGAATCAAGCCGGCGGTCAGCCCAAGACCGTACACAAGATAAATCAGCCGGCCCCGGGAACGGAGTTCATTGAATTTTTTTGCAGCATCGTTGTTCGTCATGTCTATGCTCCTGTCTTTCAGCCTTCCGGCCGGAGTTCATTATAAATAAGATATTATGCATCGCGGGAATTGTCAATGTTATGTTTGGTGATGGGCGGGATACGCAGAAGGTAATAACAAAAGAAGAGCACCCTTTCGGATGCTCCCCTTTTTGATTGGTATCCTTATTCCATCTCGGAAAGGTTGGTGCAGTTGGCGAAGGCGCGCTGACCGATGACGGTGATGGTATCGGGCAGGCTGACCTTCTTCAGGGTGGTGTTGCCCTCAAAGGCACCCTGCAGGGTACCGGCATCATTGTTGTTGCCGATTTCGGTGACCGTGTGGCCCATGTAGGTGCCGGGCACGGTGACCACACCGTTGGCATCAGGGGTGCCGGCGAACTTCGTCAGCACGGCGGTGCCGTCTGCCTTGACGCGGAACGCCATGCCCTGTTCAGACTTGGGCAGCGTGCCGTCCATGACAACATCGCGGAAGCCCTGCGCATCATTCTTGACCACATTGCCGTTAAGACCGACACGCACATACTGATAATAGAAGTGCTCGCCGTCAACCCAAGGCTCATTTGCCTCGTAGGACAGGATGACAAAGTTCTTCCAGTGAGGCATCAGCTGAACATTGGTAATGTTGCCGGAAGCATCCGCATAGAAGGGCACCAGCACCTCGTTGAAGTTGATGCCATTTACCACATTAGAAACCGTGATGCAGAAGGAGGGCCGGTCTGGGTCGATATCCGGAATGACCTTGTAGTCGATGCTCTGCTCGGTATCCGCCGCGTAAGCGCACACCACAAACTCCATGGTATCGCAGAAGCCGTCGGCGGTTTCCACCTTCAGCTGATAGGTACCGACCACACTGCAGGAAACGGTGATATCAGCACCGTTTCGGGTGATGGTCACATTGGCGCTGTCGGTGTACACGCGGTCTTCATCGGCCAGCCGGACGACATTTTCGTTCATCAAGCCGGAGATGGCCAGATCGGAGCCGGAAACCTTCTTGTAGATGTTCAGGTGTTCGGGCTGACCGGCCAGCATGGTGCGTGTAAACACCTCCAGGTCGTCCGCCTCATCGGCATAGCCGTTGCCGTCAATGTCCTCATAATCACCGAAGATGATGCCGGTGGTTACAGGCACAATTTCAAAGGGAATCCAGTGCTGAGAGTTGTCAGCCACCTGCACGATGCAAACGCTGGGCGAGGTGCTCTCGGTGCAGGTCACGCGAATGGTGCTGCCGTCCGTCATTTCGGCACGGCCGCTGGGGACATCGCCGGGGTACCATGCACTGCCGCTTTCCACGGTGATGTCCACCGTTTCGCCGGGACGGATTCTGCAGGGGTTGGCTGCGGTGATTTCCACGCCATCGACAAAGAAGCGCATGCCGTCCTCTGCATCGGTCAGGTGCAGGGTTCTGATGACATAATTGTCCCAATCATTTTCTGCCATGAAGAGGATGGAGTAATCACCCGGGTTGTTGAAGTAGTAGGTGCCGTCATCGCCCGGGCGCTCCCAGCCGCCGGCATTCAGGTCATTGCAGATGCCCTCATGGACCTTGATGTCAACCCACTGGGTATACTTGTCTGCCAGCTCGTCAGGCGCGTTGAACAGCGCATACAGGTTGATTCTGCCGCCGGGGGCATAGCGGAAGGTATACTCACTGCGGGTGTACAGCTTCAGCACCTCGGCGGTAAGGCTGCGCACAACGCGGAAGCGAATCACCTGCGTTACGGTTTCGCCGCGGGACTTGTAGGAAACCTCTACGGCCGCCTCGCCAACGGCATCTGCCGCAACCTTGTAGAAATCGAAGTACAGGTTGGGCATCGATTCATCGATGTTCAGGTGCACAACGTCCTTGCCCTCCAGCACCTTCATCTTGAAGCCATGCTGATAGGCCTTGGGAGAGTCGCTGACCAGAGAGATTTCACTGCCGATGGGCATTTCCACAACATACTGCGGCAGGTCAGGCATATAGACCTCTGCATCGTAGGAAACCTTGACCTCTGCTGTCATTTGGTTGGCGTTTGATTCGATGCGAATCACAGCGGGGCCGGAGGCATAGCGCAGGTCGCCGCCGTTCAGCACGGTTACGCGCATGCTGTTGGGATACTCAAAGGCCACATCCAGCCAGCCTCTGCTGCCGTCAGGATAATCAACATCAACCATGAAAGCGCCGTCATATAGCTCCGTATCCGTGTTGATGGTGAAGGTCTGCGTCTGATTCTGTTCGCTGAAGAACAGCTCTTCGGTGCTGGCCTCAAAATATGTGGGTTTTTCGGCGCAAATCTTGATTTTCACCTGTTCGCTTAAGCCTGCATAGCTGGCGCTGATGGTGGTTTCGCCGGGCTTGCGGACAGTCAGCACACCGTTCTGGCTGATGGTTGCCACAGCAGTATTGCTGCTGGACCACTTGGCCACAGGCTCGGCACAGCCCTCGATGTATGCCTGAAGGTCAAACGTTGTACCGGGATCGCAGATAAACGTTTCTTCCTTCTGCATGAAGGAACCTTCCTTGAAGCCGATGTTCAGCCGGCTTGCGGACTTGGCAACCTGCACCGTCATGTTGTACACACGGTCATCGCAGGATACGCGGACCACTGCCGTTTCACCGGGCTGACCCAGTGCAGTTGCCGTGGTGCCGCTGATGCTGATGACACCGCTATCGGCATCAGCCAAGGCAAAGGCGGCATTTTCGGGGATGAAGGCATCAAAGTTCCAGCCCTGGGCGGTGAACAAGCCGGCCAGCTCCTTCAGGTCCACACTGCGGCCCTTGGGGATGCGTACAATCATGGGATACTCGGTGGCAATCCTGCCGTCTTCGTTCTCGCTGTTGTCAGCCAGCACGGTGACGGTGATGTCCACCTTCTGCCCGGTCAGGCTGTCGGTGGCGGTTACCTTGTAATCCTTGGAAGACACAAAGGCAGGATCATTGGGGTTCTTGACGGTGTTCTGAATCACCGGTGCGGTGAAGGTGCCGTCTGCTGCCACGGTGAAGGCATTGCCCTCCACGGCGTAGGTCAGCTTGAAGGCGCCGGGGTTCACCACGGGCAGCTTGCCCTTCTGACCGCCGTACAGCTGGATGCTCTCGGGGAAGGCCGTCAGCTGGGCGCGGCGCATATCCACCACGGTGATGGTGATGGGTTCGGGCAGGTCGACCACATCATTGCCGTACTTCACCACCAGCGTGGTGGTGCCGGTGGCTCTGGGGGTCAGCACACGGTTGGTCTGGTCAACCACCAGAATGCCCGCCGTATCGGATACGGTCACATTCTGGATGTAGTTGCAGTTGGAGAAGTAATACTTGGTATTGGTATATGCGCCGGTCTCTGTATTCAGGCTCAGCACATCGTTGTCCACGCGGAAGTTCTGCAGCTTGGGTACGCTGGCATCCGCCGCGCTGACCACCACATAGTACTTGCAGGTCTTGCCGCTGACAGCACTCTTGACGGTGATGTACGCCTTGCCCACACCCACAGCCGTTACGCGGCCCCAGGCATCAACCTTGGCCACGCGGGTGTTGTTGGAGGCAAAGGACAGCAGACCGGCCGTTTCGGTGAAGGTGTAGGCACCGGAGTACACCCTGGGCTTCAGGGTTACCATTTCGCCCTTGGACATCTTCAGGCCGATGGTTCCGCCGTTTTCAATGCGGGTTACGGAGCTGAGAACCCAAACCTTCTGGGTGGCCTTCAGGCCGTTGTTGGTGGTGGCGTATACGTAGGAGTAGCCTGCGGCCTTGGCCGTTACCTTGCCGGCGGCATTCACAGCAACGCGGCTGTTGGCCGCCTTGTAGGTAATGGGTGCGCCGGTGGCAGGCTCCACATTCAGCTTGGGCGTGAAGGAAGCGCCCACGCGGGTGGCAATCCAGTCATTGGCCTTGTCATAGGCAATGTAATCGTAGTCCTCGGTGACGGTGACGGCGCATCTGCCCCACTTGCCCACATAGTCCTTCTTGGCATAGTCATAGGCGCGGGCATACACCACGGCACTGCCGGGGCCTACGGGGGTAATGACACCTGTATCGGTTACGGTGACCACGCTTTCATCCGTGGACCACCACTTCAGGTTCTTGTAGGCGCTGGCGGGGGACTGGGTCACCTTCAGGGTGATGGGCTTGGTGGATGTGGTCATGTTGACGGTCGCCGGGGACAGTGCCACCGCCGTGGGTGCGGGCCGCACGGTAACGGTGTACTGGGTGGTGCGCTTGCTGAGCACCTCGGTGACCGTAATCACGGCCTTGCCGCCCTTTCTGGGCACCAGAATACCGGTAGAGGTAACGCCCAGAACGGTGCTGTTGTTGGACTTGTAGGTCACCATGCCCACCGTGTCGGTCACCTTGAAGGTGGAGCCGTTCTTAATCCAGGGGGCATAGGCGGATGTGGCCAGATTGTAGTTGTAGCCCTGATTCAGCGTCAGCGCCCGGCCGCCGCCGATGGTGGTGGCTGCGTTGAGCACCCACACATAGTAGCTGGCGGAATAATCGCCGAGGGTGGCGGTAATCTGGGCATAGAAGCGGTTGGTGTAGCCCTTGATGACCGTAACCTTGCCGGTGTTGTCAACCTTGACAAAGGCAGGGCGGGAGGAGGTGTAGCGCACCTGACCGCGCAGCTCCTCGGGCACGTTCACCGCCTGAGTGAAGGCTGCGCCCTTGCGGGTGGCAATGTGGCGCTTGGCAAAGGTGAACTGCTCGCCGATGCCGCTGTAGGAACGCACAGGAATGGAGTATTCTCCGCAGTGGAAGACCGTGCTGCCGGTGGATACAGCCACGGCGCTGCCCCAGGTATCCACATCGGCCACATAGGGATCTTCGCTGGACCATCTTGCACCGGTCACCTCGACGTTGTTGGCAACATCCCACAGGCGAAGCTATACAGAGGCGGGACCCACCTTGCCGTCGCGGTCCAGCACCAGCTCGTCAATCTTCTTGCCGGATTCATCCACAATGGCATATTCAGCGGTCTGTTCATCTGCAACCACCACATGGATGACCACAGGGGTGCCGTCCTCAGAGGATACATTGGCGGTGATGATGACATCCACCTCGCCGGGCTCCTCTGCGTAGATGAAGTTGCCGGAAATATAAACAGCATCCGCATCGCCGGACTGGACGCTTATGCCGAAGCCAAGCTCAGACCACTTGCTGGTCCACACATCGAAGCCGGAAGCGCCGGGGAAGGTCAGCTCCACCAGCTCGCTGATGTAGGCATTGCTGCTTGAAGTATCCAAAACCATGTTGACACTATCCGTCTTGGCACGATAGCCGCCCATGCCGCTGGCTGTAAAGTCAACCACGCGGTAGGGATATTCCGTGCCGTCAGGGCCGGTGATTACGCCGGTGGTGCCGGGGGTGATGCTGTACAGGCCCGGCAGAAACACCTTGTTGCCCTCGTATTCAGCCTTCAGGGCCTTGGGGAAGCCAATCCAGTTCTGGAAGCTGAGGGCCTTGCCGGTTTCATCCGTCACGGCGCCCTCGAAATCATAGACAGCACCCAGGTTGGGCAGCAGGAACACGCCGTCCTCATCCTTGGCGAAGGGCCAGCTGACAGTTACCTCGCCCTCGGCCTTGTCATCATCCATGACAACAACGGGAATGTTGGCAGTAAATTTGCCGCCATAGGTGGTCACATTCAGGGTCTGCTCGGTGCCATAAACGCCGGAGGTCTTGTACAGAACGTTGACCGGAGAGCCGGCAATCTATTCTATCTCCAGCACTGCGCCGCCTTCGCCCTGCAGTTCGTAGTTAAAGCACTTCGAGGTGCCGAAAATGCTTTCGGGCATCAGACGGGCATAAACCTGATAATAGCCCTTGCCCTGCTGCAGGCTGTCATTGAGGTAGATGGTGTTGGGGGCCTCCGGTGCGGAGGATGTGCCCAGGGAAGCCCAATACACCTTAATGCCGGTGGGCTGATAGATGGTCAGCACCTTTTCCACATTAAAGTTTTCATCGGTCGTCTTGTCCTCAACGCGAATCTGCACCGTGACAGTCACAGAGGGCTTGTCCGTCTTGAACTCGTTGACATGCACATACAGCTTGTTGTCGCTGTTTCTAATCAGCTTGCAGTCGATTTCGCTTTCGTCATACACCACCTTGGTGTGGATGGAAGCGGGATACCACTTGAACTGCGTATCCTCCTCCACCCACATATAGACCAGTGCGGTGGTATCGGCATCGTTATCATCCAGGAACAGCTGATACTCGCGGCTGGTCTTCACTTCGGGGGCCAGATCGCGATGGAAGCCCAGTTCAATCTTCTGCTGCACGCCTTCATCCGCATCGGACTGGCAGATGATGGTGGAATACTTCTGAATGGCAATGACGGTAAAGGTCACAGGCTGACCGATTTCCGTAACATCGCTGTCGGTGGCAAACAGGTTCTTGTCGTAGTTCCATGTCACGGTGGTGACATTGCCTTCCCCGATGCCCTCCACCCGCTTGCCGTTGACCATGCGGTAGTAGGTGGGGGTTACGGTGAAGGTTTCACCCAGAGAAACACGGCCCTGAGGGACACCTGCCAGTTCCATGTTCAGGTTTTCAATGTAAATCTTGCTCTCGATGGTGCCGGCGGGCGCAGCTTCGTCCTCGGCTGCCGCATCGGTCACAGGTGCCTCGGTGGTCTCGGGCGCTTCGGTGACCTCGGGGGCCGGTGCTTCGGTCTCTTCGGCAGGCGCGGCAAACACAACATTCACCAGCACAATGCCGTCCAGCGCCACATCGGATTCAAGCGCTGTCTGTGCCTTGATTTCCTCGGCCGTCAGCGCGGCGGTCTTGTTGACCTTCAGGTAGCCCTCGCAGACCTCACCCTTCAGGGCATAGGCCAGCTTGTACACATCCTGTCCGTCGCCGTCCACGGTTTCCCGGTTCAGCGCCCAGACCACAGCATCCTCGGCCAGCTCACCCACGGCATTGTGCATGGAGGGATCGCTGTACACGGTGCTGCCCTTTTTCACCAGCACATAGCCGGGCACAAAGTCGGCAGGAGCAATCTCTTCCGCAGGAGCCTCGGTGGCCTCGGCGGGTGCTTCGGTTGCTTCGGCAGGGGCT